>JARRKK010000479.1:0-1983 GCA_037388105.1 Ignavibacteriaceae bacterium | reverse complement strand
TTGATACAGCTGAGATAGCAAAATAACATTTTTGTCATTCCGTCCCGACTTTGTCGGGAACGGAATCTCTATTAAAATTAATTTTTAAATACTGAATCAATCTTTTAACCACCGGATAGTAATTATTTTTTAGGCTTTTGAGTAATTTCGCTTAATTAGTAATAAACAACTTTTAAAAAGGTAACTGAATGAAGCCAGTTAGGTTGCTGCTCTGTTTTCCCCGTATTATCATTGTCTGCGTTATTGTAGTGCTATTAGTCTCCTGTGATAATAAAATTGAATCCATTCATTACGGACAAGACGAATGCGCATTCTGCACAATGAAAATAAATAATGATAAATATAGCGCGATGATTGTTACAGCGGAAGGGGAGTTATATAAATTTGGTTCTATAGAATGTCTGACTGATTTTGCTCTGGTTAAGGATTATGTTGATGACACAGAACAATCTTTTATAATATCTGATTATTATTCTCCGGGGAATTTTATTGATGCCCGGAAATCATTTTATGTTCACAATAATAATTTCCCGAGTCCGATGGGATTAAATGTATTGGCATTTGATTCAAAAGAAATGGCTGCAAAATTGACTCATAATCTTCAGTTTTATTCATATTGAAGTATAAATCCTTGTGATAGAAAGGTAGCTTTTCCGCATCAATAATTTCTGCACCGATATGGTCAATCATTTTTAATACATTACATCTACGTTTTGTTTGTACATCATCACGTCGCTCAGCTTCCAACTGTTCTTTTAATATTTTCTCTGCATTAGTTGAACAAGCTTTCGAATATTTACCTGCAAGCTGTTGGATAAATCCATCTGCTTTGGCGATAGTTATTATTTTATCAGTTTTATAATCAACAAGGTACTTTATCATTTCTTTAGTCATAAAGGGAATATCGCAGGAAATAATAAAATTCATTTCAGTTGAAGAATGCATTAATCCTGAATGAATGCCTGCTAAGGGACCTTTATGTCTGTATACGTCTTCATACATTGGAAGACCAAGAAATTTGTATTCCTCCGGATCGTTTGTTATAAGTATTACATCTTGAAAAATTCCCCGTAGTAAATCCCGAACTCTCTCTATTATTGTTTCGTCACCGACTTTAAGGAAAGATTTATTCCTACCCATCCGTGAGCTTTTCCCTCCGGCGAGAATAATACCTGTTATATCTTTATACATTCTACCGTTTCGCCTTTTTCGATAAAATTTTTGTTTTCTTCTACCACAATTAAACAATTAGCTTTGCTTGTTGTAACAATATTCCCGGATGATTGGGATACCAGCTTCTCTACAGTATATTTGTTCAACCCTCTATTATAACTGAACACGCCTCTCATAAAATTTCTTTTATTATCCTCCTACAAACAGCTGAATTCCAACGAATGAAGAAACAGGATTGCCGGGAAGACCGAAAACAAAGATTGGGTTATCATTTTTATTAAAAGTCCCGAAAACCATTGGCTTACCCGGTTTAATATTTACTATTCGAAATTTGATTTCAACACCTAACTTTTCGAAAATCTCAGGTACATAATCATATTTTCCAACTGAAACTCCACCGGTTGTTACAAGAATATCAATATCACTTTCCAGTGCAGATTTGATTTTACTTTCCAATTCTGATTTTTCATCGCTAACAAATCCAAGATTAACCGGATACATGTTCATTTCTTTTATTGAAGCTAACAGCGCATAGAGATTTGAACCTCTTATTTTATCACCCTTTGGTTTTTCATCAATATCAATTAGTTCATCCCCTGTTGCAAGCACTCCTATTCTTAGTTTATTGTAAACATTTAATTTCTTTTTTCCGCATGATGCAGCTGCAGAAATATGCCTGGATTTAATTATTGTGTTTTTCCCAACGGAGACCTCCCCAACTTTTATATCGTCACCCATCGGTCTTATGTTCTGTCTCACTTTTACTTTGATTGAGTTGGTGAGTTCTACGAAATTGTTCTCAAATTTGAC
>JARRKK010000478.1:0-1894 GCA_037388105.1 Ignavibacteriaceae bacterium | reverse complement strand
CATTCTTGGTAACTTCTTTAGCACCGCTCACAGCGAGAAGAATTTTACTGCCGCTTGAGTAAGTTATTACAAAAAGAATTGTCCATAATGCCACTGCGATAAAAATACCAACAACTCCACCGTTTTTAGGATTATATACGCTTCCAAAGACAAAACCCAACAGAATAAGAGTTAATCCCAATAGTATGATAAGAGAAATAGATTTCCTTTTATTCGCCTGAATTAATTCCCACACAACCTATACTTATTTTAACATTATGAAAAACTGACCTTCGGAACTTCTTTTTCTTTTTCATCTTCAATCTCAAAGAATTCCTCTTCGGTGAACTTGAACATACCCGCAACAATATTTGATGGAAACATTTGTATCTTATTATTATAAAAGAGAACCTGATCATTATAGTTTTGTCGCGAAAATGAAATCTTATTTTCGGTTGATGTTAATTCTTCCTGCAGCGATAAGAAGTTTTGATTAGCTTTTAAATCAGGATAATTCTCAACAACAAGATTAAACTTCCCCAGCGATCTAGACAGTTCTCCTTCGGCCTTCGCCTTTTCACCAACTGTTTGAGCTTCAACTGCCTGACTACGCGCTTTTGTAATGCTATCCAGAGTTTCACGCTCGTGAGTCATATATCCCTTAACAGTTTCAATCAGGTTTGGTATTAGATCATGTCTCCTCTTTAGTTGTACATCAATCTGAGACCAGGCATTCTTAACCTGGTTTCTCAATTTGACCAGCGAGTTATAGTACGATACAAATATTACAACTATAATTGCTATAACAGCAATTAATATTATTACTCCAATCATAAGTTTTCTCCGCTTTAATTATTATTTAATTTTGTGCCAAATAAATCATTCAATAGTTCAACAACTTTGTTATCCTTCTCCCCAAACTTTAATACGGCTTTAAGTTCACCCTTGTCAAACCATAAACCATGATTATCCGGGCACTTATATTGAATGAAGAAATAATTTTTTCTCTTTCTGCCTGATCTTCAAACAATAGTTCCAGTTCACCAGCATCAAGCCATATTCCCGAACAAGACGGACAGTAATCAATCTCAACTTCATTAAGCTCAAGAATTATCATCGGCTCTTTACAAACAGGACAAAACATATTTTATCCGATGAAGCTTTTTGTAAAAATAATAATCACATCTTGAATTTAATAAACTTACAAATCATTTTTTAGATAAGTGTTAAAATAAAGTGTATGATATACCTAATTGCAATGCCTCTTTTATCTGAGTTTTAAGAGTTTGATCAACATCATAGACTAATAGAAAATTAAAATTAACATTAAAGTAATCATTAATCTTTGCTACAACTAAATTATCCCATCTAACATCCCAAACAGAAAAATTTTCGAATTTACCGAATAATCTTAAATAAGCATAGTATTCCATATTCTTTAAGAATTCTACTTTATACTCTGTTATAATTTCAATACCGGATTCAAATTTAAAACCTTCAACCTCATTTGGTGTATCAGGATCATCGGTGTAAAGTGAATCATAATTGTTCGCAAAAGTTTGTTTAAATCCAACACCCAATCTTGTACTAAAATTATCAATTCGATCGTAAACAAATCCCAAGCCTTCGGTAAGATATAGAGGATCAAGGAAATCCACAATTTGAATAGCGGGGTTCACATCATAATTATAACCCTTTGTAATTGCTGTTCGTGCCGACATTCCGGCATAAGGGCTAACGGCCCAATTAACATGATGGATAAGTGTACTTTCAAAAAATATTTCATTGTCATTTGTCTTATACTGCTCAGCACCTACCTTAGTTCTTCCATAAGAAATCTTTAGGAAGTTTCTCCATTTCCAAGGATCTCCAATGTAATCTAATCCTAATAAAGTAAACAATGTATACGCTAATG
>JARRKK010000477.1:0-2464 GCA_037388105.1 Ignavibacteriaceae bacterium | reverse complement strand
CTTGGTACTTTAAAAACCTTCTTTTCACTCTTATCAAATTGTGTGGTGCCGGGAAAAAGCAGGGAAGGGTAAAGTAATTTGTAATTGTATATTTTTACTTTAAAATGATCTTGCAATACTTCGTATGTTTGTGTAATAAACAACGAATTTCCTCCTCTATATGGGTATGCAGGACCAATAAGTATTATTTTTTTCTGGTTGGACAATGTTAATTACTATGGCTGATATAAATGATAAATTATTAGATAATTCTTTATTTAATATAGTAATTAACGTAAGAGCTTAAAAGCAGGATGTTTTAACAGGATTAAACTTATTACTGGAAAAGTGATGATTCATCTTCATCCGGAAAATCTTCGGGAGGCATAGTAAACATAGTACTTAACATATCTTTAAACTGGACACCATTTTCTAATCTAAATCTACTAAGCAATGAATGTTCGGAGAGACCAAATAAAACAAATTCCATTAATAAAAGTTTTGAATCGGAATTCTCTTTTGCATTATATTTTTTTACAACTTCATTCAGACATGGAATCTGATTTAATTTCTTTTTGTATTCTTCATTAGAAAGATCATTAAGCAAATCTAGTTTATTTCCACTTTGGAACCATTTAATAATTGGAAGGTACGGATTTTCAGTCTCAGTTTTTTTAAGATTATCCGGTGATACACCAATTCTATTTTACCTGTGATAGATGGAATTACACCAAAAAGATCACTTATTCTTAACTGTGCCTGCTTTTCCTTGTTTATTATTTTTCTTCTTTCCGCTGTACTAATGAGATTTTCATAAGCTGAAATAGTCAACCGTGCGGATACTCCGCTTTTTGAATCGATGTAATCACTTTCACGTGCCTCAAAAGCAATAAGCTCAATAAGCTCGTTGAGAATATCCCCGGAATTAACAAAGATCTTTTGCTCTTCCGCAAGATTGGCTTCCTGTTCAGTTATTTGTCTGGAATGATGTGTGCTCTTTGGATAATGTGTTAAGATCTGACTATCAATTCTGTCTTTTAAAGGTGTTACAATTGATCCTCTGTTCGTATAGTCTTCCGGATTAGCGGTAAATACAAATTGAATGTCTAATGGCAGTTGAATTTTGAAACCCCGGATTTGAACATCTCTTTCTTCAAGAATATTAAAAAGAGCAACCTGAATTCTGGCCTGTAAATCCGGTAGTTCATTAATAACAAAAATTGAACGATGGGATCTTGGAATCAATCCAAAATGAATAACACGTTCATCGGAATATGGTAATTTTAGTGCTGCAGCTTTTATAGGATCAACATCACCGATCAAGTCTGCAACTGTAACATCAGGGGTAGCGAGTTTCTCGGTGTATCTTTCATTCCTATGAATCCATTTTATTTTTGCATTATCTCCCTCTTCATTAATTATGATAAAATTGCTGTTTGCAGCTCAGGAATTACCGTCTCGTCATACCCTACAATTCCCTCAAATGGATTTGCACCATTTTGTAGTCCGATTATAAGGTTTTCTCTCATCTCATCTTTGATACTGCGGGATTTATAATTGCTTGCTTTAAGCTCGCCTAAAGTTTTTATTGATTCAGTTTGCATAAGATGTTATAGTTATTCTAATGTAAATGTTTTCGTCTGTTTCTTATATAATCTTCAAAGATAAAATCACCTAAACCATCTAAGCTGCTGTAATAAGCTCTGCCTTGATTTGTTTTCGTAAATTCACGTACAAAGTCCTGAAGATAGGGATCGCGTGCAATCATAAAGGTTGTAACAGTTACGCCAAGTTTTCTGCATCGGGCAGCATAATCCAATGTTTTGTTAATTATTTTTCGATCAAGCCCAAAACTATTTTTATAATACTTAATCCCAATTTTTAAACATGTCGGTTTACCGTCCGTTATCATAAAGATCTGTTTGTTATTCGTTTTTCTCCGGCGCAATATATCAACTGCCATATCTAATCCAGCAACAGTATTTGTGTGGAAAGGACCAACTTTCAGATAGGGTAGATCTTTAACACTAATCTTCCAGGCATCATTACCGAAAACGATTATATCAAGTGTATCCTTAGGATATTTTGTTGAAATAAGTTCCGATAGTGCCATAGCAACTTTTTTAGCCGGAGTAATCCTGTCCTCTCCATATAAAATCATTGAATGGGAAATATCGATCATCATGACAGTTGAATTAATTGCTTTGTAATCATGCTCTTCAATCTCAAGATCACGTTCAGTTAATTTAAAATCATCAAGTCCGTGATTTATCTGCGCATTCCTGATTGAGTTTGTCACATCAATTTGATCGAGTGTATCTCCAAAATTATATTCACGTCTTTCTGAAGTTAATTCATCACCGGCACCGGAGAATGGAGTAGTATGATTACCACGTGTCGATTTTCGTAATTTGGAAAATATCTCTTCAAGCGAGCTACGTCTGATTGTTCGTTCACTTTTAACTGTTAAGTTGAGTACTTTATC
>JARRKK010000476.1:0-1568 GCA_037388105.1 Ignavibacteriaceae bacterium | reverse complement strand
GCCTGTATAAATTTCATGAATCTTTCAACCGCACGCTCAGCAAAGCGTGCAAGAGAGGTTGGTTTAAGAAAAGCTATCGGTGCCGGAAGGAGAGAGATGATCTTCCAGTTTTATTTTGAATCTCTTTTTATGTCATTTATTGCCATGATATTTTCTCTGATTCTGGTTGTTTCCTTCATGCATTTATTTAATTCCATTTCCGGCAAACAATTAGTGTTTAACATATTTAACAATTCATCGATTCTGGTTATACTGATAGGAACTGCATTTATTACGGGTTTAATCTCCGGCAGTTACCCGGCATTTTTTCTTTCAGCATTTCAACCCGTAAAGGTTCTTTCCGGTAATCTTAGCTCAGGAAAAGGCGGTAATTTATTTAGAAAGGTGCTCGTATCCTTTCAATTCATACTCACCATTTCCTTAATTATTGGAACAGTTATAATCAACAACCAGTTGCATTTTATTCGTAACCAGAAATTAGGATATGATAAATACCGATCAACGATTCTTATCTAACTTATTGTTTTCTGATTACGAACTTGAAAGAACACTTAATTTCAAAATGGCTGAGGGTAGATATTATTCCAAAGAATTTGTTACGGACACTTCCAGCGGTATAGTAGTTAATGAAGCCGCCGTAAAAGTAATGGGTATGGATAACCCGGTAGGCAAAAGTTATATGGGGGGAACAATAATAGGAGTTATTAAAGATTTTAATTTTCGTTCGCTTCACTCAAAAATTGGTCCGCTAACAGTAATTTTTCGGCCAGACAAATACAACTTTTTACTTCTTAAAATCAAATCTAAAGATATAACTTCAACTGTAAATAATTTAAAGGAAACCTGGGCTTCAATGGTTCCGGCATTTCCATTTGAATTCGATTTCCTTGACGACAAAATAGATGCTGAGTATAAAACCGATTACAGAATTGAAAAAATAATTAATTCATTTACTTTTCTTATCATTTTAATTGCCTGCCTTGGGCTTTTCGGGCTTGCATCCTACACTGCCGAGCAAAGAACAAAAGAAATTGGCATTCGTAAAGTATTGGGATCATCGATAACCAGTATTGTAATTCTTCTTACAAAAGAATTTTCAAAATGGATTTTATTAGCAAACATTATTGCCTGGCCTGTTGCCTATCTTGCTATGGGTATGTGGCTCGAGAGGTTTGCATACCATGCTGATTTAAATTTGTGGGTTTTTATCGCCTCAGGAGGAATAGCACTATTAATTGCAATACTAACAGTTAGTTACCAGGCAATTAAGGCAGCACTGGCTAATCCAATTGATAGTTTAAAGTATGAATAAACAGTGGAGGAAATATGCTCTATAATTATTTGAAAATAGCATTAAGAAACCTGAAGAAATTTAAAGGGTACTCCTTTATAAATATTTCCGGTCTGGCAATTGGTATGGCATGCTGTATTCTTATATTTATGTGGGTACATGATGAACTAAGCTTTAACAGTTATCATAAAAAAGCCAATAGAATTTACAGAGTTGAACAGGACTTCAATTATGCCGACGGTAGATATCATGTAAATGTTACACCCTATCCGAGTGC
>JARRKK010000475.1:0-1109 GCA_037388105.1 Ignavibacteriaceae bacterium | reverse complement strand
GAATTTTGGGTATTAGCCGATGCATATTATAATGGCATAGGAACAACGAGGATAACGATATTTGAAACAGACGGTGATAATAGTTATCAATCAGTTGGAAGGATTGACCTGGTTGGAGTATTTTCCTTCTATGCAGGAACTATGCAGGCGGTTGATATTAATAATGATGGAACTGATGAGGTTGCCGTATGTATTGATGACAACTTCCTGATACTAAAGTTCTGCGGGAGTCGGGGGCAGCATATCTATAAACTCAATTACATTAAACAAAATAATCTTATTGTCCAGGGAGAATTCAAGATTTATTATGGTGCTACAATGTACGAATTACAAAGCAATGATAAGAAAGAGTACGACATCCTAATTTCTATGCTACATGTAATAGTACAACCTGGTGGTAACCTGGGCAGATTCGTTACAAAAATTTATAAACCGGAAAGCGTTTCATCTGTTGCTGATGCTAGTGGATTGTTGGATAAACTTGCAGTATTTCACAACTACCCCAATCCATTTAATCCGTCTACAAATGTCAAATTTATACTGGCAAAATCTACAAGGGTTTCAATAAAAGTTTACACTATGTTAGGGAAAGAAGTTACAACACTGTTAGAAAATTTATTAGCTCCCGGCAGTTATACTATTAACTGGGAAGCAAAGGATAGTAATGGAGCGTTACTTCCTTCAGGGGTGTATTTAATAACACTAACCGCCACAGGCGAAGCAGGCAATTACACCGAAACTATCAAAGCATTATTGCTTAAATAATTTTATTGCGATATTAAAATTATCTTTCGTGGTGAAGGTTAAATTAAAATTGTGTGTGTATGACCTACATCAAAAGCAGGTCACATTTTCTAATTCCTGATAATTTTTAAAAGCTCCTTTGTTTTCTTTTGTAACAATTTTTCATCACCTTTACTTTCAACATTCAGTCTTATAATTGGTTCTGTGTTTGACATTCTTAAATTGTAACGCCAATTATCAAAATCAGCGCTTACACCATCCAGATAATCAACATTGCTATTTGAAAAGTTCTCTTCAACTTGTTTTATTTTAGCAGCAGGATCATCAACTGTTGAGTTAATTTCTCCGGAGCATGGAAATGCCTC
>JARRKK010000474.1:0-2128 GCA_037388105.1 Ignavibacteriaceae bacterium | reverse complement strand
AAGTGATCCCAGCTCCTCCATTGAAACACAACATTTCTATCTTCATCCTGCTCTTGAATAATTTGACCAACTACTATTGCATTAGGGTCACCACCCGGTACAACAGTATCCATAGCAACTTGCTGGTAATCCTGGCCAAGTATCAAAATGTGATTGTTTTTCAGTATCAATAATTCATGGAAATCAATAGGGTATCCATTTCCAACTGTAAAACTATCAATCACCTGGTATGAACTATCAAGTGAATAAAAATAATATGTGGAACCGTCAAAATAGGTTAGATTTCCACCAGGTTGTTTTTTAAAATCCAAATTGAAGTCTGGAGTCTTCCTATAAAATACAGGAGTACCATAATTATCATTGATTATTAAGTAATTAGTGATTACTGATGAAAATGAAAACGGAGTTAAAAAAACATAGCCCGGTGTTGGATCATTTAAAGAATCTACTCTTATCGTTGGAAAATCTTCGGGTAGTGAATCTTCCATGACCGAGTAACGATTATTGTTAGATATCGGAAATGAAAAATTATTACTCTGAGAACTGGTAAATTCTGGGTACTCATTCAATAAATATTTATCAGGGTTGCGCCTTACAATTTCATTTATATTTTTTCCTGTAATTTTGAAGTAAAAGCTTAATGCGGGGATTAATTTCCCATCTTCAGTTTTTGTTGACCTTAGAAACTTTACACTAACAACTTCTCCTTTCTGAAAGGGAACATCGGGATTAAATAACAGAGTCTTGTTTTTTTCTGAAAGAATAAGATCACCTGAGTGTAAACCGCTTTTATCACCTCTCACCTCGACCAAATTTGGGGAGTAAACATCATTTGAACTAAATGCTGGTCCAAACCGGATAATGACATTAGTTTCAGGCATATTCATTCCAGATCCGGGTACCGGGGAAATGTATTCGAAGTCTGAAATAATAGATTGTTGTGAGTAAGAGATTTTTAGTAAAATAAGGATAAATAGAAAAATAGCACTGGGGATTTTAGGCGAAATCTTCATTTGAGGAACCCCGAAGAAAAAATTATAAGTTATTTAGACAAATTTAATTATTGAAATATGAAGTAAAAACGAATATTAAGGGTAATAAATTTTCTATCTTGTAAACTACTACTTTAAAAGAATCATACGGAATATTGACGCCGACAAAACAACTAACTACTAAATCCTGAGTTAGAGTTGGCGCTGTAAATGTAAACGCCTTACTTTCCCATCCTGTTGTGCTTTGGCCTGTGATGAAGTAGTCATAAATAAATATGGTTGATGATTGATCACGAGTACGCAATGCAACTTGAAGAGTTGAGTTTCCACCTAAATTTTCAACATAGTAATGGAACGAAAAAGTATACTGCTTACCTGCAACAATCGAAGTATAAGGTATGAATTGTCTTAGTGAAGCCCCTGGTCCCAGTTCATATAAATAAGAATTTCTTTCGCCCCTTAGTCCGTATGCACCACTTTGAAAATTTTGGTCATTTGTAAACCAAACATCATTTTCTAATAACCAATCTAATGGCTCATTCTTTGAATTAAATAATTCAAAATCTCCGTTTATTATCAGGTTTCTATTCAAGGTTTTTGTACTTTCAATGTTGCTCCCGCCTAACCTGCCATATTCATTCATCACAAAAACTCTATAATAATAGGTAGTAGCTTCAAATATATCTCTGTCAACAAATGAGGTATCACTGATGGAAGTCGCAACATAAATTAATGTGCCTGTGGTTTCATCTAAGCCAGGAGTTGTGTGCCTATAGATTTTGTATTCACGAAAATCTACCGCATCTGTTGCTGACCAGAATAGTTCACAAGATGAGGATGTAACATTTGATAGTGGAAAGAGAAAGACAGCTTTAGGTAGTATTAACTCGGTTAGATCTAAATCGACATTTACGGCTACATTTTTAGTTATTTCAGTAAACGATCCTTCGGCAAGATTTTTAGATACTGAAAGCTGATAATTACCCTTTGGAATATTTGGAATAACAAATTTTCCATCAACATCGGTTGTAGTTGAATAATTTGCGATATTATCCAAACTTACCAGAGCATTGGATAAGGCATAACCATTATAGACTACTTTACCACTAACTGTAAAATTACTTTCTGGTTCAGAA
>JARRKK010000473.1:0-1235 GCA_037388105.1 Ignavibacteriaceae bacterium | reverse complement strand
AATAAAAATTCATATTTTCACCCTTAAGAAAAATATAATAAATTCTTCCTGCTTCCTACACTTTTGACTCAATTAATATTAGTTTAATTAATCAACAATCGCTATACCAAAAGTTTCATTTCATTATTTGAAAACTTACTGTAATTTTGCAGTGTTATTTAGTAATTTCTTTCAATTTTTATACAATTATCGCCAATATTGACATGAAGACAATTTACCTGCTTATATTAATGTTAATTTTACATGGTAATTCTTTCCCTCAAAATCATGCGGAAATGATAGAAGGACCATTCGAAACGCCCCAGGAAGTAACTGAAACCTGCCTTATGTGCCATGAAGAAGTCGGTGAACAAATTATAAATACACCCCACTGGACCTGGTTAGGTGATAACCGGGATAGTACGAATTTAGCAGGAATAGGGAAACTTAATTTAATAAACAATTTTTGTATTGCAGTTCCATCAAACTGGCCCAGGTGTACGAGCTGCCACATTGGTTATGGCTGGAAAGATGAGAACTTTGATTTCTCTGCACAGGAAAATATAGATTGCCTTGTTTGTCATGATCAAACAGGAACATATTCTAAAGTTCCAACTGGTGCAGGATACCCCGACTCTACAATTAATCTTTTAATGGTTGCACAAAGCGTTGGTCTGAGCACCAGAAGAAATTGCGGTTACTGTCATTTTAATGGCGGTGGAGGAAACGGTGTTAAACACGGCGATATGGACACTAGTCTATATAATCCTACCGAAGAAATCGATTTCCACATGGGCGGATTGGATTTTCAATGTACTGATTGCCACATTACAACTGAACATCGGATAGCAGGGGGAAGTCATAGCTTAAAAGATGAAAGTGCAGAATTAGTTTCCTGTGAAAATTGTCATGGTGATGATCCGCATGAAAAAGAGTTGCTTAATAAACATTTCAACTCCGTTTCCTGCCAAACCTGCCATATTCCTTCCTATGCACG
Source organism: Ignavibacteriaceae bacterium (assembly GCA_037388105.1). Taxonomy (GTDB): domain Bacteria; phylum Bacteroidota; class Ignavibacteria; order Ignavibacteriales; family Ignavibacteriaceae; genus BMS3ABIN03. The sequence continues at coordinate 259 of JARRKK010000473.1, read as the reverse complement.
AAATGCGCCAACAATGGTTTGGTGGGATTGGTCTAAAGCAGGAGAAGACAGAGAGATTTTAGAAGATGAGTATGGAAAAGAAACTTACAACAAGAAAAAAGGTGAGTTTAAATGGGGAATGAATTTAGTGCCTGAATATTATTGGTACAATAGTAGTGCAGATTATTATAAATATGGAGACATAATCGATCCGTCCCAACCTGTTAGTTTAAATGAATTAAATGGGAATATAAGAGATACTGATGCAAAAATTTATCCA
>JARRKK010000472.1:0-1275 GCA_037388105.1 Ignavibacteriaceae bacterium | reverse complement strand
GTGAATCCTTTCGATGGAGATTATGGTGTACTTGGCTTTAGCTTACAGTATGTAGATTACGGAGATTTTTACGGTACACGTGTAAATTCGGCTTCGCCACAGGGATATGATGATACGGGTATTTTTTCTTTGAATTCACTTGCTGTAGGTATGGGTTATGCCAAGCAATTAACAGACAGATTTAGTGTGGGAGGACAAATACGATTTGTTCATCAGGATCTGGGTGAAAGCATGACAGCTGTTAATATTCAGTCATTTTATGCTGGAACCGATAGCGCATATAGAACTTCCGATACATCATTAGTATCAAATGAACTTTCACCTTTGATATTTGATTTTGGTACCCAGTTTAGAACAGGGTTGAAGAGCCTCGTATTCGGAATGTCGGTACGGAATTTTTCTGCCGAATATAAATATGCTGAAGAAGGAATACAGGCGCCTTTAGCTTTTACCCTTGGAATATCAATGAATGTTATGGATTTGTTAGAGAAACTTCCCTTTGATCAGTCTCTTTACGTTAGTATTGATGCGACTCATCATCGTGATCACCCTGAACAAATTAAATTTGGATTAGATTATAAACTGATGAATATATTTTCTTTAAGAGGAGGATATATATCTAGTAATGATGAAAGTGGATTTTCATTTGGTGTAGGTGTTACTCAATTCGGGTTTACATTTGATTACGCATATACACCGTTTGGAATTTTCGATAAAGTTCAGAGGTTTACTGCCAGGTTCTCACTGGGAGATTTTCTCTAATTAAGTTCTTCATTTTATAAAATTACTTATACGGTTTTAAGGAGAGAAATATGAAGGCCCATCGTTTTTTAGTTGTTGCAATTGTGTTTTTAGCAACAATTATAACCATTATCATTAACGGCTGCGAGTTTGATGTTGCGGAACCTCTTTGGGAAAAAGATTATGACTTGCCTTCCTCACCTGTTATTACCGGAATCGAACCCTCTGAAGGAGCAGTACCGGGAGTAAATAAAATTGTAATTCGTGGAGAAAATTTTATTGGAATATCATCAGATCATAGTGTTTATTTTGAAATTCCGGATTTGACAACTGTGCTTGCAGATCTCGTTGAAGTTACACAGACATCTATTACAGTACGTCGTCCTAATCTGGTAACTCAATCTGCCATGATAAAAATAAATTCTGATAGTGCCGGTCTTGTAGTAAAATATGGTCCTTATAAAATTGATAAAGTAGTTGAAGAGTATGGTTCTTTTTTAGAGAATCTGGAACTAAGATCAGTTACTGTTGATG
>JARRKK010000471.1:0-3170 GCA_037388105.1 Ignavibacteriaceae bacterium | reverse complement strand
TTAAAACAAACGCGCCGGCTTTATATAGATCTATCTTTACATCTTCGGCTATATTATCTGTCCAGGTTATATCATACGAGTTCCCTATATCAAAGATTTCCCCTCCATTCGGCGAAGTTACTGTAATTACTGATGTCTGTATTGTAAAGCTTGCATCCGACGTATCAGCGATAGTACCCATTGAATTACTTGTAATCACAATCGTATAATCCGAAGCTTCTGTAACTGAGGGTACTGTCCAGTTGTAAGTTCCGTCACTTGGTGTTGGATCAACTATAGTTTGAACAAACGCACCGGCTTTGAATAAATCTATCTTCACAGTTCCGGAAATATTATCATTCCAGGTTATATCATATGAGTTTCCAATATCAAAGATTTCCCCTCCATTTGGCGAGGTTACTGTAATACCTGATGTCTGAATCGTAAAATTTGCATCCGAAGTATCTGCTATAGTTCCGTTGGTCGTACTTGTTATTACAACAGTATAATCTGTTCCCTCGGTAATCGAAGGTACCATCCAGTTGTAAGTTCCATTACTTATAGTTGAAGCAATTATAGTTTGATCAAATGAACCGCCCTTGAATAAGTCTATTTGAACATTTTCTGCTATATTATCTGTCCAGGTTATATCATATGAGTTTCCTATATCAAAGATCTCTCCGCCATTCGGAGATGTTACTGTAATAGCTGATGTCTGTATTGTAAAGTTTGCATCCGATGTATCTGCTATAGTTCCGTTATAGTATAATCTGATCCTTCCGTAACCGAAGGTACTGTCCAGTTGTATGTTCCGTCACTTGGTGTTGGATCAACTATGTTTGAATCAAACGCGCCGGCTTTGAATAATTCTATCTTTACATCTTCTGCTATATTATCAGTCCAGGTTATATCATATGAAGCTCCTATTTCAAATATCTCTCCTCCGTTTGGAGAAGTAACAGTAATTGCATCTTGTGCAAAGATGGATGGAACAATAGTTAAAATTAATGAGATGGTAAATGAAATGAATTTGGTCATAATAAGTTTCCCTGAGAGAATAATATTGAATTAACAGACAATAGAAGTGTCCGTATTTTAAGATTAAATTTCTTGTTAGTCAATTTATTTTTAATAACCTTCATCGCTAATTAAGCAATTAAATTATTGAGAATTGTTAAATAATAATTACATTTTGAAACAATGCAAGCTCATATTATATCAAAGTATATGCCGTGTCGTTAAAGTTATAAATTGATAATTGTTGACTTTTTGAAGCGTATCGAAATAAAATTGTGTATCAAAATGAAAAGAAAAAAATTAATTTGAACTTTTCACAATTCGAAAAATTATTACCGATTTGCTGGGAAAAATGAATGAAATATAGTGCAAAGATTAGGACTTTTAAAGGTAAAACGGAGTGGAAAAAAAGAGGTCTTAAACAAAAAAATCACACTTTGAAGGTGTGACTTATATAAATTTTACATATTAATCAGGTATATCAATCTATTTTCAAAATGCATGCAAAGCTCAACATCAAATAGAATATTTATTTCATTAGTATCATTTTTTTCGTTTCATCGAAAACCTGGCCTGAACTGGACGAAAGATCAACTGCCTGAATTCGGTAAAAGTATATTCCACTTGCTAGTTTTGATCCGTCAAATTCTACCTCATGAGATCCGGCTGCTTTTTCTTCATTAACTAATATTCTGATTTCCTGTCCAAGAGAATTAATTATCTGCAATTTTACATTTGCCTTAAAAGGTAATTGATATTTTATTATTGTTCCGGGATTGAACGGATTAGGGTAATTCTGCCCTAGTACAACTCCGGTAGGTATTATTGAGTTTAACTGAATCTTCAATAGATCTACATTTTGGTTAGTTATCAATAATTCCATTCCATCTGATATTTCTCTTTTTCCCGTTTCAACATTACCAACATATTCTTTAACCAGATATCCGTCTATACAATTTCCCGCAAAGAACAATCTCTGTGAATTACCTTTACTGTCTTCTAAATCTATAGTGATGAACCCGGTCAGATCGGCAAAAATGGACTTAGTTTCATCTGCCTTTGGTAAGTTAGCAAGAGGAGGAACAAGAGCAGAACATACCAGAATTATTGTTCCTGAATCATTTGTTCTAATCCAATAGCCATCTCCAGGTAAAATCGTATCTGCAAGATAGTAAACACCGTTAAATCCCATCAAGGTATTCGGAATAATTATACCTGCACCATCTATTATACTACTGAGCGGCAGATTGCAAGCCGGTCCACCTATCATATTCCAACCCAGCTTTAAATTCAATTCCAACATCTGTATTTCGGTACCTTCGATAGTTACTGTCTCAGGTGAATCAAACCTCAACCAGTAACCTTCCCCCGGGATTATATTCTCAGTGAGAATATAAACTTCATCAAATCCAAATAATGTATTCGGTATTGCATTCGGGAAGAGGTCCAGATAAAAATTACTCACTACTTCCAGTGGTAAACTTATCATATTGAATCCTTCATCGATTTCCGTACTAAATGTTGTGGAATAATTGAATATAATCTGTAAATGATCAAGATCAATTATATCAGTATAATTATCCGTTGATCTCATATCAATATTTACCAAAGATCCTCCGGTCTGAAAATCAATTAAATGAAAATTACCACCGGAAGGTAATTGCCCGGGATCCCAGTTGAAATTAATTGTACTGCATCCGCTTTTTCTTTGATAAATTACATCCCATATCGTTACATCATTCTGGTTAGTTTCCCTGATATCCTTTAAAAATCTATCGTTACAGCTTGTAAAAACAGCATCGAATATTCCCAACGGTGGAGCAGGAGCTGCATACCTATCGTAACCAAGATCAAAACAATCTGTAGCATCCGGTGCTGTTCCAAAGATGAGATTCTGAAGATGTGAGCAATTGTCAGATACTAAAAAGTCCACCTTAAAGTCAAGAGGAGGTCCGGTTATCGTGAAATCGTCATCTGATTTATCAGTTACATCATCATCATCAACTTTAGTTATCTTTACTTTATATTCTGTCCCCGGTGATTGGTCAATAGGAATATTCCAGGAATATAATCCACTGTTGGGAGTTGAGGACGTTATTTCTGAATCAAAATCTCCGTCATCATAAAGTTTTATTCTTACGTTTCCTGATATAGCACCAGTCCAGGTAATATCG
>JARRKK010000470.1:0-1354 GCA_037388105.1 Ignavibacteriaceae bacterium | reverse complement strand
TGTAAGAGGTTATTCATTTTTCGGTTTCTCTATGGTGTATATAATCTTTGAAGACGGCACAGATATTTACTGGGCACGTAGTCGTGTACTGGAATATTTAAGCTCTCTTCAGAATGAACTTCCCGAAGGCGTTGCACCTCAGTTAGGACCTGATGCAACAGGATTAGGCTGGGTTTATCAATATGTTCTGCAATCGGACAAAAAAGACTTGCAGGAATTAAGATCCATCCAGGATTTCTTTTTGAAGTATGAGCTTTCCTCAATTCCCGGTGTTTCAGAAGTTGCAAGCATAGGCGGATTCGTAAAACAGTACCAGGTAAATGTTGATCCTACAAAACTTGCGTATTATAATATTCCTCTTCAAAAAGTTAAGATGGCAATCAAGCAAAGCAATAATGATGTGGGAGGAAGATTGCTAGAAATGGGTGAAACCGAATTTATGGTGCGGGGATTAGGTTATATAAGATCAACAGACGATTTAAAAAATATATCAATCGGGGTTTCACAAAATACAGGTACACCAATTTACCTGAAGGATATCTCGACAATTAATATCGGTCCAGAACTCCGGAGAGGTTTAGCCGACTGGAATGGTGAAGGTGAAACCGTTGGGGGAATTATTGTTATGCGTTATGGCGAAAATGCACTCGCTGTTATAGAAAAAGTTAAACAAAGATTAGAAGAACTTAAAAAATCTCTTCCGGCAGACGTACAGATACTTACTTCCTATGACCGTTCAACATTAATTGAAAAAGCGATTGATAATCTGAGAGATAAAATAACTGAAGAAAGTATTCTCGTCGCACTTATCATCATCGTATTTTTACTGCATATAAGAAGCTCCTTAGTAGCAATTTTCACTTTACCTACTTCCGTGCTTGCTGCGTTCCTGATAATGAAAATGCAGGGAATAAATGCAAACATAATGTCACTTAGTGGAATAGCAATTGCAATCGGTGCAATGGTTGATGCTTCAATAATTATGGTGGAGAATGCGCATACACATCTTTCCTCGGAGTATGATAAACCTCCCGAGCAAAGAAGACCACACTGGCGGTTGATACTTGAATCTTCAAAAGAAGTCGGACCATCAATCTTTTATTCACTGCTTATAATTACAATTTCATTTCTACCAGTTTTTACACTGGAACAACAGGAAGGAAGACTTTTCAAACCGCTTGCTTTTACAAAAACATATTCTATGGCAGCAGGTGCTATTCTGGCAATAACAATTGTACCTGTACTACTTGGATATTTTGTCCGTGGTAAAATGAAAAAGGAAGATGAAAATCCTATTACAAACTTTTTGGTAAAGATATATCACCCGGTTGTTGATTTTGTATTAAGATTTAAA
>JARRKK010000469.1:0-1395 GCA_037388105.1 Ignavibacteriaceae bacterium | reverse complement strand
TCATCTGCATTTTTATGATAGAACATCCTTTCTTTTAAAGATAGATGCTGTAACAGCATATAAAAAAACTATATGACCAAACAATATCAACACAGCATTTAATAACTTCGAAGTATTAATAGGGTCACCAAAAATTAGGCGCCAGGAAAGAATATAATTAGTAAAAAGATAAGGTTTAATAGACTTAAAAACTTCAATATCAATTGCCGAAACAATTATAAAAACAATTATTATTGCCATAGTCGCTATTATTGGTCCGATGGCATTTTCAACAAGTGATGAAAAGAAAAATGCCAGACTGCAAACGACCGACATTCCTAAAGCGGCAAAACTATAAGCTAAAAGAAACCGCCAAATCACATCGTTTCTATCCAATATTATTACGGCACTGGACTTAATGACTATTAACTCTCCAAATCCAAAATAGAATCGCACCTATTCCTAAACTAACAATTGCCAGCCAGAGAATTAAAGTAAATGTGTAAATATTTCCGGCAATAAATTTTGAAGTAACAACCTGTAACCGGGATACAGGTCTTGTAAGCAAAATCCTGTACGTTCCAGCAGTTGCTTCACCTGCCAGTAAATCTCCGGCGACAAGTGTAATAAGAAACGGAATATGTACTGCAAGCATATTGAGTATTAAATATGATATAAAAAATCCATTTAACAAATTTCCAACGAAAATGAAGGATTCCTGAATATTACGTGTCATAAAATCAAGCGATTTTTGCCCTTCGAAAAACATTGCGATTTGTATTATTGCTACAAGCAAACCAATTGCTATAAAGCCGATATACGTTCTCCATTTTTTGAAAATCTTGTACAATTCTATTTTAATTAATCTTATCATTATACAGCATCAACTGTTATCTTCAGGAAGTATTCTTCGAGTGATCTGGTTGGAATAACCGCACTAACTGAAATATTATTTTCTACAAAATACTTATTTAATTCTGCTATCTGTTGAGATGGCAGGTTAAGAATCAGTTTATTGTTTTTGATAGACTCTATTTTATCCGCCCATCGAGATTGGCTTATTAGTTGTTTAGCAGAATCTATTTTATCAACTTCAATAGTAACTTTTAGTTCTGTAGAGTTAAGTAAATCTCTCACAAACCCTTCCACTACGGTTTTTCCTTTGTTAATTATTATCATTCTGTTTGCAATCTGCTCAACTTCAGAAAGTAAGTGTGAAGAAAGGAATATTGTTTTATTTTTCTCATCACGAAGATGAATTATCAGATCACGTATTTCTTTCATTCCCTGAGGATCTAATCCCGTTGTAGGTTCATCCAAGATTATTAATTCAGGATCGTGTAAAAGAGCTTGTGCAATTCCCAATCTTTGTTTCATACCGTGTGAATAAGTTTTTACCTTGCTTGTTCTTCTCTC
>JARRKK010000468.1:0-1984 GCA_037388105.1 Ignavibacteriaceae bacterium | reverse complement strand
CTCAAAACTTATAAAAAGTTTGATTGTTCCACTTACATTTCCTGTCCTTATCTGGATTGTATTTCTGCTATCAATTGTTTTTAAACTTGATCTTACACGAATGGGAATTTTACCGAGGGATATGTTCGGCATATTAGGAATTGTTACAGCACCATTAATTCATGCAAATTATTCCCATCTGATTTCTAATACTATCCCCTTGATATTATTAGGATGGTCGATATCATTCTTTTATAACAAGGTTTCTTTAAGAGTGTTTATTGTTGTGTATTTGTTAACAGGATTTTTTGTCTGGTTGCTTGCAAGGGAGGTTTATCATATTGGTGCAAGTGGTTTAGTTTACGGCTTTGTTAGTTTTTTGTTTTTCAGTGGTATCTTTCGAAAGGATAATAAATCTATTTCAATTGCGTTGCTTGTTACTTTTCTTTACGGAGGTATTGTATGGGGAATATTACCGGGTCAGAAAGGAATATCCTGGGAGTCACATTTATTTGGAGCCATTGCAGGGTTGATAGCAGAATATATATTCAGAAAAATCCTGTTAACAAATACACAAAGACGAAGAAGATGATTTTAATGTTGATGATCTGGAAGTTTCATACGATCCGGATAAAAATAAGTTTAACCTTTAAATTTTAAGGTATTTATATGAGAATAACCACTTCAGATATGCTTAAATATAGAACCGGTATGAATTATAGCTTTAGTGAATCTAATGATGAGTGATAAAATTCTAATAATTCCTAAACGGGTAGTCACAGTTGATAAGGATCATAAAATTTTTAGGAACACTGCTGTTGAAATTATTGATAATAAGATTGTTTCATTCATCCCGATCAAAAAAATCGATCGATCTAAATATGTTGATATATTTGATCATCCTGATTTAACGCTTATCCCTGGATTTGTTCAAACGCATGTTCATCTTTGTCAGACACTATTTCGTGGTCTTGCAGATGATCTTCAGCTGCTTGATTGGCTCCAACAGAAAATATTTCCATTTGAAAATGCTCACAATAAAAAATCGTTAAAGCTTTCAGCAAGACTTGGAATAAATGAATTAATAGTCGGTGGCACAACTACTCTGCTGGACATGGGAACTCTGCGGCATCAGGAGGTAGTGCTTGAGGAGATGATCAGTTCAGGAATACGGGGGTTCTCTGGCAAATGTCTTATAGACCGTAATGATCTTTTTCCTGAGTTTGAGTCCAGTACTAAAACTGAAATAGAGAATATGCAGGATTTGGCGAAAGCATTCCACAATAGTGAAGATGGAAGGATTAAATATGGATTTGCGCCAAGGTTTGTTTTATCATGCAGTGAAAGGTTATTAAAAGAAACAAAAAATATAATGAGCGATTTTCCTGGTTCAGTATATCACACTCATTCATCAGAAAATAAAAATGAGATTAATGAGGTAAGAAAAACACACAATAAAGATAACATAGAATATTTTAATTCAATTAATGTTTTGGATGATCATACTGTACTTGCTCATTGCATTCACGTGAACGAAAAGGAGAAAAAAATATTGAAGGATAAAAATGTAAGGATTGCACACTGTCCGTCAGCAAACTTAAAACTTGGATCTGGCATTGCCGACATTCCGGATTATTTAGACAGAGGAATATCGGTATCATTAGGAGCGGACGGAGCGCCCTGCAATAACAACTTATCCGCTTTTACAGAAATGAGATTAGCAGCACTGATCCAAAAGCCGCTGCGTGGTCCGGAAGTAATGGATGCTCAAACTGTTTTTGATCTTGCTACTATTGAGGGAGCGAAAGCTTTACACCTTGAAGATGAAATTGGAAGTATTGAAATTGGCAAGAAAGCAGATTTGGTTTTACTCGATTTGAATAAAAATAATAACTCTGTTTTGGATGATGATAATCTGGTGTACTCAAATATAGTATATTCATCGGGCACCGATAATGTAAAATCTGTAATGATCGATGGTAAATGGGTGGTAAAAGATAGTAAG
>JARRKK010000467.1:503-1932 GCA_037388105.1 Ignavibacteriaceae bacterium | reverse complement strand
ATTAACATCATTTACGGCAGTTTCCCAGTTGGGAAAAGTAATCCTTAATTGGTCTACAGCTACAGAAATAAACAATCTGGGTTTTGAAATTCAGAGAAGAGTAATAAACAATGAAACTAACGGTGACTGGTCATTAATTGGATTTAGAGAAGGATACGGAACAACAACTGAACCTCAAGAGTATAGTTATACTGACGATATAAGTAAAGTAAAAGCAGCATCAATTTTCTATAGGTTAAAGCAAATAGATTATAATGGAAGCTATGAGTATAGTGATGAGGTTTTTGTAGATAATCCTGCACCATTAGATTTTGCACTACAACAAAACTATCCTAATCCATTTAACCCGACAACTAAGATAACATTCGGTATTCCATTAAAATCTAACGTTGTATTAAAGGTTTTTAATTCCGTTGGTGAAGAGGTAACGCAGCTAGTAAATGAAGAAAAATCCGCAGGAAGTTATGAGGTAACATTTAATGCCAAGAATCTTCCAAGTGGTGTTTATTTCTATCAGTTGAAAACTGCTGATTTTATTAAAATTAAGAAGATGGTTTTTCTGAAATAAATAGGGCTTTGCAAATATTTTATAATGAAAGAGGTTGTCTCAAAAGTAATAATTACCGTCACACAGAACAAGTCGAAGTGTGATTTTACTTTAAATTGTCTGTCTTAGACAAGCTCTGACTAACAATATTAGGATTATGAGACAACCTCTTTTTTTGACTTTATGCTGTCAGTATAAATATTCCTTTGGCCAAAACAGCTGGATTTAGTTGAAATCTTGGATATTGATCTTAAATCCATTCCACGACTCTCAAAGTTCGGAACACAAAATTCCCTTCAAAGATTTTATTATATAATTTTAATATCTTCATTATCACTTAATTTCTTTCTTTTCAAACACTTATGAATTCAGATAAAAGTAATACATCATCAAGAAAAAAAGAGCATCTTGAATTATGTTTGTCGGATGAAGTTGCATACAAAACTAAATCAACCGGTTTTGAATATTATGATTTTGAGCACTACGCAATTACTGAAGTTGATATTGATAAAATTAATTTTCGAACAAAGTTTTTTGGGAAGAAAATTGATTATCCGTTTTTAATATCCTGTATGACTGGCGGAACGTCTGAAGCAGAAAATATAAATGCTCAGTTAGCAATGGTAGCAGAGAACTTAAACATACCGATTGGAGTTGGAAGCCAAAGACAGGCACTCGAGAATGATGATTTTGCTGAGTCATTCAAAACGGTGCGAAGAAATGCACCAAAGGTACCTGTTCTTGGTAATATCGGAGCTTCACAGGTTGTTCAGGTTGAATCAATGGATCCATTATTCAGACTTGTAGAAATGATTGAAGCAGATGGTGTGGTAGTTCATATTAATCCTTTACAGGAGTTACTTCAAAAGGAAGGAGAAACGA
>JARRKK010000467.1:0-482 GCA_037388105.1 Ignavibacteriaceae bacterium | reverse complement strand
GCGTACCAATAATTATAAAAGAAGTTGGAGCAGGAATATCTTATAAGGCCGCATCAAAGTTGTTGGATGCAGGCGTTGAAGGAATTGATGTTGCAGGTGCTGGTGGAACAAGTTGGGCGGGTGTGGAAATACTAAGAAATAAAGATAATAATGAAAAAGATAATTATTTTTGGGATTGGGGTCTTCCAACATCATATTGTATCAAAGAAGTTCATAAGTTAAAGAATAATTTTAAATTTCGGTTAATCGGTTCAGGAGGAATAAATAACGCGATTGATGCTGCAAAAGCAATTGCGTTAGGTGCTGATATTGTTGCTTCTGCGCGAGTGATTTTGTTGGAACTTCAAAACTCTGGTATCGAAGGAACTCAAAAATTAATTACAAGTTGGTTCGATACAATCAGAAGAATTATGTACCTAACAGGTTCAAAATCGCTAAAGCAATTAAAAAAGAATAAGTTAATACGAAAGGATTTGTTGTAT
>JARRKK010000466.1:477-1933 GCA_037388105.1 Ignavibacteriaceae bacterium | reverse complement strand
CACCAGTTACAATTGAAAAGTACGGTACAGGAGCTCTATGTATGCATTGCCACAGGAGCCGTCGTAACGCCGCTACATATACAGAAGATCCTGATAATGCAAGCTCTCACTATGGTGCACATCATGGTCCTGAAGCTGATTTATTATTAGGTGCAAACGCCCCGATTTTTGAAGATAAAGACGGTAATATTATCGAATTCCCAAGCTCACCTCATGCTGTTGCTGTAGTTCCCGGTGAAACCCAGGGAAATGCTTGTGTTAATTGTCATATGGCTGGTGAACTTGCTGATGCTGAAGGTAACATTAATCTTGTTGGCGGACATTCATGGAATATGAATGATACTGAAGGAAATGATCATGTAGAAGCATGCGCTCCCTGCCATGGTATTATTGGTGATTCATTCAAAGATAAAAAATATTATGTTAATGGTAACGCAGACCTTGATGGAAACGGAATAGCCGAAGGTCTTCAGGTTGAAATTCATGGATTGATGGAAGAACTCGCTCTTTTATTACCGCCTGTTGGAGAACCTGAAGTATCATTAAATGATACCAGCCTTGCTATAGAGATTTTTAAAGCTGGGTATGTATATTTATGGATTGAAGAAGACAGAAGTTTTGGTGTTCACAACCCGGCATTTGCATTTAGTTTATTAAAAGCTGCAATCGAAACGGTTGGAGGTATAGTTTCTGTTGATTTTCCTGAAAGTGGTGTAGCTATTCCTCAGCAATACCAATTATCACAGAATTATCCTAATCCCTTTAATCCTTCCACTACAATTGAGTATTCATTACCGGAACAAGCAAATGTTTCTGTAACAATTTATGATGCTTTAGGTAATGAATTAGAAATACTATTTAGTGGAGAGGAAACAGCTGGTATTCACCAGGTAACCTGGAATGCATCAAATTATGCTTCGGGGATATACTTCTATAGGATGACTAGTGAGAAGTTCGTTCAGGTTAAAAAGATGTTACTATTAAAGTAATATCTTACTTCAAGGGGAATAATTAAATATTGGGGTTCCATTGATCGATGATCAGTGGAAAAGGCTACCAAGAAATTGGTAGCCTTTTTTTAGGAAGATTGAAGCATTCCATTTCTTGAAACTTCACTTTTTTCATAAATGAGAATACTTAACTAAAAATTCTCAAATCTAAGAATGTGTGGTTAGAATATAAGTATCAAATAAAGGTTTTGATCTGGCTTTTAAATTGTATTAACATATCCAAGTTTATGTTCAATTTTAATTATCAGGAGAGATAGGATGAAAATATTTACCACAGTATTTTCAATTTTTTTATTTCTAACTGTTTCTGTTTACGGACAAAATTATTATTTGGGCGTCGGTCTTCCTACGGATACACCAAATACATCCTGTGCTTCCTGTCATAATTCTAGTGGTGGAGCACCCCCAATCTATAATGATTGGATTACCACCCGGCATTCAGTTGC
>JARRKK010000466.1:0-463 GCA_037388105.1 Ignavibacteriaceae bacterium | reverse complement strand
TCAGTTGCTCAGGATTCGGTAACAAATCCATTTTTTGGGTACAGTTGCTTAGGATGTCATAACACAGGATGGGATCTGGCTCTTGTAAATTATGGTGCCGATGAATATGTAATGCAGGATACCAATTTAACTCCAGATTATACGATAACAGATCAGGTAAATTGGGATAGAGTAAAAAATGTCCAATGTGAGCAGTGTCACGGACCACTTGGAACCGTCACACGAATGCTCAGCGCTGATCATTGGGGACCTGCGAACACACCAAATTATGGAGCGGATGTTTGTGGGCGATGCCATCAGGATTCACATCATCCACAGATGGAAGAGTGGAGTATATCAAAACATTCGCAATTCCCATCGTTTATTCCAAATTTGAAGGATAGGGCAGTAAACGGTGAATGTTACAGGTGTCATCTTGCCCAGGATTATGTGGCCTATATAACTGATCCTTCTGGTTATGACC
>JARRKK010000465.1:0-1460 GCA_037388105.1 Ignavibacteriaceae bacterium | reverse complement strand
AATCAATTCAAGTGTAACTGGTCCGGAAATACCATCTGTGCTTAATCTATTAAATACCGAATCAATTGTTGGGAAGTATCCTTTTACACCCACAGAATATCCACTCATTAGAGGTCCAGGAACCACATTTCCGGTAAATTCATCAGCACCTATATCTGGTAGATCAGTGTTTCTTGGATCTCCATCAATGTCAATATCTATACCTGCAATTAATACTGCTCGTTTCTCAAGATTTGTCGGGATACTTTCATCTATATGGAGGTCAGGTTTAATGAACTTCGGCATTTCTGTTACACTTAGTAAGTCTTTCCCCTCTGCCTGCCAATCTGATAGAGTATTATATTTTGTACTGCCTATTCTTACTAAACAGCTGTATTGGTTGGGTTCATAGTAGAGATCATTATTGTCCGAAGTAAGGTTTACAATTGTATAAATACTCGAAGCACAATATGGTGATTCATCTCGTGTATTTGCTAAAACATTATTCTTTACTTCAACATTTGTACAGGAAATGGAAATATATAATGCGGCAGAACCGTATTTATTCTGTCCGGTTCCAGACAAATAAACTGAGTTATAATAAACTTTAGGATTACTTTGGTACCACATTTGGATGCCTGCTACTCTGTTATTAGTGGATGTGGATGTACTCTGGATAACATAAACCATGTTGTTATATATTATATTTCGATTACCTTGTGAATTAGAACTACCTGACAATAATATCCCGGTACTGGTATATCCTGAGCTGCTTCTTATATTATGCACAACGTTGTTACGGATAGTATCTTCCAAACCTCCATAACAGTTTATACCTGGGATAAGTATATCACTACCATAAGTAGTTGTGACTTTCAAGTTCTGAACAATATTATTTTCAACTAAACTATTCTGACACCACTCCAGATGGATTCCCCAACTTATTAAACTATCCGTTTCAGATCCTATTTTGTTGTTGCGTACGATATTTCCCCTTGCTCTATAACTTGTGGATAAACCTCCAACTGTAATTGAACCTCCCCCTTGTTTGATGAAATTATTTTGGATGAGATTACTATCAGGGACTGATGAGGCGTTAGTTGGACCAATAACAATCAAATCACCATAACGATATATATCCTCCCCTATGCAAGTTAAGTTTTGAATAATATTATGATCAGAATTGCCACTGAAATTAACTGCTCTGTTTCTATCGAAAGCTGAATTATATTGTGAATAAAATGTTAAAGAAGTGCCAGTCTCTGTTGAAACACCATCAAAATTCAGAAAACTTGTATTCTGAAAAGTAACAATATATTTGCCATTACCTTGAAAACGAACATTTTTATTGGTGGCAGGTCTAATCGTAACTCTACTATTTGGATTTACACCCGGGATTGGTCCATTTAGTAGGAAACCTGTTTCATTTGCCGGTGATGTATAGAGGGAATCAATCAATTCAAGTGTAACTGGTCCGGAAA
>JARRKK010000464.1:0-1878 GCA_037388105.1 Ignavibacteriaceae bacterium | reverse complement strand
CATCCGTTTTCCACCAGTTTAATGTTGAGGATGCTGTTCCTCCAACAGTATGATGAAGCGCTATGCCTGTTTTTTTACTACCATTGTGAAAGTATTGATCATCCGGTAAAGTGTATTTTTTACTAAAATTAATTGGCATCTCAATATTCCTTTTTATTCAGTTAAAATTGTTCTTATTAATGCAGTCGCATATTCATCAATAACAAATGCGTTATAAAAATGAATGAATAAACTCCTCAATTCTTTTTATTCTGATTTAGCTTCAACTAACTTCACCTTTTCCAGTGCAGATTTCGAAAGAGTAACTGCCTTATCAAGTATTATATTCATTGATGAACCGGCACCAAGGGCTGCAATGGCAACAGTTATCGGCTGTCCGACTGCGTCTGCTAAAACCATAAGTTGATAAACGACTGGATTATCATCAGTTAACAATTTGAAATTAGGTCGATCCTTTATTTCAGAAACAATGATTAACACTGTAAACAAGCTTGACCCAATTACAGATAGTAGAAGAACCCAAAGAGGAACACCAAACCCACCGCTATTTACAGTATCACCCGGGGAAGTAAATGAAAACAACCATTCCGCCGGAACTCCCGGTACATAAGTACCTTGAAATACATGTATAAAACCGAAGGATAAAATTTCACTCTCAGATGTTGAAACGAAATTTATACCACGCGAAATGGCAACTATAAGTGCAACTGTCAATAAAAAAGCGAGTGTAAGCGAGAACCTGTACTTTAATTGAGGTGATATTCCTAAGAAGGGAATGATTATACTTATTAAAAAGACTGTAGGAAGAAAAATTATTTGATCAAGAGTAACATTAACAATTTGCTTGGATTCCTGACCAATTAAGGTGAGAACTTCTTTCCCTTTTATTATCTCAGAATCTTCAGTTGTTTCACCGGAAATTAATATATGTGCTTTAGCATAAATTCTAATTTCTCTTACAATATATTTGGATTCTGTACCTGCTTTTAATCTACTTTCGCTTGTGGATTCATCCTTTTTTGTAGTAGAAAGTGTAGACTGGTTGTTAGGAATACCGAAGTATCGGGGTAATGAGTCAATCTTAAATCCGCCTTGTTGATCTGAGGTAACTGCAGGTGGAGAATCTTCATTACTTCCATCACCATCTAATACTGCCCAAACTTTAGCATCAGCAACAGGATCACCATCATTAAGTATTCGGCCGCGCATTGACCATGTGTTTGCATCTAAAGGGATAAGATTTGCAATAATTTCCAGTCTTGGAGTTTTCTTTTTAGGAAAAAAAGACAGGATTAATGTTATACCTAAAATAAGCAGAATAATTAATACAGTAATTCTATCCCTCGATATAAAATTGTTATTCATAGTATAACCTCATTACAGGTATGTGTCTTTCATCATACGTCAGGATAAGTTAAAAATGCACGCTTGATTATTTACGGTTTGTGGCTATTGAAAATTACCTTCTGGATTAATATATCTTTTCGTACGGTACTTAATTCTAAATAACTATCAAAGCTGCCGGAACAATATCAAAATTTTACTTTATCATTTTTACAGTCATTTTTGTTATTAATTCCGGTTTATAGTATTAACCAAAACATATGCCACAATAATTTTAATTTGCATTTGAAATTATAATTGAAAGAACCTCTTTTATAAGTAATAATTCCGTTGTTTTAATATTTTTTGACAACATCCGCTCCTTTATTGGCGGTGATCAATAAATATCTACTAATACTACTACGATATTGAAGAAAGTGTTGATTGGTATTTGGTTTTCAGCAGTTCCCTGCGTTTGTGGATTTTATAGATTTGTCTGATTTAATAATAGAGCAGTATAAAGATTAGATATAGATAATTTTTATACTGCTCTAT
>JARRKK010000463.1:0-1493 GCA_037388105.1 Ignavibacteriaceae bacterium | reverse complement strand
ATAACTACGTCTCATCTTTTACTTTCTTTTTTAGCTCATTCAATTTATTCAATGCCTCCACAGGAGTTAAATTATTAACCTCCAGATCTTTTAATTCATCTCTGATTTTATCATCCTTTATTTCGAACATGCTTATTTGATCGTCATCTTTCTTCAATCTCTTCAGTTTTTCTTTTTTCTCTTCATAAGGTGTAAGTTCTTTACTTTCAAGATTAAACAATACTTCTTTTGCTCTGCCTGTTACAAATTGCGGCAGACCAGCCATTTGTGCAACCTGAATTCCGTAACTATGATCCGCCATTCCGGGATTTACCTTATGAAGAAAAATTACTTTATCGTCATATTCCCTAACCTCAACTTTATAGTTTTTTATTCTGGGAAAGATCTCCGCCATTTCATTTAACTCGTGATAATGAGTAGCAAACAAAGTCTTTGCAGATACATCAGGATTTTCGTGGATATACTCTGTAATTGCCCACGCTATAGAAATCCCATCGAAGGTACTTGTACCGCGTCCAATCTCATCCAAAAGAATTAAACTTTTGCCGGTGGCATTATTTAATATATTAGCAGCTTCCTGCATTTCAACAAGGAATGTACTTTCACCTGCGGCTATATTGTCGCTAGCTCCAACGCGTGTAAATATTCTGTCAACAATTCCAATCTCTACACTATCTGCCGGAACAAAAGAACCAATCTGTGCCATCAAAACTATCAATCCAACCTGGCGAAGATATACAGACTTGCCAGCCATATTTGGTCCCGTAAGTATAATTATTTGACTATCAGCATTATCCAGTGTACAGTCGTTGGGGGTAAATTTATCACCGGGAGAAAGAATTCGCTCTACAACGGGATGCCTTCCCTTATTGATTTTTAATTCTTGTCCTTCCGTAATTTTAGGTTTAGTATAATTATAAGCCTCTGCGCAGTTTGCAAATGATATAAAGCAATCCAGCATAGCAATATACTTTGCGTTCTTCTGAATAATATTAACCTGTGCAGCAGCAACAAGTCTTACTTCGTTAAAAAGCTGGGATTCCAACTCGAATATCTTTTCCTCAGCATTTAATATTTTATCCTCATACTCTTTTAATTCAGGTGTGATATATCTTTCTGAATTAACAAGTGTCTGTTTCCTGATATATGAATCAGGGACTTTATCTTTGTGCGCGTTACTTATATCAATGTAATAACCAAATACTTTGTTATAACTTACTTTTAGTGAAGAAATAGAAGTCTTTTCTCTTTCGGTTTTCTGAAGTTTTGCAATCCAATCCTTACCGTGATAGGCAATTTCCCTTAGTTCATCGAGCTCCTCGCTATGCCCGCTTCTGATTATACCACCATCATTAATAGAAGCGGGTGGATAATCAATGATCGACTGTTGAATATTTTCTACTAGTTTTTCAAGTGGATCTAACTTTTCGTTTATCTGCACCAGAGTTTGAACATTGAAGTGTTTTAACAGTTCAATAATCGATGGGATTTTT
>JARRKK010000462.1:0-1496 GCA_037388105.1 Ignavibacteriaceae bacterium | reverse complement strand
CATAAGCATAGAGAATCTATTGTAAACAAAGTTAAAGATCATTTTGGACATCTCAATGTGCTTGTCAATAATGCTGGTGTCGCACCCCGGAAAAGAATGGACCTGCTGGAAACCACCGAGAAGAATTTCGATGAAGTGATGCGCATCAATCTGCACGGCACATATTTTCTAACTCAAAGCATTGCCAAATGGATGATTACTCTGAAGCAGGATGAACCGTTGTTCAAAGCTTCTATTATTAATGTAACCTCCATATCTGCACAGGTAGTTTCAATAAATCGAGGTGAATATTGTATATCCAAAGCCGGTCTTAGCATGATGTCGAAATTATTTGCTGTAAGATTAGGCGAATACGATATTCCCGTTTATGAAATTCAGCCGGGGATTATCCGGACTGATATGACAACACCGGTAGAAGAAAAATATGACAAACTTATAGCAGATGGTTTGTCCCTGCAAAAACGCTGGGGTACACCTGATGATGTAGGTCGTGCAGCAGCAGCTATTGCAACAGGTAATTTTGCTTTTTCAACCGGACAGACAATTGTTGTTGATGGGGGATTAACTGTAGTACGATTTTAGCAGTTTTGTGATTTACTTGTCAAAAAAAGTAAACTTTGAGTGAAAGTGTAGCGACAAGGTAAATAAACGCTACCCTAATTATCTGCCGAAGTTCTAACAAAGGTGGAAAGAAGGATTGTTTACAATTTATTTTGACCTGGTACTGAATTAGTCTATTGACTTATTACTTATTAAAGAGGCTATCTGTTTTTTTACATTTAAAGAATATAAATTGCGGATTCTTTGACAGAAACTCAAAGCTCTCTTTTGATATTTCTTTCATTTTATCTGAAGGTTTGCCTTCAGATAATCCAACAACCACTAATCCACTACCACTTATAAAATCAAATATTTCCGTTAGAGATCTACGGTAGAATGAAACACTTACCGGATTGCCAATCGTGTCCCACTTCTGAGTCAATAATTCACGATCAAAGTAATTACCGGATATCGTCGATTGAAAGTCCATGAAAGGATGGTGAGTTGAAAAAATAAAATAACCATCTTTTTTAAGTACTCTGTTAATGTCTGAGAATAGCTGAGTCAAATCTTTAATATAGTGAATCATTAATGGACTGATAACAACTTCAAAGTTATTTGATTTCTCATTTGGCAACCCTTTTGATAAATCCTGTGTATAAGCTTTAACTTTATCTCCAAGTTTTTCCGTAACCATTTTTATCATCTCTTCAGATACATCTATTGAAGTTACTTCAGCTCCCTGTTTGATAAGGTATTGCGAATATATACCAGATCCGCAACCCAAATCCAGTACATTTTTTCCTGAAACTGAGCCCAGCATTGAAAGTAAGGAAGGTCTTTCTAAGTTAGCATTGTAAATATTGTTTAGTACTGCATCACCATATTTTCTTGCATATTTTGTATACATTTCGGAATTCATTTATACCTCAAATTCAGTTACATAATTAATCTTA
>JARRKK010000461.1:1518-2949 GCA_037388105.1 Ignavibacteriaceae bacterium | reverse complement strand
GGACCACCACCATCCATGGGAAGCGTAATAGTTTGATATCTGGGAGCAATTGTTTCTGAACTAAGAACAGTTCCATCCGGTAAGGAAGCTTCAATTTTTATTTTCATACCTTTTACTAAATGAAAATCTTTCAGGTAATAAAAAGAATTCACTGATCGTATATTCTGTGGAGTTTCAGAAAGGACACTGTCTTTAAAGAACAAAGTCGTATCGGGAAGTATTAATCTGATAATAGCATTTCGAACATCCGTAGCCGGATTTTCTTCATTCGGTGGATAGCTACTTTTTATTGTTGCAAATTGTATATCCTTATCATTCCTTAGTATGCAATTCAATGAATACTGCTTATCGAACTTCCCTAAATAACTTATATTCTCCTCACAGGAACATAGAAGGACCGGTTTCTAAATTGAAATAAAATAAATTCGCCCTGTCATATACATTTAAAATGTTTAAACCGATAAATAATTTCGCATATGGCAACTCAATTCTTTTAGATAAATTCAGATCAAGTCTGTGGTAGTCAGGTGTTGTTCCTGTATTCTTTTCATCAAGCAATGCAAATCTTGTGTATAGGTCGAGAGCTGAATAATCAGATGGGTCGACATAAAAATAGAGTTTATCATAATAACCGGTGAGCTTGGTAAAAGGATAGCCGGAATTATAAGCCCAGGCTGTACTAAAAGACCACCCATCCCCGAGATTTATTTCCAATAACAGTTTTAACGCGTTCCTGATATCATATCTGGGTCTATAACGTTCTCCTCCAATCTCATTAAAAACCCAGGCTAAAGCATAACTTGCTGTAAAGCTTATATTACTTGAAGATAGTCTGTTTGAAAATTCTGCGCCATATGCTTCACTTTTCGCAAAAACAAGATCCGGATCATAAGGAAATATTTTATTCTTGTTCACCAGAGGTACGTTCCTGGTTATTTTATAGTAACCTTCAACATTAAAATTCCAATACTGATTTAAATAAAGATCAATCCCTGCTGTATAATGAGTTGATCGTGTCACACCGGAATAATTTGGTAATATCAACCATGGTTCAAATATTGTTATTACTTCATCCTCATCACTTAATGTAGTTAGTTCCTGTATAAATACACCTGCAGCAGCTTGAACTTTTACAACCGGATTTACTGTGTATGTTAATCTTAATCGTGGTTCAAACGGATTACCATTGTAGGCACCTTTACTTAAGCCGACTAAATTTAATCTGGAACCAACTTCAAGACCGAAATTCTCAAACCTAAGCATCTGATAATTTACATATATACTGCCATTAACTGTTGCTCCAATAGGACCGATGTTTTGCAATTCCCCATAAGAATTTTTAAGAAACAGATCAGTTTTAATGCTGCTGATTTTGAATCCTGCATCTAATATATCTTTGTTCCTGAACAGAAATGTAAAATCAGCTTTATA
>JARRKK010000461.1:0-1504 GCA_037388105.1 Ignavibacteriaceae bacterium | reverse complement strand
GTTTAACATTACTTTGCTTTGGATCTACTTCCCCGGTGAAGTTGCTGAAGTTGAGACTTAATTTGTAAAAGAAGGGAGCATCTGAGACCTGATAATAGCTTAGTCCGTAAATAACATTATCCCAGAAATAATCCGCCTTTTGTGGATCATCATTAACTATTTTATCTCCACTGGCAAATCCATGAAGGAAAAATCTCGCATCATTTATAAAAGTATTATCAGCATAGTTAAGATTAAAAGATAAATCGTAAAAACTGACAGGTATATTCTGATTGTTATAAAAATATTTCAGAACCTCATCGGAAATACTCTTACGTCCTGTTATGATGAAAGATCCATTGGGTATGGGGCCTTCAAAAGCGGCTTTTGCTGTTAACAGGCTTACCGCTGCCGTTCCTGCAAAACGATTTTTATTTCCATATTTAGCGACCAAGTCAAGAACAGATGATGTTCTACCGGCATATTCGGTTGGAAATCCACCCTTGTAAAAATCAAATGAATTTATCATCTCAGGATCGACTATACTAAACATACCCAGTGCATGGAATGGATTATAGACAGTTGCATCATTCAATAATATCAGGTTCTGATTATTTGTTCCTCCCCGTACATAATATTTTGCAGTTATATCACTGGTGTTAGTAACACCCGGTACATCCTGAATAGACCTGAGAATATCTGTCTCCACTCCCTGCGGTATAATTTCTAATTCTTTTACTGTATAAGTATGAACACCAATATTTGGTTTCTCATCTCCTCCTTTTCGTTGAGCAATCTTTTCCACAGTTTGCAGTTCAAAGCTCACCGGAATGAGCTGTATATTTAATAAAGTGGCTTGATTTACATGGATTCTGACTTCAAATTCTTTCGCTTCATATCCTACAAAACTTGCGGTAACTGTATATGATCCGGGTGCGGGTAAACCCTGGAAAAAATAATAACCCCTGTTATCGGTAGCAGTCCCTGAATTTAATTCCTTAATAAAAATATTTCCATACGGAAGAACCTCACCACTGAGCGAGTCTGTTAAGAAACCCCGGAGAGTACCAATATTTTGTCCGGGGCTCGTATCTGGCAGAATCAACAGTAACAAAACTATGACATAAAAGACTATGCGGAATGTTCTCATGATCTTAAACAGCAAAATCAAAGAGTCATTTTAACTGTATATTTATATAAAATTCAACCAATTAAAACATCTCGTAATCATACAACAATCTGGTCCATTTAACATTTAAAATATACTGATTAACAAAATCGAGGGTTTATCCAATCTTGCTAAATTTAATTCTGTTTTTTAACAATCAGATATGTTGATGGTGAAACCCCATAAATCTTTTTGAAGGTTATTTTTATTGTATTAAAATTACAACAATTCGATAAAATTAGAAATTGTCAAAACTCGTGTTATAATTCTATTTTACGAAAATGAAATTTCTCATTATAAAAAACTTCATTTATTAGTATAATCAATCTGTTATATTATTGTTATTAGAAAGGCGAT
>JARRKK010000460.1:0-1531 GCA_037388105.1 Ignavibacteriaceae bacterium | reverse complement strand
AGAATGAAAAACTTAAATCCAAGGTACTTGACTGTTGGGTATATGCAATAGAAAATAGTGTTTTCGAACCTGAAGATTTAGACGTTATTCCCTTCTCACTTCTGATTAAAGATTGCGGTGTATCATTTATGAATCACAAACGTACTGCTGTTCAACTTTCTGTAGATATTGCTAATAAAATGAAAGAGAATTTTGGTGATGAAATAACGTTTGATATGGATATACTGATAGCTGGAGCAATTCTTATTGACGTTGGAAAATTAATAGAATATGATAGGGTTAACGGCAAACTTACAACAAGTAAGGCGGGAATATTACTTCGCCACCCTTTTAGTGGAGTAGCTATTGCCGATCGTTTTGATCTTCCACCCGAGGTACTGCATATTGTAGCTTACCATGCAAAAGAAGGTGATCTTGCCAAAAGAAGTGTGGAAGCAATTATAGTTCATCATGCTGATTTTGTTTCTTTCGAACCATTCAAAGTGTGATAATACCGTAATTGCGAGCAAAGCGAAGCAATAAATACAAATAACAAAGTGTTTTACACTGCTATGACGAATAGTTTAATTCAAAGAGTTTGGGAACATAAATCTAAGTTGATTGGTGGATTCACTAAAAAATATTACCAAGACAATTTAGTATACTTTGAATCATTCAATAGTCAGTTGGAAGCTATAAAAGGAGAAAAGCAAATAAAAGCCAGCTCAGGAAAGAAGAAGCTAGAATTAATTAATAAATTAAATGTTGACTGGAAAGATTTATACAACCTAGAAAAAATTTATATGTGACAATTTGAGACTGCTTCATCCCGATAAATCGGGATTCGCAATGACATTAATCGGAGAAAAAATGCCGCAAACATTGGTAGAAAAAATAGCACAAAAATATGCAGTAGGATTATCAACAGATCAGACAGTTCATTCGGGTGATTACATAATGATAAATCCCGCATACGTTATGACACATGATAATACTGGAGCAGTCATACCAAAATTTAAATCGATTGGAGCTACAAAACTTTTTAATCCAAGACAGGTTGTTCATACTCTCGATCACGATATTCAGAATAAAAGTGAGAAAAATTTAGAGAAATACAGGAGGATTGAAGAGTTTTCAAACCTAATGGGAGCTGATTTTTATCCCGCCGGAAGAGGAATAGGGCATCAGATAATGTGTGAAGAAGGATATGCGTGGCCCGGAACAATGGCAGTTGCTTCCGATAGTCATTCAAATATGTATGGCGGTTTGGGATGTTTAGGAACTCCGATTGTTCGGACTGATGCCGCGGCTATTTGGGCAACCGGTAGAACCTGGTGGAAAGTTCCTCCAATTGCCAAAGTCGAACTAACAGGGAAATTACAAAAAGGTGTTACCGGAAAAGATGTAATCATTGCACTATGTGGTTATTTTAATAACGATGAAGTACTTAATCACGCAATTGAATTTGTTGGTGAAGGTGTAAATTATCTTACTATTGAAGAGAGATTAACAATTGCTAATATGACAACTGAATGGGGTGCATTAGTTGGCT
>JARRKK010000459.1:0-2254 GCA_037388105.1 Ignavibacteriaceae bacterium | reverse complement strand
TGTTCGGGACTGACAATAGCAACGTTGTTTTCTAATTTGCAAGCTGCTATGCAATCGCCGCATCCTGTACATTTATCCAAATCTATTACCATTGCCCATTTTGGCATTATAATATCTCCTTATTAAGACGCTGCAGAAATTTTAACTTTACTTGCCTGCAGTGCAGGATTACCATTTATTTTATCGTAAAGGCTTTTCATTAATTTTAACGGGTTGCTCCCATAATCCTTTGCGTATCTTCCATATGAAGTATGACCTAATCCAAACGGAACCGCAACCACGCCAAGCATTATTCCGGGATGTAATTTGGCTTTAACTTTAATACTTCCTAAAGCTGATTCAATCCATACAAATTCGTTATCTACGATGCCATATTCTTTTGCCGTATCCGGATTAATTTCTGCCCAGTTTTTCCAATGTTCATGCACCGTATATCCGAACATTTCCTGCATCATTGGTTGGTTAGATGATTGACCATCGCGGTTAGTTAATAATTTATAAACAGACAAGTATAAAGGCATGTTTTCATCGGTTGGAACTGCTTCATGGTGTGGAAGAAACACTTTATCGCCCCTTACTGAAATTCCCAATTCATTAAGAACATTTTCTCTGTTCTCCATTGATTCTCCACCAGTTTTACTGATTAATGAATCGATTGCTCGTTTAAAAATCTGTGAATAAAATTCAAATTTTCGAGTAACTTGTGACTTTTCTAATTGGATCCCACCATCCACTACTTTGGATTAATAAATTCCAAAATTCATCAAACGAATTGTAGCTGCCTATCTGCCAACCTCTCTGCTGCAAATATTCGAGCCAGGAGCTTTTAACACCTGCGGTTACAATTGCACCTTTTCCCGAACTATAAAGTTTTTCCACCCTAATCTTTATTTCATTTTCATATGATTGGAAAGGAAGAGCATTTGCAACCGATTGACTAATGCCAGAACTTAATTCAAGGATCACATTTGCAGTATTACGAGTATTGAACAACGGTTCTAAAATTGGCTGCTGTATTCCAACGTGACTAAACCCAACTGACGGTACATTAGAAAACTCATCCCACTTTTCTAAAAATGTATGATCTGGTAAAATT
Source organism: Ignavibacteriaceae bacterium (assembly GCA_037388105.1). Taxonomy (GTDB): domain Bacteria; phylum Bacteroidota; class Ignavibacteria; order Ignavibacteriales; family Ignavibacteriaceae; genus BMS3ABIN03. The sequence goes on along the minus strand of JARRKK010000459.1, from coordinate 1,158 downwards.
ATATCAGCATATTCATTCGTTTCAGTTAAGAATGAATCAAAACTGACAACAAGAGGGATTTTCTTTAATGCCTCTGCAAAGTCGTGATGATTTAATGTTTGGAATAAAGGATTGCCTTTATAGCTGAATAGAATGCTGATCGGATAAGGATCATCGTTCAAAATGTTTTTTGTGAAAGAATCAATCGAAAAATCTGCCAGCGGATATTCTGCATCAGTTGGTTCTGCAATTTTTTTCTGAAAATAACCTTTTTTAGCAGTTTCATCCATCTCGAAATCAGGTAAATCAGCTAATGGTGGTGGATCGATAAAATAAATTCCCCCTTCTTTTTCAAAATTCCCGAGTAATGCATTAAGAGAGTGAATTGCCATCTGAGCAAAGGTACCGTTAGTATTATCAATAGCGCCCTGGTCGCCTAATACAACTGATGGTTTATTGTTTCCTAAATCTCTTGCAATTTGGAGTATTGTTTCTGCAGGCATGTTGGTGAGTTGTGAAACTTGCTCAGGATAGTAATTACTTATAACATTACTTTTAAAACCAAGATGATTATTTCCGTATTTATCAACCCAATCATCAAAACCAAATGAATGATTTTTTATGAAATCTTTATCATATAATTCTTCGCGAAGCAAAATGTAAGCAACACCTAAAGCTAACGCACCATATGTACCGGGTCGTATGGGTATCCATATATCGGAGTTGGCTGCAGTAAGACTCATCCTTGAATCAACTTGTACCATTCGTGTGAGCCCTGATTCGGTTAAATCTTTTAGATGGCTATATATTTTCGTGTAGTAAATTGGTGAGTACCCTTCTTCTAGGAAGTTTGCACCAAAACTTAAAATATATTTTGCATTCAAAAGATCGTAAGAAGGTATTTGGTGGAGGCCTTGCAACAAATAATAAGGAACAGAATGATTTTTTGTATTAGGGAACTTGTAGTAATTGCTTGAGCCAAATGCTTTCATAAACTGGTTTAAATGCTCATCCATCAATCCATTCTGTCCACTGCCGTTTAGAAAAGCAACTTGATGAGATTTCCCTGATTTTCTCAACTCGATCATTTTATCTAAAATTAGATTCATGGCATCATCCCAGCTGACATTTTCCCATTTACCGCTACCTTCAATTCCTACACGTTTTTTAGGTTCCTTT
>JARRKK010000458.1:0-1566 GCA_037388105.1 Ignavibacteriaceae bacterium | reverse complement strand
TCCTGAGCCCAGAGAACGTAATCATTTACAAATGGATCAGAGTAAGAACATTCCGAATTTGGTGTCGGTTCATATGGCGGAATCAGAATAGGTGTAACAGCTATACCCTCCATCTTTGCTTCCGGCAAATAAATCTTTAGATCTTCCCAGGAGTTTGTACCACATATAAGCCACTCGGTAGCATTCTCTGAATTTTGATTTGGCATATTATCAAGATCTGATTTTGTATCAGAGTCACCAGTTAAATGTATTGATCCAGCTTTTACACTGGATGTAAAGATAAAAACCAGAATTATGGATAAACTAATATTTATAAGAAAGGAACCATTTAACAAAATCGTAAGGGATTTTAAAAGTTTGAATATATTCATAATAATTATATTACTTTTATTTTGAATAAGCATAAATTAATTTATAGATTTATTTAACGAGCATCATTTTTTTACTTGAAACAAAACCATTGGTAATCAACTTGTAAATATACATACCGCTGGTTAATGATCCGGCTTCAAATGTTGTGTTATAACTCCCGGCTTCTTTGTATTCATCTACGAGCGTACTAACCTCGTTACCAATTAAATCATATATTTTTATAATTACTTTGCCTGATTGTGGAATTTGGTAATTGATAACTGTACTCGGATTAAAAGGATTAGGATAATTTTGGCTTAGATTATAGTTTTTCGGATTTAAACTTGTTGAATCTTCTGATACTGTAATTACTCCAAATACAAAATCATCAAAGTTAAAATCAGTTAAGCCTCCACTGCCCGCAGGGTCTAATTTAATTACTACCCTATTTACATTGTAATAATTCAAATCTAATACCTGCCAGTTAGTAATGTTCGAAAAGGTAGTTGTATATTCTATGATTGATCCGTTCCATCCTTCTATGATTAGATTATCAGTACTTAACTCACTTACCTGATAGGCTGCTATACTATTTAAGTTAAATAAATGATTATCCAAGGATGTGATTGTAAACTGATCTTCGGCAGGATTCTGGAACACAGAGTAAAGGCTCACACCGTAAACATCGAAGTTACACCCATAGTTAGTGTAATAAGTTTTGTTACCGGAATATAAATAGTTACCTATAATAAAATATGATTCTAATGACTGGTTGGAACTCCATCCCTGATCATCGAAGGTAATTGCATCCTGTGCAAGAATGGTCGTGCATAAAAATAAAGTTATTAGAAGAACGTGTACTCTCAATCTCATATCCCCATTATTTTATTTTCTCCGCGTGAGCCGAGACAAACACTATGCCTTTTAAGTCTGTATCAAATGTTGGTGTTAAAAGTATTCCGACAATAGTTGAATGTTGTTGTCAGATGAGTCGTTTGTAATGAAGAAGCAAGTGCAAACATATAGTGATCAACAAAAAAAGATTAATGATTTGTTCATTATAAATTCTTTTGATCAGGTTAAGAGGATGTTTATCTTATGATAAAGGAGTAAGTAAACATATAATATTTTATATTTTATTCGTACAAAAAATCGGTCAATAATAAATCATTGATTAATAAATACTATAGTAAATTGAAAGAATTAATGTGGTCA
>JARRKK010000457.1:0-2730 GCA_037388105.1 Ignavibacteriaceae bacterium | reverse complement strand
CACTCACAAAGACTGGTTTTTTCAAACCGTTACTTCTTTGCTGCTGAATACCTGTGCAAAATCTTTTACGAACTGATCGAAAGATCTTGCCGGATGTCCAGCGAGTATTTCCACATTATTTGTAGTGCTGTATGCAAAATTTTCGCTGAAACCTTCAGACAACTCAAGATAACCTTTTGCAATCCACTCCGGCACTCCCATACCCACCATTGCTTGTAAAGAAGCTTCACCCGGAACGTTTACATATTTAACTTCCTTATCCAATACTTTGGAGAATGCCTTCGCAACATCGTTGAAGGATATTGCTTCGGGACCAGTCAAGATATAACTCTTACCTTCGTGACCATCTCCTGTAATTACCGCAAATGCAGAATCTGCAATATCACGGACATCAATCATCCCGAGCTTACCATCTTTCATATCCCAGTAAATTACTCCATCAGAAGAGATTGTCTGGGCGGCCATCATTGTGTTCTGCATATAAAAGGTCGGTTTCAAAATAGTCCACGGCAGCCCTGAAGATTTAATGATTTCGTCTATTTCGTAACCCTGTTTTATTATCCGGCTGTTTTCCGGTCCCCACATAGAATGTCTTATTAAATGCGGATTACCTGCATCTTTGGCAGCATTAATTACATTTTTAGCTTGCTGTAATTGGGTCTCGCCATTCCAGGTTAAAAGATAAATTTTATCAATGTTTTTTACTGCCGGTGAAATGGTTTCCGGTTGATCAAGATCACCGGTTACCACTTCGGCTCCCAAATCCTTTAACGGTTCAGCTTTGGCTTCATCCCTGACAAAAATACGAACATCGATACCCGCACGCAGAAGTGCAGGTACGAGTAATGAACCGGTGTTTCCTGTTGCACCGGTAACAAGAACTTTTAATTTCTTCGACATAATCAAACCTCTTTATTTTTTCTGAATAAAAATTTTTCTTTATTAGTTATTTCCGGAGCAGGTTACACAGTTCCTGCGGCATATTCTTCCAGGAAATAAACTTCGGGCGTTTCAATAACGCCGGCATTGCCCATAGCTTCTTTCAGTTCAGAACTAGCGATGAACTTTCTCGCATTATCCATGTTATCCCATTCGAAAAATGCCAACAGATTGTTACCATCATTTTCGGGATGCAGAATTCGATAAGATTTTTCACCGCCCTCCTATAATTATTTTTATTTGAATGATATCTCAAGATATCTTTGTTTCAATACAAATATAATTTTAAGGAGTCCCCTGTTTCAGTGACTTTGGTTAAGAAGTTTGAGGTTTGATTACAATCCGTTTTCTTAGGCGGCTTAATGATTCTGGTTCTATTCCCAGGTAAGAAGCAATGTAATGTAACGGAACTCTCTGGAAGAGCTGGGGTTGTTCTTTCATAAGTGAGAGGTATTTTTCTTCAGGTGTGGCTGATTTTGCGACCGATAATCTTTTAAGAGTATTATAATGATTACGCTGAACTTTTTCGTCATGGAATCTCTTAAACTTTGGAATTTCCTTGCTTACCCGAAGGAAATTTTCCCTTGATAGAAGAAGTAATTCACTCTCTTCAAGAGCCTGAATGTAATAAATCGTAGGTCTCCGGAAAATAAAACTTTCCAAATCTCCTATCCAGTAATCCTCCAGTGAAAAATTTAAAATTACTTCCTTGGAATGTTCATCAATTATATAACGTCTCAGGCAGCCCTTATTAATATAAGCGATTTGGTTACAGACATCTCCTGCCATAAGTAAATGCTCTTTTTTACGTAAAGACTTTTGGGTGAGGAAATTCAAATACTGATTAATTTCCTCTTCCGTAAATCCTGCAATTTCTCTGAGCTCCTGCTTTAAAACAGGTGTATTGATAATAATTTTGGTCATTTTATAATACACTGCTACTAAATAAATTTATTAAAACTACGTAAATTTGATTCTAATACCAAAGAATTTATAATGCAAAAATTTGTTATACATTTTTGATGTTTACTCAACTGAAGAAAGGGAGTGATAATTGTTGCTGTTGAACAACCAAAATTTACTCCACCTGAGGATTATGTACTTTCACAAAACTATCCAAACCCGTTTAATCCCGCTACAACTATTGAATACTCAATTCCTGAAAGAACTGAAGTGAAACTGACAGTCATAAATCTCGTTGGTGAAGAAGTATCTGTATTAGTAAACCAAACAATGGATGCAGGCAACTACAAAGTTGAATTCAACAGTCATTCCGGCGAAGTCCGGAATCTACCGAGTGGTGTTTACTTCTATAGACTGCAAGCTGGTAACTTTATAACAACTAAAAAGATGATCCTGCTAAAGTAATTCTCAGGGAGCTTCGGCTCCCTTTTTTATTCTTTTCTTACTTCTGGTCTGTTAATCGTTACTTTTGCAATACCATCCATCTTCCGGTAGATGATATCCTTATAATCTCCAGCTTTTTGCCAGTTATAATTCATTATTAAATTAGTTTATTTTTATTTCTAAATTTATAAATATTATAAGAGAAAATTAATCTACAATTTCCTTATAAATATACCACGATTTCTATTCAGTCATAAGCAATATCAGGAAAAATAATAAAAATGCAAAAGTAGTTCCGAAAGAATAAATCCGTATAAATAGTGAAACATTATTCTTTAACTTTAGAGCAGAATCGGGAAAAGAATAAAAAAGGGAGCCGAAGCTCCCTGAAAATTACTTTAAGAGAATCATCTTTTTACTTTGAACAAAGTTACCAGCCTGCAT
>JARRKK010000456.1:0-3517 GCA_037388105.1 Ignavibacteriaceae bacterium | reverse complement strand
GAAGATTGTGATTTGAGATTTATTTGTTATTTGTAGGTTGAGATTTGTGATTTATAATTATTGGTTTATTATTTGAAGATCATATTTAACCAGTCCGGTTCCTTGTTGATTTAACTTGATTGAAACATTAAATTTGCATTTAATTTTCCGGGCCCATAGCTCAGTTGGTTAGAGCATTTGACTCATAATCAAAGGGTCCCAGGTTCGAGTCCTGGTGGGCCCACATAAAAACCCTTGAAGCAATTTGTTTGGAGGGTTTTTTGTTTTTAAAGTAATTGAAGAATCTCGCTGATTTAGTAGCGGGAATATGATGATTATACTACTATTTTTTTAATTATTTGCAGCTTTTTAAATTATACTTGACACTTACACTGTAATGTGTTATATTTAGCTTCGTGAAAAAAATGTATGATAAAAAATACAATATGACTGAGTTAGAAAAAATATCCGGTGTTCCCAGACGGACAATACACTTTTATTCTCAGGAGGGAATTATACCACCACCGTTTGGTACTGGTGGAGCAGCAAAATATGGAGAAGCTCATTTATTAAGATTGAAACTAATCAAAGCTCTGAAAAAATCCCATTTGAAATTAAGCGGGATAAAGGAAGCATTAGATGCAATGGATTTAAATGAAATGAGAAACCTCCTGATGAAGTCCGGTGAAAGTCCTTCCTGGGAGAATATATCATTAGAGAATTGGATTTCATCAGGTTTTAGTTATTCAGCAATGGATAGGATGAAGGATGATCTGAATAGCGAGAAAGATTTATTTTCGATCAAACAACTATCCTCGCAAATGAGAACATCTGAACCAGAGTCCGTGGATCGGAATTATTTAAGATCACTTAAACGAAAAACAGATACAAAAACCCAGTGGGAAAGATATGAGGTAGGGGATGGTGTTGAGATAAGCATGAGATCCGATGTAGATAGGAGAACAAAGAACATGATCATGAGATTAATTGAAGAATTAAAAAAGGAATTTATGTAGTCAGTTCATACAAAATTAAAATAATATTAAATCATAAATCAAAAATCAGCAATCATAAAATCAGATGCTGAGATAAATAATTTTAACTGACTACGTTTTATAAATAATTTGAAAGGAGATTAAAATGTTTTCTAAAGTATTATCATTTCAAACGCACGAGGCTTTATCAATTATACAGCTGCTCACTTCGGATCAGAATACGATGGATTATATATCGGGAAACAGTGCATTAAAGAATGGTATGATCGAGGTAAAAGAAATTAACGAGGCTGGCAGTGTTAACGATGTAATTGTATATAACGCTTCGGACAAATACGTGTTCTTTATGGATGGAGACATTCTATCGGGAGCAAAACAAAACCGTGTGTTGAACACATCTGTATTATTGGCTCCCAAATCAAAAACGGTTTTACCGGTTAGCTGCGTTGAGCAGGGAAGATGGCATCACACTTCCCATAAATTTGTTGAGACGGATTATATTTCTCCTCACGAATTGAGAGCGAACAAAGCGAAAGAGGTAACACATAATTTAATGGCAGACGGAATGCATTATGCAAACCAGAGAGCTGTTTGGGATAATGTAGCAATGTACTCGTTTAAAGCAGGTGTTAATTCAAAGACATCAAATCTTTCCGATGTTTTTGATGAAAGGAAAAAGGACTACGACGGCTTTCTGGAGAAGTTCAAGCTTAACAAAAAAGCAAATGGTTTAGCAGTCTTCCTGAACAGAAATTTGCTCAACATTGACATCTTCAACAGGACTGATATTTATAGTGAGTATTTTCCAAAGATGTTAAGGGGAGTTGCTATGGAAGCATACGGGATAAAGCAAAGAGGTAAGGTGCTTTCTGAAGCTGAAGCAAATTTCAAAACGGTAAGTTTCCTGGATAAGTTTGAAGACCTCGAGTTTGAATCTCACAGAGGTGTTGGAATAGGTGAAGAAAGACGGTTCGAATCTAAAGAACTGACAGGCTTTGAACTTCACTATCATAAGCACTTAATTCATCTTACTGCATTAAATATAGAGACAGGTAAGTAAAACCGGACTCGTGAAGAGAATGGTTAAATAACTTAATCATTCTCTTCATGACTGGTAAAATATCTTACGCTTTGACTAGACTATTCTATGTTTTGGAGTGGTATTATATGCGTGCATTAACTGGAAATTAATCCATTTTCTTATTGAACCGACAGTTTTACTATTTCTGAATACCTTACTATATTAATAATTCTACTCTGATTATTTTTCAAAACTTCAATCTGCCATACTTAATGGTGAGGCAATTCCTCAAACTCACATTAAAATTCCTCTTAAATCGCTGAACAGACATGGATTAATTGCAGGTGCAACAGGAACCGGTAAAACAAAAACTTTACAGGTGATTGCTGAGGCATTGTCCGGCAAAAGTATTCCCGTAATGTTAATGGATATAAAAGGTGATTTAAGCGGAATTGCACAAGCGGGTAAGAATCATCCAAAAATAGAAGAGAGGATGACTAAGATAGGCTTGCCATACTCACCTGTAAAATTTCCTGAAGAATTGCTTTCCCTTTCGGATGAAAAAGGAGTGCGATTGCGAGCCACAGTTTCCGAATTCGGTCCAATACTTTTCTCCAAAATACTGGAACTTAACAGTACCCAGGAAAGCTATATGTCAGTTATATTTAAATATTGCGACGACAAAGGCTTACCATTACTTGACTTAAAGGACATAAAGAAGGTGTTAAATTATATCACTAATGAAGGCAAGGATGAAGTTGAGGAATCGTATGGACGTATATCCACTTCTTCAATCGGAACAATATTAAGAAAGATTATAGAGCTGGAACAACAGGGTGCAGATCAGTTCTTCGGTGAGAAATCATTTGAGGTTGATGATCTGATAAGAATAGATGAAAAGGGAAATGGAATAATCTCGATTTTACGATTAACAGATTTACAAGACAGACCAAAGTTGTTTGCAACATTTATGTTAAGTCTTCTTGCAGAAATTTACTCCTCCTTCCCGGAGGAAGGCGACCTTGAGCAGCCAAAATTGGTAATTTTTATCGATGAAGCACATCTGATATTTGAAGAAGCTTCTAAAGCCCTGCGTGACCAGATAGAGACAATAATTAAACTTATCAGATCAAAGGGAGTGGGGATTTATTTTTGTACACAAAATCCGACTGATATCCCTGATGAAGTCTTAAGTCAACTTGGATTAAAGGTGCAGCACGCTCTCCGTGCTTTCACTGCCAAAGACAGGAAGATGATAAAACTAACTGCAGAAAACTATCCTCTTTCAGATTTCTATGAAACTGATACGATGTTAACATCATTAGGTATTGGTGAAGCTGCAATTACAGCATTAAATGAAAAAGGTGTCCCAACTCCTTTGGCAGCAACTCTGTTATGTGCACCAAAATCCAGTATGGATATTCTATCAGAAGAAGAAATCGATCAACTAATATCAAGCTCCGGGTTAATAAAAAAGTATAACGAAACAATCGATCGTGAAAGTGCTTATGAATTGTTGAAC
>JARRKK010000455.1:0-1593 GCA_037388105.1 Ignavibacteriaceae bacterium | reverse complement strand
CTGTATCAGATGATTGTGGTCATAGTCTGGCTCTGATGTTTGGTACAGCACCGGATGCGACAGATTGTTTTGATACCGGTTACGATGCATATGCAGCTCCACCTCCACCGCTTGGAACATTCAATGCTTACCTTGCAAGCTGTGCTGATGGTTTTTTCACAGATATAAGGGCAACAAATATTGATGGTGAAAGTGTATGGGATGTAATTTTCCAGAGAACAGATGGCTGCAATCCGGTAAGTTTCACCTGGGATCCCAACCAATTACCTGACGATGGTAACTTCCGTTTCATAGATTTTGCAACCGGAGGTTCCGTTGTAAATGTTAATATGAGAACATCATCTTCATATGACGACTTTGCTGTAGAAGATGGCCATTATCAAATAATGTTTACATATAACTCAACCTTCACCTCGGATTTCGATGCTGGCTTTAACATGATAAGTCTGCCACTGGAAGTTGCGAATAATAACTATCTGGTTTTATATCCAACTGCAACATCGGGTACATTGTTTGGTTTTAATGGTGGATATTTCCTCACTGAAGATATATTTCCGGGAGAAGGCTACTGGTTAAAATTCGCTTCGGCAGGATCACAAGAAATAGAGGGTTTGGAAATACCTATGTTGGAATTGAATTTAGACGAAGGGTGGAATATGGTAGGCGGACCATTCTGTGACCTACCTCTCAGTGAAGTTATTGATGATGGAAGTATACTTATTCCAAATACATTGATGGGATTTGACGGTGCTTACTTTTCAACGGATACTTTTATGAAAGGAAAAGGTTACTGGATAAGAACTAATGATGCAGGAACAATAACTCTGGATTGTACAAGTCTTCTTCCTCCTCCTCCTCCTGGTTTAGCAAAAGAAGGTGAAAGCGAATCCACCTTCGCTGACCTGAGCAATTTCATTAGTTTGGAAGTGGAAGACAGTAAAGGTCATTCCCAAACACTTTACTGTGCCGGTACTTTAGATAATGGTTTGAGTATAGAGAATTATAGTTTACCACCATTACCACCAGCCGGTTTATTTGATGCAAGAATTAGCGGCGGATATAGATTATCAGAATCCGATGAGATAGAAATAAATCTTCAGTCGAATAACTATCCGTTGAATATAAAGATGACAGGATCATATGATAAATCTGTCAATGGATTTATGCTTAAAGAATATGCCGGTAATGTTGAAACAGGTAAAAGAGAAATATCAGACGGAATGGAAATAACTATAAATAATGCCAGTGTAAATGTGTTAAAGATTCAGTCAGTTTCTTTAGTACCTACAAGATTTGTACTGGAACAGAATTACCCGAATCCATTTAATCCCGGTACGGTTATTAAATATGAACTGCCGTTTAAGGCAAATGTAAAATTACAGATCCTTAATTCTATTGGTCAGGAAATAAAAACATTAGTCGATAAAGAACAGTCAGCCGGTTCTTATGAATTCCAGTTTGATGGATCAAACCTCGCAAGTGGAATATACTTCTACAGAATTCAGGCAGTCGATGTTTCTTCCAAATCACCGATGAACCAGGCAGGACAAGTTTTTGATGTGACTAAAAAAATGATACTGCTGAAATAAATAC
>JARRKK010000454.1:0-1626 GCA_037388105.1 Ignavibacteriaceae bacterium | reverse complement strand
CGATTTGAATGCAAGTGATAATTGTTTCTCAGGAATAAATTTAGCAATCGATCTTCCTAAAAGTTCTTCTGAAGTATATCCGAATAATTCTTCACAGGATGGGCTTATATAAAGTAATTTTCCTGAAGCTGAAATTCTGAATATTACATCAAGGGAAGATGCGGTTAGGAGTTTTAAGTCAGTATTTTCTTGTGCAAGTTTAAAGAAAGATTCACTGATTCTGCTTAGGAGATCTTGATATTCCTCACTAAGAATATTTTGTTCGATAAGTTCAGACAGTATATTCCGCAGTTCTTTAACTTCATCCGGCTTAATGGTAAATTTATTTACGTCTATTGGATTAGGCACTCTAAGACTAGATACGGAATAAATAATTAACTGAAAAATGTACGATATTTAATTTAACATTTTTATTTTAAAATAAATACTACCAACTTAATTCTTTATTATAGTTACACTCTATTATACATGAAAAGTACTTTCCAACCGATCCGCTCGACCTTAAATTCTTGATTACGTTAATTCTATTCTCTAAGTTTGAAACGCATTTTTTATAACTTAAATTGGAAGTTGTTTATGACCAATACTATTGTTGCATTACCTGGTGATGGAATTGGAAAAATAGTACTTCCGGAAGCATTACGAGTATTGGATTCAGCAGGCTTCAAAGTAGAATATGTTTATGGCGATATTGGTTGGGAGTTCTGGTGTAAAGAAGGTAATGCACTTCCTCAACGAACATTAGACATCTTAGAAAAACACAAAGTAGCATTATTTGGTGCAATTACCAGCAAACCTAAAGATGCAGCTTCGAATGAACTTGATCCTTCATTGAGAGATAAAGGTTATGTGTATTTTAGTCCTATTGTTGGACTCAGGCAATATTTTAACTTAGATATTTGTATACGTCCTTGTCAATCATTTAAAGGCAATCCATTAAACTTTATCAGAAGAACCGCTGACGGGAATTTTGAAGAACCATTAGTGAATGCAGTGGTATTCAGACAGAATACGGAGGGATTGTATGCAGGTGTTGAATGGACTAATCCGCCAAAAATTGTACGTGATGCTTTAGAAACTCATCCAAAGATGAAAGCATTCAAAAATGTTCCAAGTGAAGAGATGGCAATTTCAACCAGAATAGTATCGGTTAATGGTTGCACTAGAATTATAAAAGCTGCGTTTGAATATGCAAAAAAATTTGATTATAAGAATGTCACTGTTTGTGAAAAACCGAATGTGTTGAGAGAAACTTCAGGTATGATGTATAGAATTGGAAAAGAAGTCGCGAAAGATTACCCGGATATAGAATTATGGGATACTAACATTGATGCCCAGATGATGTGGCTTACAAAAAATCCGGAAACTTATGGTGTGCTCGTTGCAGAAAATATGTTCGGTGATATTATTAGCGATGGCTTTGCTGGTTTAGTTGGCGGATTAGGATTTGCATGTAGCGCTAACATTGGCGAGGATGTAGCCGTGTTTGAGCCAACACACGGTTCAGCTCCTAAATATGAAGAGTTGAATCCCTCAATTGTAAATCCAATTGCTATGTTTTTAAGCGCTTGTATGATGCTAGATCATATTGGAGAAGAGAAAATTGCTACAAAAATTAGAAATGCG
>JARRKK010000453.1:0-2267 GCA_037388105.1 Ignavibacteriaceae bacterium | reverse complement strand
TTTTGGGGTTTATTTTTTAACATTTGAAAATAACTTACTTGTTTTAGAGATGATTATGAGTGTAATTTGACTTCGCCTAGACTAAATTTAAGATAACTCATCTATCACATTATCTTTAAAGCTTTGCCTTTTTGAAGCTTGAACAATTTATGGTTAAAACTATCACAAAGAGCTAACCAACTTGCTTCTATGATATTTTCTGATACACCAACTGTTGACCAAATTCCAACACCATCGCTGGATTCTATAAGAACTCTAACTTTTGCAGCGGTACCTTCCTTCTCATTCAGTACCCGCACTTTGTAATCAATTAATTTTATTGTCAATATTTCAGGATAAAATCTTATCAGAGCTTTACGAAGTGCGTTATTAAGTGCATCAACTGGCCCGTGGCCATTATCTGCGGTGTGTTCAACTTCACCGTCAACTTCAATTTTTAGAACAGCTTCGGATGATGTCGTTCCTTCATTACCAAACATTACGTTTACTTTTGAATCAAGCAATTTAAAGAATGGTGAAAACTCCTTAGTTTCGGTGGCCAACAACAATTCAAATGAGGCCTCTGCTCCATCAAACTGATACCCATCATATTCAAGGGATTTTATATTCGACACTAATTTTTTACTCAAATCTTTATTTCCATTTAAATCCATCCCAAATTCTTTGGCTTTGTATTCTATATTACTTTTACCCGATAGATCAGAAACTAGCACTCTTTGCTTGTTTCCTACAGAGTCAGGGATTATGTGTTCATACATTCGACTATCTTTAAGGACTGCACTAACATGAATTCCTCCTTTATGGGCAAAAGCAGATTTGCCAACAAAAGGAGCATGTGTATCAGGTGCAACGTTTAAAATGTCGGAAATAAAATTTGATAATGATGTAAGATTAGATAAATCTATTTGCTTATTAATATTCATATTCATTTTTAAAACAAGATTTGGTATTATACTTGCAAGGTTAGCGTTTCCACATCTTTCCCCAAGACCATTTATTGTTCCCTGTACGTGCACAGCACCAGCTTCAACAGCAGCTAGCGAATTTGCAACGCCCAATTCCCCATCATTATGAGCATGAATCCCCATTGGTTTTTTAATAACTTTCTTTACTTCACGAACAATATCATAAACCTCGGATGGAAGTGACCCGCCATTTGTATCACAAAGTGTAATTACATCTGCGCCACCCCTTTCGGCTGCTTTAAGCATTTTAATTGAAAATTTTCTATCGTTTTTATAACCATCGAAGAAATGCTCAGCATCAAATACAACAGTTTTTCCATGTTCTTTTAAAAAGAGAACAGATGATAATATTAGCTTCTCATTTTCTTGTTCAGTTAAACCCAATCCTATTTCTGAATGAAAATTCCAGGTTTTGCCAAAGATTGATACAACCGGGGTTTCTGCTTTGATTAGAGCCAACAAATTATTATCCGTTGAAATTTTATCAGTTCCATTTTAAAAAAATCTGTTTGTTATTAGTTTATCATTCTGCTTTTACGTGCATGTTCAAATATTCCTCCATCCTGAATAATGGGTAATACATTTCCGAGTGGTTTTAAATTATATAATTGGTTTGTAGTATTATTCTTTAGTGAATTATTCTCCAAATCAATTTCCAATGAATCACCGGTACTTATTTTATCAATTAATTTATCTGTTGATTCATAAGGAATAAGAAATCCTCCATCAACTGAGTTTCGATAAAAAATTCTTGCATACGATTCCGCAACTATTGCCCGTATACCGGCTACTTGTAATCCAAATGGAGCATGTTCTCTTGATGATCCGCAACCAAAATTTGATCCGCCTATTATGATATTAAATTTTGACTTGTATTCATCGCCATCAATAAACGGAATGCCTCCATCAGGTAAACCTGATTGGGAAATTGGCACTCCTGATAATGAAAAATGACCGTACTTCTTCGCTTCTTCTTTATCTGTCAAACTATAAACAAGATGTTCAGCTGGAATTATTTGATCAGTATCAATATTATTTCCAAGTACAAAAGCTTTTCCCGAAATTGTTTTTTTCATTTAATTACTATCCAATTCAAATAAAATTTATATTTTAGTTTATAGATTCAAGAAAATCTCTTGGGTCCGTAATTACACCCGCAATTGCAGATGCTGCCACAGTTAATGGAGATGCCAGATAAACTTCAGATTGTTTACTTCCCATTCTTCCGGGGAAGTTTCTGTTAGTTGTTGATATAACAACATCCTTATCAACGGCTCTTCCAATAGTATCATCAGGTCCCCC
>JARRKK010000452.1:0-1684 GCA_037388105.1 Ignavibacteriaceae bacterium | reverse complement strand
CTAATGATATGATTTGGAGTCCTTACAATACGAAATTTGATTGTGTCATGACTGAAGAACCTACACTCAAAAATGTTACTTTTGATGAGGTAAAAAAGAAATTTATTCCATTTCTTGAGCAAATATTAAATGTCTGAACAAATACCTAATTGTAAACGGTTTACAGGTTATAAACCTTGCTATCCTGATCATAATTGTTGGAAGGATGGATGTAAAGACAACATTCCTATCGGTACCCGGATCCTGATTATCAATCTTGATGCAATGGGTGATGTACTTATGACAACAGCTCAACTTCCTGCTATAAAAAGAAAATTTGCTGATTCTTCCATTTACTGGATTACTTTAAAAAATGCAGCAATGCTTCTTCAAGATAATCAATATGTAGATCAGGTCTTCGAGTACAATGCGGAATCAATTTCCATTTTGAATCAAATGAAATTTGATTATGTGATGAATGTGGATAAATCACAACGGTCTTGTGCCCTCCTGAACTCAATTGATGCTGCTAACAAACTTGGATTTGGATTGAACGAAAATTCTAAGATCATTCCTGTAAATAAAGGGGCATATTATAACTATAACTTAGGATTAGACGATCAATTAAAATTCAAAGTAAATAAAAGAACCGGACAGGATTACTTAGCTGAAAGTCTTGAACTTGATTTTAAGAACGATGAGTATGTATACAATTTTACAGAAGAGGAAAAATCTTTCATCAATAGTTATAAATCCAAAGTTGGAATAACTAAACATGATTTTGTGATTGGGTTTAATACAGGTTGTTCTAATCTTTATCCAAATAAAAAGATGACAATAGAACAACATGTTTATTTAATACAAAAATTTCTTGATAAAAAGAAGTATAAACTTGTCCTGTTAGGTGGTCCTGAAGATACTGAAAGAAATAATGAAATTTGTTCTAATTTCAAAGGAAAGATCATAAATACACCAACATCAGAGGGTGTTAGACATGGCGCTTGTTACGAAGATATTGCTGATCTGGTAATAACCGGTGATTCATTCGGAATGCACTTAGCAATCGCGCTTAAGAAATATGTTATTGCCTGGTTTGGTGTCAGTTGCTGGACCGAGATTGAGCTTTACAACAGAGGAATAAAACTGTATCAAGAAGATCTATTCTGTTCACCTTGTTGGAAAAAGGAGTGTCCATATAATCTTGAGTGCATAGATATGATTGATTTAGATCGAATCGTTTCGGAGGCGATTGCTTTTTTCAATAAATTTGACCGTTAATGATGAGTTTTTTAGATACTAATCCTTTCCAAATAGCAAAGAAGAATAAAAAACCTTTAATTTTAGATGGTGCGATGGGTAGCTTGCTCCAGCAGAAAGGATTTAAAAGTGCAGGAACTATCTGGATGACAGATGTTAATGAAAAATCACCTGAAACAATTTTTTCGATTCATCAGGAATATATACGATCGGGAGCAGATATTATCACTACCAATACATTTCGCACGAATCCGGTGGCACTAAGGGGAATTAAAGATCTTTCTTTACAGGATAATGTTAAGAATGCAGTTGAAATTGCATTGAAAGCAAAAAATAAGCATAATGTCTTTGTTGCCGGTTCAAATGCTCCGGCAGAAGATTGCTATCAAAAAGATAGAAATATAGATCAGAAAGAACTTGAGTTAAATCATATTAATCATATTGATTT
>JARRKK010000451.1:0-1687 GCA_037388105.1 Ignavibacteriaceae bacterium | reverse complement strand
ATATATTAGTAATTATTATCATATCAATGAACCTGATGGAATTGTTGATATGATAGTTATTATCTGGCGGGGTCTGGTTCTCTCAGACAATTGGTGCGGTGAGGCATCATTAGGTCGTGGTCCTGAGTTTTGGGTGGAAGATAATCAAGTAAAAATTAAAATGGGATATGGTGTAGTTCGATTTACGGTTCTAATGGTTCAGGTGTTACTATTCAGTACTGGGGTGAAAGGGATCCGGAAAGAAACTTTAAAAACGTAATTCACGAAATAGCACATTGGTTAATACATTGCGAACATCCTTATAGTGAATTTAACCATACATTTTGGGGCATGCTAACTCCCGGAGATGAAGGTATATGTGCTAATGCTTTTGAAAGAGAAAGACTGGCCTGGATAAAACCAATATTAATTGAGGATAATATTTTATCTGCCCCTATGGGTGATTACATTACAACTCCATCGGCATATAAGTATAACCTTAATAATGATATTCTAGGTGAAGCATACTATTTTGAAAATCACCAACAAATAAGCATCTACGATAATAGTATATCAAATCCCGATGATAGGGGAATATTTATTTTACATTTTAAGCACGGATACTATATGTATGATTGTCCTCGATTATTAACATCTGATGGATTCTGGAATTGGGAATCTCCCAAAACTGTAAGTTGCTGGGGAAATGAAATTCCAGCACTTAAAAAAGCGAAAGTTAATAGAGGCGGAAGAGGAAATCGGGACAGAATATTTATTGATAGTACACTCTCGACTTTTTTGTATGCATATATAGATGACGATGATAGAGTTGAATGTAATGATTGGTTACATGGTTATGGTTTTAATAATGCATTCAATACAAATTTCAATAATGTATTTTCAAATTGGAGTAATCCTCCTGCAAAAACGTGGGATGGAAAACAAACTGATTTTTATATGGAAATAAAAAGTCAGTGTGGGTCAATAGTTACAGCGTGCTTTGTTATTAAAAATTCCATTTATGGAAAACCTTCAAAACCACTTTTAAGTTGGGATCCCAATAAACTTGAGTCTGATAATAATGAAGGTGGAATTAATTTAGTGTGGGGTGCTGATTACTGGGATGGTGATCCGATCGAACCTGATGTTAATTGGTCTGAGTTGCAACAAAAAGTTGGTTCCGGCTCCTGGCGTACAATTTATTCCGGACCTAACCGATATTGGTCAGACGGCAATGTCGATTATGGACTGAATGAATCCGAAATAAGTTGTTTCAGAGTTAGAGTACGAGACACTCAGAACAAATGGTCAATATGGTCAGAACTACTTGATATAAAGAATGTGATATCTAACCTAGTTGGAAATAACACAAATGATATACCATCAGACTTTATTTTGAATCAAAATTATCCTAATCCGTTTAATCCATTAACAACAATAAGATACTCGGTTCCTCAAACAGCAACAGTCACAATTAAAGTATTTGATATACTCGGTAATGAAATAGAAACATTGGTTAATGAAGAAAAACCTGTTGGAAATTATGAAGTTGAATTTAATGCAATATCATTACCAAGCGGCGTCTACTTCAACAGACTACAAGCAGGTAGTTTTGTTGAGATTAGGAAGATGGTGTTGATGAAGTAATCTGTAAGTAAACTTTTTATCAAGACTTCATCAATGAAAGTTGGTGAGGATTTTATTCTCA
>JARRKK010000450.1:0-1722 GCA_037388105.1 Ignavibacteriaceae bacterium | reverse complement strand
GTCGTCCCATTTCAAAACCTTGTTCACTGATAAATCTTTTTCCATCGCTAAGTCCGTATTTTACCAGGTAGGCTCCTAAAGGTCCGTGTGCACTTCCGGTTGCAGGATCTTCAACTATACCAAAAGATGGTGCAAACATCCTGCAATGAACAAAAGAATTTTTACGTTCTGTTTCAGTTGTAAATATAAATAATTGCTTTGTCTCTAAATCTTTCAATACTTTATCGAGTAAATCGATTCTTACTTTTGCATTCTTAACAGCTTCGATACTATTTAATGGAACGAACAGAAAAGGCACACCGCTAGAAACAACCTGTACCGGGAGATCATTGATTACATCTTCGTTATTTAGTGAAAGAAGCTCCGCTATTTGTGAAGTCTCCGAAAATATTGACCCGAATTCAGGAATAGGTTGGTTCATAAAAATTAAATCAGGTTTACCGTTCTTTAATTCAAATTCTACTTTTACAGGACCTATACCTTCCTCAAAAATGAAATAATTTTTATTTTCTGGTTTTATCAACTCATATTGCAAAAGCGTAAACACTGTACCAATAGTAGGATGACCAGCCATAGGCAATTCTCTTTGAGGTGTAAAAATTTTTACTTTGCAGTCACATTTCTCGTTATCGGAAGGAAAAACAAATGTTGTTTCTGAAAGGTTTAATTCATTTGCAATTTCTTGCATTAACTCATCCGATATGTCTAACGGCTCGGGAAATACAGCTAACTGATTACCTTCGAATTGTGAATCTGTAAAAACATCAACTAAAAAGTAGTTTAATTCTTTCATCTTTACTTTTATCAATTCAATAACAAATTTTTTAAAGCGCAAATTAAAAAAGAATTATTGAAAATAAATATAAAGGCCGGAGCTGTATACTCCTGCTTAGAGAAGACAATTTATTTGAGAAGAATTAGTTTTTTACTTGATGTAAATTGTCCCGATGTGAGTCTGTAAATGTAGATCCCGCTTGGTAATCCGCCTGCGGTAGAAGATGCATCAAATTGTACTGAGTAGTTTCCTGCAGCCTGGTGCTCATTAACTAGTGAAGCCACTTTACTACCAAGCAAATCGTAAACATCCAACGAAACTACCCCTTCTTCAGGGATGGAATATTTTATGGTCGTATTAGGATTAAACGGATTTGGGTAATTCTGTAATAGATTATAAGTAATTGGTTTTACCATATTTTCAACCTCCAAAGGATATTCACTAATGGCTATTAAGTTGCGAGTGTGAGAAGCATTGAAAGTACTTGTAAATCCTCCTATATAAATTGTACCTTTAGAATTGATCGCTGGAGATCCGATCAGTGAAATATCGTTGACAAAAACCTCCCATAATATCTCACCGTTACTATCTAAACAATGAATATAACTTTCTCCGTTAAAACCTTCAGAGACTGTATATATTTTCCCCTCAGCATCACAAATAATACTGCAATCCAAAAAAGCTTGATCATCTCGGATGATAGTACTCCAGGTTTCATTACCGCCGTAATCTAATGATATGACTACACTCTTCAAGCTATCATTTTTAACACATAGAATAATGTTACCTTCACTGTCAATAGTTGGACTAGAAAATAAATCAACACTCCCGATCCTATACTGCCAATCCAGTTCCCCGTCAGGACGATAACAGTATAAAAAATCATTGTTTAAACTATCCCTTGCATATAAGTAAATTTTGTTAGTATTGTCTATTAATAACTCTCC
>JARRKK010000449.1:0-1730 GCA_037388105.1 Ignavibacteriaceae bacterium | reverse complement strand
CCAAAAACGAGCATCACTACCTGCAGAGATATTTATACCCAAAAGAAATTTATTAGCAGGATGTAACTTACTTATCCACCGATTGGCTTTTTCCGTGGAATCTTGCTTTGGATAATATCTAATTGAAGCATCCGAACTGTTTACATTTATATTGAACAGTTTTGATAATTCTAGTAATCTTTCAATAACATGATTGGATGAGGAATCTAATCGTTCAATAGTGGTAGTATATATTTTTTCATTTGATTTTTTCAGACTGAATCTGTTTTTAACTCCTGACAATACTATAATGAAACTAACAGTAGTGGAAACATCATCGTGAAGATCAACTATAGTATTTATATTTTTCTTCTTAATAAACCTTCTGACATTAAATATTCCGGATAACCCTTTATTGAAAATTATTGTTTCATCAATCGATGGATTATTATCAAAAATAAAATAGTTCTTCCTATCAGCAAGAACATATACCCTACACCCCAATTGATTCTTTACTTCATAAAGAAGGGGAGTGGTTACCAGTGCATCACCAATCCTGTTTAATCTTATGAACAGTATACTGGAATCGCTATCAAATGTATTGAAGTTGTTTGATATGGATTTTCCAGAGAAAAGCAGGAGGGTACTTAGAAACATGCGTCTAAAAAATATTTCAATTTTTTTCAGCATTAACTTTTTTCGGATTATCGAGTTGTAAAAGTTTTTCTACTTTCAGCAGAAATTCATCTTCAGATAAATCACGCATACATTCGTGATTGAAAGGACAAACCAGCTTATTACAAATAATACAATGTAAATTTTCTTTAATGATATAATCTGAATTTTTAGAATACGGTCGGTGTGCTACCGGATTTGTGGGTCCGAAAATTCCGAGTGTTGGAATGTCCAATGCTGCAGCAATATGCATTGGACCGGAGTCGTTTGCTATGACCAAGTTACAGTTATTAATTAACGCACTTAATCTTTTTACATCGGTTTTTGGTGCTAATACTGAAACAGGTGAAAGATTTTCATTTATAGTATTTGCATCCTGTTCATCACCCGGACCCCACAGAATTATAAATTTTATATGAATTGCATCTTTTATCTTCTTCCCAAAATCTATCCATTTGCTTGCATCACATCTTTTTGAAGGCCATCCTCCAGAAGGTATTATGCCAATAATTTTGGTACTCTCTACAAATGAATTTTTTAAATAATCTTTTGCCCACTCATCATCTTCCTTTGAAACATAATAGTGTATTACTTTTGAATTTACAGGAACATTAATTGCATTTAAAAACCTGAGATTATCTTCCGCTGCATGTTGGTTATTTGATTCCGGGTTAACCTTTATATTATATGCATATCGCCGTCCTCTGTAATTGTAACCGATTTTGTATCTAACTCCTGAAAGGAATGTAATCTGTGCACTTCTTGGATTCGACCACAGATCCAAAATCATATCATACTTCTCTTTTCTTATTCTGTTTGCAACAAAAAGCGGGAACTCTTTTTTCTTCATTGATATTACGTTATTAACCAGGGGATTGTTAGATAATGCCTGAACTGCAAAGTGTTCCGTTAAATAATCTATTTGTATCCCCGGAAAATAGTCGTGAAGATTCTCAAGAATTATTGTGGATAAAACAATATCCCCAATTCCTCTTGGCTTAATGCAGAGAATTTTATTTATTTGATCCTTTTTGAAATGCATTAATGTGCATCTAACCAGTTGGCACCAACACCGG
>JARRKK010000448.1:0-1734 GCA_037388105.1 Ignavibacteriaceae bacterium | reverse complement strand
AACCCGTTTAATCCTGAAACAAGGATTGAATTTACACTTCCGGAAAAACAGTTGGTATCATTAAGGGTTTATAACATGTTGGGGGAATTAGTGGAAGAATTAGTTAACGAGGAAAAAGTAGCCGGTAGTCATTCATTAATATTTGATGCATCCAATTTACCAAGTGGAGTTTATAATTATAGACTTCAAACATCATCGTTTACCGTTAATAGGAAGATGATTCTGATAAAATAAAAATAGGAGGAACTATTCACTATATACTTCTCAGTACATTATTAGAAAATTGTCTTGGTTGAGTTCCTGGAGTCTTGAATCTATCTCTGTTTTAATTCCTTTTTATAAACAATATCTATCCTTTCTATCTTTTCTTATGTATCGTAAGTTTTTTTGTTTTAAGAAATCTACAAAATATTTATTATTTCAGGCTCATATTTCAGAATCCCAATTTTTAACTTATTTTTAATGATATATATATAACTCTATGACAATATTGTCGTTTTAAGAAAATTTATTACTTGCTTTTCATTTTATTTTTATTATATTCGGTAAATATTACCTGTTTGATTTTGTATGGAATTAGATATTAATCTAACTTTAATACAATTGTATGATAGGTTTAATTCAGGGTGTGGGGGAAGATTAGTGCTTAAAAAAATACAATTACTATTACTCTTTTTAATCTTAGCTCAAAACACTTAATCTAGAATAAATGCTAATATTGCAGAGTAATATCATTGGCTTATACACTGATGATTTACATATTGATTGTCTTATAGTGTTTAAGTATTTCAACTCTTCGGGCACTTAATTTATCTCAGAAATAATTTTAGACCCTGAGGATGGTATGATTGATTATAATAATGTTGCGGTTGCCATACAAATTTGTAATGGCTAAGAAGTAATATTAAATTCGAGTAGTAGTAACACTTAGCAAGTATTAAATATTCGGGGCATTTCCAATTGAGGTAGTTTTCATTATTAAGGTGTGTAACGAGAATAAAATTCAGGTGGTGAACACAAACGGAAGTTAACGATGAGGGATTCCTGGTTTAATACACAGCTAAGCAATCGGATTGGTTAATACTTGGTTTTGTAGAGGGACACAGAAATACAAATTCACCCAGGCAGAAAAGCTTTATAAATCCTGATATTGATTTATCAGGTAATTATCATATATAGATTAAATCAAAAATATTATGCTTAACTATCCAATTAAAATATTTTCGATACTGACGGTATCAATAGTTTTCGTGTTTTCAATAAACACCTTTGCACAATTTATTGACCAATCAACACTTTCCGATGTTAGTAATACAGATGAACATCCAGGGTATAAGCCACAATCAAAAGTCTGGAAATATAATGGATTTTGGTGGACTGCAATTCCCATTAAGAATGATGGAACATATCTTTATCGTCTGGATGGAAATTCCTGGACAAAACTTATTAAGCTTACCGATCATACCGATGTCCATGCAGATGCAAAAGCTGTCGGAGATAT
Source organism: Ignavibacteriaceae bacterium (assembly GCA_037388105.1). Lineage (GTDB taxonomy): Bacteria > Bacteroidota > Ignavibacteria > Ignavibacteriales > Ignavibacteriaceae > BMS3ABIN03. The sequence goes on along the minus strand of JARRKK010000448.1, from coordinate 233 downwards.
AACTCATATCTTATTTGTTAGGTCTAGTAGTTCTGATTTCGTTTCGATTCAATATGTTCCTTCCAGCAATAATTACCAATTCTGGAGTGGACGTAATCCAAATTTGGTAAGTATTAATTTGGGTAGCGGAGTAGAAACAGCAACAATAGATATTGATTCAAATGGTAAAATGTGGATTGCAGCAGATAATGCACCAAGTATAGATGTACGCTGGAGCGTATCCCCTTACAGCT
>JARRKK010000447.1:0-1746 GCA_037388105.1 Ignavibacteriaceae bacterium | reverse complement strand
ACCTTCAAAAATCCTTAAATGAATTAAAAGAAAAAGGAATAAAATTAATTGATGAAATTCCTAAACCAGGTGCCGATGAATTAAACATTTCATTCATACATCCCAAATCAATGAATGGAGTATTATTTGAACTTTGTGAGTAATTTCAAACAAACACTAATGTACAAGCAAATTGTTATATTTTCTTTTTTTCTGGGGTTGAGTAGTAGTAGTAATATTTGTAATAAGATCCGTATCCACTCTTATAACTAAAATTATTCAGGACCGTACCAAGGAATTGAGTATTCTCACGTTTAATAAGCTCAACGGCTCTCTCCATCAGGACAATTTCAGTTGAATCAGCGGACACAACTACAAGTGTTCCATCGACAAGATTTGATAAAATTTCAGAATCAGTTACAGCAATGATGGGAGGAGAATCGATAACAACTATATCATATTCGCTGCGGAATTTCGCAAGCAAATTTCTCATTTGCTCGGAATCCAGCATCTCAGCAGGATTAGGAGGAATTGTACCTGTAGTAATATAACTTAATTTTTCAATCTCTGTTGGTCTAATTATTTCATCTAAAAGAACCTCACCAAATAAATAATCAATCAATCCCGGCGATCTATCGGAATTGAAGATATGATGCACCTGAGGTTTTCTCAAATCACAATCTATTAGCAAAGTTTTTTTATTTGTTAAAGCAAAGCTTCCCGCAAGGTTTATACTTATTGTTGTCTTCCCTTCCTTTGGTGCAGCGGAAGTTACAAGGATTGTTTTTAATGTTTCTTTTTCAATTCTTGAAAAGACAACTCGTGTTCTTAAAGCTTTGAATGCCTCACTGGGTATCGAATCCGGACTCTTACTAACGATGAATTGAAAATCACTCTTACCATTCACCCCAAGACCCTCAATCCTGGGTATCCACGCCAAAACATTTATATTTTTATGCTGAATATCTTCCGGTGTTTTAACCGTATCATCGAAATAATTTTTTATGAAAACAAAAGCAACGGCTAGTCCGGTACCTAAAACCAATCCGATTAAAACTATCAGCGTTCGGTTTGGTTTGGAAGGATTTTTTGGAACTCGTGCCTTATCAATAATAACCACATTACCCGGTTGCGATTGGACATTAATTAACGCTTCCTGATAACGCTGCTCCAATAAAATATATAATTTTTCCAATGCTGAAGAATTTCTTTCCAGTCTCGCAAGTTCTAATGTGTTTTTGGGAAGTTTCATAAAACGTGCTTCGTAACTTTTAACTATTTCATCCAGCTCCTTTATTGATGATTGCAGCGCCTGATTATTTACTTCCTGTTCAATTATTTTCTGCGTTAATTCTTTAACTTCCGAAGGACTGCTTGCAAATATTCCTGCTTTCAGCACTTGTAATTCTCTATCTAACTCCTGTTTCAGTTCTGAAATCTTTCTGTCATAATCTTTTATTATTGCAGATTGATTATTTACTCCTTCCTCTTTCGAAAGAGCCACCTCCCTGTTTATTTCCATTTTTACGATCTGATCCTGGATAGCAGTAATATATGATTGTGACGAAAGGCTTTTTAAATAGTCTGCCATTTTCGGATTCTGACTTTCCAGCTCACGCCTGAGATTTTCTAATACTTTATTGGAAGCCATTAAATCTACCTGAGTGGCACTTTTTTGAGCTTCGAATTGTGCAAGAAGATCAATTAAAGTTGATGCTCTTTTATCCAAAGCAATCAATCCACCTTTTTCCTGATACTCTTTTAAGG
>JARRKK010000446.1:3209-4841 GCA_037388105.1 Ignavibacteriaceae bacterium | reverse complement strand
TCAATATTGGAATCATCACCAATGCACCAATATTCAGTTTAAACGCTACTGATATACCATTTACTAGTTAAGAATTCAAATGCTGGAATACAATCAGAATAAAGATAATGGAAAATAGTAATTTACAACTCATATGAAAATTACAAAATATAACCTTATATATTAATCTAAATTTGGAGGGTTCAGAGATATTTCTAATTTACCAGAAATTAGGATAACAACTACAGTTATCAAAGCTGAATTATCTTCTTCATATCAATATTAATTGTTAGTACCTGTTCATACAGAATTCTTTTCACTATCATCTAAATCGAGAAACCTCATTAACCTGCTATGCACATCTTCAGGAATTTTGATATTGTACTTCCGGTAACAATCGATTGTAAGTTCAACAGATTTAAAATAATTCTGGCATCCCAAACAATCATCTAAATGATTTTTAATTGCAATACATTTCTCAGAATTAAGATCTTCGCCAAGACTCTCACAAATATGCATCATTACATCTTTACAGTTAATTTTTTCTTCGCTCATTTTCGGAACGCCCTATTTAATTCATTTCTTAAAAATGCCCGTGCACGATGAAGCCTGGATTTTACTGCCGGGACTGAGAGTTCAGCAGTTTCAGCAGTTTCCTCCGTTGAAAATCCTTCTACATCCCGTAAAAGAAAAATCATCCTGTACTCCGGTGAAAGTTTTTGAATAGCGGAATCAAGCATAGCTCTTAGCTCTTCGTTCTCAACCACTTTTTCAGGTATAAAACTCCAATCTGCAATGTGTTTATCGCCATATAATTCATCATCATTTTCAAGAGAAACGAATTGACGTGATTTGATTTTTCGAGCAAGCATCAGACAATGATTGGTAACAATTCTATAAAGCCAGGTTGACAATTTTGAATTTCCATCAAACTGTTTAATAGATTTCACCATACTGTAAAAGCTCTCTTGCATAATATTTTCTGCTTTTTCCTTATCCCTGCAAATCTTAAAAGCAAAATTGTATATAGTTTGTTCATGCATTTTTACCAACTGAGTAAGAGCTTTCTTATCACCCTTCTGTGCCTGTTTTATTAATTCATTTTCTTTCATCGGTAAGATGCACCGCTCGATAAATGGTTTCCATTGAACTTTAAATTTAATGCTGTAATTTAGTGTTAATAGATTGCATATTATAATACAGATTGAAGATTAATGGTCATTAACAAAAACAAGTGTTAATTTTTGATATAGTAGTTTTGTTAAAGTAAGGAGTTAAGAGTGCGAAACAGGCGTTCTAATTAAACAGGGAGTTCATGTCATATCAAAGAAACTTTAAAGAGTTACAATTGAATAAATTATTTACCGATATGGATGATTCGGTAATTACTTCAATATACAAACCTGAAAATTTTAAAGAGGTAAATGAAGGGACCATAATCTATCGCGCTGGTGACCGTTCAAATGAATTGTTCCTGCTGCTGAGAGGCGACGTAAAAATAAAATTTCCATCACATAATTATATAAGCCGGAAATTGTTCAACGATTTTTTTGGGGAGAAAGAATTATATGATCATACTCGGAGGAATTCATCCGCTGTTGCAAATAGCAAGTGTCTTTTATACACGCTTCCAATACATATAGTCGAGACACT
>JARRKK010000446.1:0-3194 GCA_037388105.1 Ignavibacteriaceae bacterium | reverse complement strand
AGTTCTACCGGAAAAAGCCGAATTGACCTGACTAAATCAGTGAAACCCAGATTATTCAAAGCAATATACTCAAGGGATAGGGCAAAGGAAGGGGGTGAACCTGAAGATAAAGCTTTAAATGTGTTAGAACAATTACCTGAAAAAAATAATGTGGATCTTCAAATTGATGATGCGAGTGTGGAGTTAGATAATGAAATAATAATAGAGGAAGGAGAAGTCGAAACAACACCTACATTCGAAAATGAAAATGAGATGTTTGAAGAAGTTCGTTCATTGTTGAAAGAAAAAGAACCCGAAACAGAAGAGCAAATTGAATCATTTGATATTCAGGATATCCTTGAAGTAATAAAATCTATTAATCAACCAATTAAACTGTATGACACTATTAGATCCATTGTTAAAAATCTGCAAAGGATTTCAGACTCTGACGCCGGGGAAATTTTTTTAATTGATAAGCGAACCACTGCACTGAGTAAACTTGTAGTTCAAAGAGGAACTGTAACTAAGATAGCTTATTCGAGTACAGAGGGATTAACAAGAACATGCGCTCTTCAACGCAATATCATAAACCTGGAGGATCCACATAAGGATAAACGCTTTAATCCAAATATTGATCAACCTGCAAATAGTGAACTGAATTACATAATATATCTTCCACTTTTAGGACATGATCAAGACATGGTTGGTGTACTTCAGTTAGCACGAAACAATCAGGTATACTCCGAAAAAGATATCGAAAAACTGAAATTGATCACTAAACATGCAGCATTTGCAATCGAAAAATGTAAGTCTATTAATAATTTCATCGAAATGAAAAAACAGGATTTAAATGATAACGTTGAAAAATTTTTATCAGACAATCTGCTAATTCCTATTAAGGTCATAAATAGTTATACGCTACTATTAAACCAGGAAGCAATATCCCAGAAAGTTAAAGATATGATTGGCTTGATAAAAAATCAGACAAATTTTACGTGGGATATTATCCAATCAGTATATAATTATAATAAGAACGAATTTACACTTAACCCTAAGAGAGTAAATATTAACGAATTTATGAACAGCATTACTGAACTGCTCTCAGATTACTGCGGCTTAAGAAATATAAATCTTTTAGCAAAAATTGGTGATGATACAGATGTTAGTATTGACTCGGGAAAACTTTTTATGGCAATTTTTCAACTCATCGAAAATGCCTGCAATGTCACTCAAGAAAACGGCAATGTGTTTATTAGTTCCCGCACACACCAAAAATTTGTGCAAATTAATGTGAGAGATGAAGGTCTGGGTATACCTGTTGAGTTAATTGAGTCAATTTTTACACCCGGCTACTCTGATAGTAAGAAGAGAAGCAGATTTGGATTACAAATTGCAAAGAGAATCGTCGAGCTGCATTTCGGACATATTAGTTTTTCTAAAAATTCAGAAACGGGTACTACCAAAAAGAAATTATAAACAAATGAAAAACCCGGAAATAACATTTCCAATTCCGACTCGATATTTAAAGTTTTAAAAACTATTTAATTACACCAATCCTGTCAGAAATTCTTAAGGAAATTATAACAAATGAGATTTGATCTAATAACAATTCTTGGTCCTACAGCTACCGGAAAAACAAGATTAGCAGCTCAACTTGCTGATAAGTTTAACGGTGAAATAATTTCTGCAGATTCACGTCAAGTGTATAAATTCATGGATATTGGTACTGGTAAGGATTTAAATGATTATAATGTGGGAAATAGATCAATACCATTTTATTTGATTGATATAACTGAACCTTTTGACGAGTATAATCTTTATCAATTTAAAAAAGATTTTGCCGATGCTTATAAAATAATAATTGAAAATAATAGGATACCATTCCTGGTTGGCGGTACAGGATTATATTTAAGTTCAATCTTACAGAACTATAATCTTAAAGAATCAGTTCATTCAGGAGCTAGAATAAATGAGTTACAAATGCTTCCTGATAAGGAACTAAGAAAAATCCTTTTAAAATTAAATCCAAGACAACACAATACGACAGATCTGATAAACAAAGATAGAATTATAAAAGCCATACTAATTGCAGAATCAGGTGATAATAAATTTTATGACCCAAAAGATCAAATTTCTTCATTAAACATTGGAATTAAATATAGCAGGAGCGAAATTAAAAAAAGGATAAGCGAAAGACTGAAGAAAAGGCTTGACGAAGGAATGATTGATGAGGTGAAAAACCTTTTAGAGATGGGAGTTTCTAGTGAAAAGTTAAAGTTCTTCGGGTTAGAATATAAATATATAAATTTATTTTTAAGTGGAGAATTAGATTATAATGAAATGTTTCAAAAACTGAATATTGCTATCCACAAATTTGCCAAGAGGCAGATGACCTGGTTTAGAAAAATGGAACACGAAGGTGTTAAAATAAATTGGTTTGAGGGCGGAGACTACAATAAAATATTAAAATTAATAGAACTGCATTTGGGAAATGATACGAAGTCTGCCTGATCACATCGTCTCGTTCTTTAATAAACATTCGCTGAAAAAATATAAGATTGAATGGAAAATTCAATCTGGCATAAGCAATGTAATAGTTATTCCAGCAATAGCTGAATTTGAAAATATTAAAATTCTTCTCTCCTCCCTTGCTAAAAATGATTCTAAATTTTTCAATTCAACATTAGTCTTATTTGTACTGAATAACTCTCCAGATGCAACACAAGAAATAAAAGCAGATAACGAACAATCGATAGACTATTTACGCTCAATAATTTTTAACAATTCTAGTGTATTTTATGCAGACGAAATTAAGCAATCAGGATTATTGGTTGGATTGATAGATGCATCTTCGAAAGGTAACGAATTAGAAAAAAAGCACAGCGGTGTAGGGTTAGCAAGAAAGATTGGTATGGATTTAGCATTAACAACGTTTGATTATATACAAAAATCTAAAAAACTGATAATTTGTTTGGATGCAGATTGCACCGTTAAACAAAACTACTTGACAACTGTTGTTAAGGAATTTACTAAAAATAATTATAGCGCCGCAGTAATAGACTATGCTCATAATATTGATGGAGCGGAAAGAGAATGCTCCGCAATTGTACCTTATGAAATATTTTTAAGATACTACGTAGGTGGTTTAATATATTGTGGATCAGAATATGCATTTCATTCGATTGGTTCAACCACAGTATGCGATAATGATGCAT
>JARRKK010000445.1:0-2271 GCA_037388105.1 Ignavibacteriaceae bacterium | reverse complement strand
CCGGTATTCTCGTTCCTGGTGGATTTGGCGAACGCGGTATTGAAGGGAAGATAAAAGCAACAAAATTTGCCAGGGAAAATAATATACCTTTTCTGGGTATTTGTCTTGGATTACAATGTGCAGCAATAGAATTTGCGAGAAATGTATGCAATATTAAAAATGCAAACAGTTCAGAGTTTAAGAAGAATAGATTTAGTATTATTGATCTGATGTCTGATCAAAAAAATGTTAAAGATATGGGTGCTACAATGCGTTTGGGTGCCTACCCATGTGAGATTAAAGAGGGTACAAAAGCAATGGATGCATATAAAAGCAAATCTATTTCTGAACGGCACAGACACCGTTATGAGTTAAATAATAAATTCAGAGAGAAACTTACTGCCAATGGTTTGGTTTTAAGTGGTCTCTCACCAGATAGAGAATTAGTTGAAATGATTGAATTACCTGATCATAATTGGTTTGTTGCCTGCCAGTTTCATCCTGAGCTAAAATCCCGTGCTACAAATGCTCATCCTTTATTTCGTGAGTTTGTAAAAGCTTCCGTCAAGTTTTCTGAAAACAATGGTTCTATCAATCGCACTGAATAATTACAATCATTCATTTTTAACTTAAGTTTTTTTCAATAATTGGTTGATTAAAATCATATATAAACATCAAAACTTCTATTTAAATTTTTATAATATAAACGCGTGGAGTGATATGGTTAAGTTAATTTATATTGATTATTCTGAAGTGATTAAGTAGCTTTGTAAAATTAAATTAATGTAGCTGTGTTAAGAATTGCGGTATTTGTTTCGGGTAGAGGTTCAAATCTCAGAGCAATTTTAGATTCCCCAAAACTAAAAGATCTGGTAAGTGTCGAAGTAGTTATCAGTGATAAAGTTAATTGTCCGGCATTCGAAATTGCTGAAGAATTTTCTATTGATACTTATTACCTTAGCAGGAAAGAAGGATCAATTCAATATTCTGATCTTATTAAGTATTTAAGATCCATTGATATTGGATTTATTGTGCTAGCCGGTTTCTTGAAAATGATTCCCGCAGAGTTAATTCAAGTTTTCAAAAATCGAATTATTAATATTCACCCTGCACTGTTACCATCTTTTGGTGGAAAAGGAATGTATGGAATGAATGTACACAGGGCAGTTTTTAACTCTTCCGCTGCATTTTCAGGAGCAACGGTTCATTTGGTTAATGAAGTTTATGATGCTGGAGAGATCATAGCTCAAAGAAGTGTTGATATTACCGATTTAAATTCTGCCGAGCAGATAGCTGAAAGAGTACTTGAACTTGAACACGAATTGCTGCCTGACGTTTTAGAGCAAATCGCACTTAAAAAAATTTCTTTTGATAATATAGAAACTAAAAGCCTACATTTGATTGATCAAACAGATTTAATTTCGAATGTGAAAAAGTGAAAAGACTAGCATTAATAAGCGTATTTGATAAATCAAATATAGTCGAACTTGCAAGGGGAAATTTTTGCGGGAAGAGTAAAATCACTACATCCTAAAATATTCGGCGGAATTTTATTCAGGAGAGATAATGAGGAGGATAGTGGAGAAGCAAAAGAAAATAAAATTCTTCCAATCGATGTTGTTTGTGTTAATCTTTATCCATTTTTGGAAATAACAAAATCTCAAGATGTGGAAATATCAACGGCAGTTGAAAATATTGATATTGGCGGTCCTAGTCTTATAAGGGCAGCTGCTAAAAATTATAAATATGTTTCAGTACTCACTTCGCCCTCTCAATACAGTCAATTTCTTAAGGAACTAAAATCAGGTGGAATATCTGAAGCAACAAGAGAAAATCTGGCTGTTGCAGCATTTTCGCACACTTCAAATTATGATACCCATATTGCAAATTTCTTTGAAAAGAAGTTTAATATTGCGTCGAAGATGCTACGTATAAATTTTCCAATGAAAAATAGTTTGAGATATGGTGAAAATCCTCATCAAAAAGCTGCGATTTATGGCAGCTTTTTTGAATACTTTGAGCTGGTACACGGTAAAGAATTATCGTATAATAACATATTTGATCTGATTTCAGGAGTTGAATTAGCTGAAGAGCTGGGGAACAATTCTTGTTCTATTATTAAGCATAGCAATCCAGCGGGTGCTGCTATTGGAAAAACTGCTTTTGATGCGTACGAAAAAGCTCTTAGATGCGATCCGATATCGGCTTTCGGCGGAATTGTGGTATTTACTCAAAGCATTGATGAAATTCTTGCTAACAAGCTGAATCAAATCTTTCTTGAAGTAATTTGTG
>JARRKK010000444.1:0-3391 GCA_037388105.1 Ignavibacteriaceae bacterium | reverse complement strand
AAAAGAATAATTCTATGAATGAACTTTTATAGTGCCATCGCTAAATTGTAGATTTGCAGATTCCCCCTTGTTATATTTAGCTGCCCTTGTAACAAAGAAAGAATTTTGTTTTACTAAAACGAATCCTCTTTCTAATATCTTCTTAGTGTTATACAATTCAAGCGATTTTGTTAGAATAGTAACTCTGTTTTTAATTCCTAAATTTTGTTGCCTGCTTCTTTTAATAATCCTGAGATCAGAAAATCAATTTCCTGTTCACGTCTTTTAACCAAATCTGATGGATAACGAAATGCATAGGAATTTACAATGCGGTGAAACTTACTATTTATATCCTCAATGATATTTTTCATTAAGCCGGTGGCATTATAAGAAAATTGAGAAATAAAGACAAAAATATCATTCTTATCAGGTGTAGCAAGTTCCATAGCTACAGATGGTGTCGGTGCTCTAAGATCTGCCACAAAATCTGAAATAGTAAAATCAATTTCGTGACCCACTCCGCTAATAACCGGAATTTTAGATTTGAATATTGCACGAGCGACAATCTCCTCGTTAAATGCCCACAAATCTTCGATTGAACCGCCACCCCTTCCAATAATAATGAGATCAACATCATTCAGACGGTTTAGTTGTTTCAAGCTTTGAACAATTGTTGCTGCAGCACCACTGCCCTGAACTCTTGCTGGTGCAATTACAATTTCTGCTATAGGATATCTTCGTTTTGCAACACTTACCATGTCTTCAAAAGCAGCCCCATCAATTGCTGTTACAATTCCTATTTTATTGGGGTAGGAAGGTACGGGTTTTTTATGTTCCTCATCAAACAATCCTTCCTGATCTAATTTTTGTTTGAGTTTTTCAAATGCTTCATGCAATTCACCAACACCGGCTGGTTGCATTGAACGAACATCAAGTTGGTAATTTCCTCTTGGTGGATAAACAGTAAGCTTCCCATTAACAATAACTTTCATACCAATTTGGGGAGTGAAAAATACTTGATTGTTAAAACCTCTCCACATTGTACAGTTTAACACTGCATCAGAATCTTTCAAATTAAAATACCAGTGACCGGAGATGTGAGATTTAAAATTTGATATTTCACCGATCACAGAAATTCTTGAAAATCTTTGTTCAAGTGAAAGTTTGATTCGATTTGTTAAATCAGAGACCGATAATATTTGAGTTTTGAATTCATCCGTCATTGTGGAAGCTAAGATAATTATATTTTCAAAGAAAATTAAAACTTTACACTAAATCCAAGCGTAGGAATTATAGGAAACATTGTGTTTGTTTCTCTTCCTAAAGTCAGATTATCTGTAGTATAATAATTATAACCAATAACATTCGAACGATTGAATACATTGATAATGTCAAGATAGAATACCCAGGGAAGCTCCCAGAAATCGGCAAAGAAGTTAAATCTCAAGTCAAGTCGAATATATTCTGGCAATCTTGAGTTTAGTTTTCTATCTGCATAATCAATATCAAAAATTACTTCTTCTTCACCATCACCATTTTCAGTACCTGCCCTTGTTGCTATGACAGGTGTCTCGGGGATACCATCCAAGTTCGTGTCCTCCAATATTATCCGTGGTTTTATACCCACAGGTTGACTAATGGCAAAACCGGAACCGTACTGAAATCTGAGACCGAATTCAAACCAGCTATTAACCAGATAAGTCATCACAACATTTATCGTGTTCCTCTGATCAAACCGGAACGTTTTTTTAGCGATAAATAATTCAAATCCATATGCTTCACCAGAAGCACCGTTAATCGGTACTTGAGTAGCTGAATCCGCTTGAATTACTGCAGGTAACGTCCACCCCGAAGGGTAACGCTGGTTTTTGCCCGGAATTTCTTCGGTCAAATAGGTAGATCCAGCAATAATGTTTTGAATATACAGATTACTAAAATCCTTATAATATCCTTCTAAACGAATATTCCATTCACTTGATAACCATCTTTCTATACCGGCAATATAATGTATTGCACGTTCCGCATTTAGTTGTTTTGTATAAACATCAGAGAGATCGTACAATACATTTTGATCACGCAATTTTTCATAACCTGGTGACTGGTAATACATTCCCCACATCGCCCTAAGAGTTGTTATTTCATTCAAAGCGTATGAAAAGGATATTCTTGGTGCAAAATAAGCTTTATCTAAAATATCGTAGTAATCCAATCTTATACTTGGCTGAACTATAAATTTGCCTGTTACCTCAATGTTATCCTGAAGGTATCCCCTATATCTATTGTAGTTTTTAGTATCACTTAAATCACTAAAAACTGCTCTAAACTGTGGATTTGAGGCTAATGTTGACTGAAGCTGCGGATCAATATCGAAATTGAAATTAATCACTGTCTGCATAAAATCAGCACCAAACCCGCCTTCAAGTATATGATTATTTGATATAAATGTTAACTTATCATCAACTGAATACTTCGAATAAGTGAAATCTCCACCAAAGCCTAAGTTAAGAAGATACGGAGCTAAAGTATCCGGAATTGCATCATCAAAGCTGCTTCTATTTAAGGAAGGATCAAGAACCCGGGAATCAAAATCTGTTGTACCGGTATTTTTATAATATGAAACAATAAACTTATTTAATATGTTGCTGCTTGGTGTATAGTGCCAGGCAGCAGATACAAGATCATTATCTGTAATATTGTAAACAGACACACTATCAGGCGTGTTTCTTTTTTTACCACTAACTACATCAACACCATCTCTTGAGACTATACCATTAACAATAAACTTATGACCGGAGTATGGTCCTATCACGAGCTTTGTCTGAAAATCATAAAAATTTGGGAAGGTTGTGTTCTCATCCACTAATCCGGCATTCTTTACAAACGGTTCCATTACTAAATCGTAATAGGTTCTTCTCGTGTTTATCATCCAGCTGCCACGCAGGTTAAATGGATTTTTTCCTTCTAATACCAGATTGGCTGCAACAACAGATGCATTTAAACTTCCTCCGAATCCAAATGCCGAATTTCCCTCACGATTAGTTACATCTATAACTGCAGATAATCGATCTCCGTACTTTGCCGGAAATCCACCGGTTACCAGGTTCACATTTGAAACTGCATCAGGATTAAACATACTAATTACACCATATAACCTGTACGGATTAAATACTTCTACATCATCAATTATAATCAGGTTTTGATCCGGACCGCTGCCTCGTATAATTAGTTGAGAAGAAAAATCGTTCGGTGCAAGTACTCCAGGTAATGATTGAAGTGTACGAAAAACATCTTCACCAGCACCAGCCATAATTTTAGCACTTTTAGGTTCAAGATCTATCAAACTGGTTCTTGTATCCCTCAGATCCTGTACCTGATTGCCCGTTACTTCAACCTCGCCAACTTCAATTACTTT
>JARRKK010000443.1:0-3364 GCA_037388105.1 Ignavibacteriaceae bacterium | reverse complement strand
TGCACCTGCAGTTGTGGCATCACCTGTTTCAAATGGAACTTTGTTAGCTGGAATATATAAAGGATTTGTTAGTCTTTATAAAAGAGGGAAAACTTCAAAGATTCCGAAAATGGTTGCTGGTTCTTCATTTCGTAAAAATCCTGTTGTTCAGGCTTTCCTGTTAAATAAAGAAACTTGTGAAGATCTAAACCCAAGTGTTATAAAAGAATCTATAGTAAATGAACCATTAATCAATTGGCACTCAATAGATGGGGATTATGCACTAGAAGCAATTAGAACAACAAATGGATGGGCAGGAGAAGCGACAGATAAAGACTTAACACAATTTGCTAAGTTAATTCGGGAAAGGGAGGGTATAAGTGTATTGCCTGCTAGTACAGCCGGATTGATTGCATTGCTTGATTTTCATAAAAAGAACAATTTAAATAATGACAGATACGTCGTAGTATTAACTGGAAGAAAATAAATGAATAAACCGGAAGGAAATGCAATAGTCTATTGCGAGGGAGCTTTTAATACTCCAAATGGTAAAACTGCACATGGACTTGTTCGTTTTACAAAACGGTACAATATCTTAGCAGTAATAGACAGCAAATATACCGGACAAGATGCATCATACGTATTAGATGGTAAAGAAAAGGGAATTCCCATTACTGCCTCTCTTAATGAAGCCGTTGAAATCAACAAATCTATAGACAAGGTACCAACTCACTTAGTAATCGGTTTAGCCCCGGATGGTGGAAGGCTTAACAAGGCGGCAAAGAGAACAGTAGAAGAAGCGCTTAATTATGGACTTAACGTAGATTCGGGATTGCACGACTTTTTAACTGATGATAAACAACTCATCAAGTTGGCAAAAGAAAAAAATATAAAAATCCGTGATGTCCGAAAACCAGTTTCCAGAAATAAACTTCACTTCTTTGAAGGAAAAATTGAAAAAGTTGATTCTTTAATAATTGCAATACTGGGAACCGACTCCGCAATTGGTAAAAGAACAACCGCATGGATAATTGTAAATGAATTAAATAATAAAAATATCAAGGCTGAAATGATTGGTACCGGGCAAACAGCCTGGATGCAGGGGGCAAAGTACAGTGTAATTATGGATTCAATTGTTAACGACTTTGTTTCAGGTGAAATTGAAAACGCAGTTTACGAAGCCTGGAAAATCGAAAAGCCTAAAGCCATCATTATAGAAGGGCAGGGAAGCCTAATGAACCCTGCATATCCTGGTGGATTTGAAATACTGGCTGCCGGCAGACCTGATATTATTATCCTTCAGCATGCACCGGCAAGAAAGGAGTATGATGGGTTTCCGGGATATGTACTTCATCCTCTCGATAAACAAATTCAGGCTATTGAATTGTTATCTGGAAAACCGGTCATTGCGGTTACAATTAATCATGAAAATCTGGAGCTGTCTACAATCCCGAGGTTATGTAATGAACTAAACAAAAAATATAACCTGCCATTTTATGATGTGCTGCTTAATGGGGCTGATGATTTAATAGAACAAATTATCACTTACATTCCCAGGTAAAGTTCAGATTATGAAAAACGTTATAGGAATTCGTAAATTTTTTTCGCATACGATAAAGGGTCAATCTCATAATATGGAAATGTTAAAACATATTCTTCAGGTAAAGGCAACCCTTTTCGATTATGAACGTATAATCAATGATGAAGGTAAGCGTTTAATATTTTTCAGCCGTTTTGCCGGATGCGCTGGAATGATAAACACAATATGGGCTTTAGGGCAGCGACTGTTGTGGGAAGGATATGATTCTCCTTTTGCAAAAGTTAAACGTGCTTACAAATATGACAGCCTTGCAGAAGCTAAAGAAGAAATAAAATTAATAGGTAATATGATACTTGAAAAAGGTCTTAAAGCTGATTTTCTGCCACTGGTGGTTGGAATTGCAGGATACGGAAATGTTTCGATTGGTGCTCAGGAAATTTTTGACCTGTTACCTCACACTTCAATTAAACCCTCTGAACTGAAAGAAATCATAAATAGTAAGGGACAAAAACAGCATCAATTGTATAAGGTTATCTTTAAAGAAGAAGATCTTGTGGAACCTAAAAATCCACAACAAACATTTGATTTGTCTGATTATTATACTTATCCACAAAACTATCATAGTATTTTCGAAGACTATCTACCGCATTTAACTATACTTGTAAATGCCATTTATTGGGAACCAAAATTTCCGAGGTTGGTTACAAAAATATTTTGTGAAGAGTATTATAAAAAATATACTCAGCCAAAATTAAAAGTTATTGGAGATATCACTTGTGATATAGATGGTTCAGTCGAATGCACCGTAGAAGCAACTGCCGTTGATAATCCTGTTTATGTTTACGACCCATTTTCTTATAAAATAAATTACGGTATAGAAGGAACCGGACCAGTTGTGCTTGCACTTGACCGTCTGCCGAATGAATTTGCGAAGGAGTCTACAGATGCATTTGGAGATGCACTATTACCATTTATTCCCGATTTAGCAAATGCTGATTTCTCTCAACCCTTTGAAATGCTTGATATACCAAAAGAATTTAAAATTGCTGTGATTGCACATGGCGGTTTTTTAACACCAAATTTTTATTACCTCAAAAAA
Source organism: Ignavibacteriaceae bacterium (assembly GCA_037388105.1). Lineage (GTDB taxonomy): Bacteria > Bacteroidota > Ignavibacteria > Ignavibacteriales > Ignavibacteriaceae > BMS3ABIN03. The sequence goes on along the minus strand of JARRKK010000443.1, from coordinate 746 downwards.
TTTTTAATAAAAATATAATTGAAATGAATAATACACTAAAACAATTATTAGTGATAGATCAGCTTGAAATAGGTCCTGTTAAATTAGAACCGAATCGTTTGATTTCTCCGTACACAGTTACTCAAACAGGTAAGAAAGATACAATTGAGCTTATATATAAATATGAAGAAGCAGTATTCGATCCGGAAGACGAAGCAAGTGTGAACCTTGCAAGTATGATAGCTTCACAGGTAGCAATAAACTATGGGTTAGTATGCAAGAAAATAATTTTTAATGGATTATACGATTCTACTGATCAGCGACTAATTAAAGATATGATGGAAAATACTGCCAGGGAAATTTATGTTAAGAAATTTCTAGAGCATAATCCATTTCTTACTGGTAGTGCAGCAGAACTCCCTGCAATTAAGATGAAATCTTACTTGCAATCTGAGCTGATATTTAAATCTGTTGATGAAGAACCTGTAAACACAAAGTGGGAATATTGGGGAACAAGCAGCGAAAAAATATGTGTCCTTTCAAGTGGTGGAAAGGACAGCCTGCTTAGTTATGGCCTCATAAATGATTTGGGATTTGAAACCCATCCAATATTTATTAATGAATCTGGCAGACATTGGCTTACAGCATTAAACGCTTATAAATATTTTCAAAAAAATATAAATAACACAGCACGGGTCTGGGTTAATTCTGATAGGGTATTTTCTTTTATGCTAAGACATATTCCATTCATACGGAATAATTTTGCT
>JARRKK010000442.1:0-3159 GCA_037388105.1 Ignavibacteriaceae bacterium | reverse complement strand
CAAACCTGCACCTGCTAATCCCATTCTCGGAAATCCAAAAGCACCATAAATAAAGAGATAGTTAAATATTATATTCAACAGGTTTGTAAGTGCACCGGAAAACATAAATATCTTTGTTTTATTTATCCCAAAAAAGAATCCGCGATACGAAACAGATATAAGGAAGAATGGTATCCCCAAAAACCTATAGAAAATATATTCACCTGCATATCCACCCACAATATCATCTGCAGCGAAAAGGTGTGCAATTTCATGGGCAAAGAAAACTCCTGTAGCAGCAACAATTACACCCAACGCCAAAGCAATAAGGAGTGAATTATTTAATGTTAACCCACAGCTAATAAAATCTTGCTGGCCAAATTTTCTCGCAACTATAACGTGAATTCCTGTGGCGAGACTGGAGAAGAAGCTTATAAGTGCCCAGGTGGCTAACACACCAATTCCCATTGCAGCAAGAGCATACGTTGCTTCTTCTAAGCGTCCTACCATTGCAGTATCTACTAATGAAACTACCATCTGGGTGGAGAGTCCGGCAATTGCAGGTAAAGCAACTTTCAGAATTATTTTATAAAAATTGTTTTGTGGTAATAAGTTCATCTGATACATGTAAAAGAAAAGAAGCTAAGCTGCAGACATAAGATTTTTTGAATCACACAAACTCCATCCAAATGTAGGATGATTAATAAAAGTTCCCAAAAGGAGTTTACATAATAAACAAAAAGCGTTGAAAATACATTCAACGCTTAAGATGTGGAGCTAGGCGGGTTCGAACCGCCGACCTTCTGACTGCCAGTCAGACGCTCTCCCAACTGAGCTATAGCCCCGTTTAACCAAATGAAAAATAGTTATCTTTTGAAGTATTGTCAATTTAAACCGATTCCTCAAATAAGGAACATTTCGAATAAAGATGCATCTAATAGCATTGAATTAAAGATGACCTGCTTTTATTTTTCCATTTGAATATGTTAAAAATGTTTAAGAGATTATTTATAATTATTTCATTGCCGCTATGGTTAATTCTTTACTATGGATGCGATGATACACTAACTGTTCAGGATGTAGATACACGGGAAATACCTGATTCAAATGTAAGTTACAAGAAGGATATTGCTCCTATTTTTGAATTGAAATGTGTAAATTGTCATGGTAACGGGAGATTAGATGCAGGTCTTGATTTAACTCAGTGGGCAGGTTTTGTTGATGGGAGAATAGTAGGTCCCGGTGTACCGGATAATAGCATATTAATGTGGACTGTAGAGGGGCTTACAACTCCAATGCCCCCACCACCAACCCCGGCTTTAACTATCAATCAAATTCGTGGGTTGCGAACCTGGATAGATGAAGGAGCACGTATCGCATATCCAGGCATGCTGTACAATATCTTTTGCTTTTTCCAGATTCAATGTTGCTGCCTGCGAAGAGAACATTGAGAAGAATTGAGCAAAGGCTGCTAAAGTATATACTACAAAATGTGGTACAGGTATTTTTATAACTTTTCTATTAAGTACTTTAGAAGTAACCGCATTTACCTCACTCCAGCTATAAAATTTTTCCGAACTTATAAAGTAAACTTTCCCGCCTGTTTGCTCAGATATGGCTGCTTTATAAAATCCATCAACAAGATCAATTACATGAATCAGACTGAGAATCTTAGTATCAAATCCGATGGTAGTTGTAAGACCTCTGGCAAAATTTTGGAAGTATATATATATCTCAGTATCCCGTTCCCCATAAATTGCAGGTGCTCTGCAAATCGTAACGGGTAGTCTGTCATTAAAACTCATTGCCAGTTTTTCTTGTTCAAGTTTACTTCTGCCATAGGTCGTAATCGGTTTACATTCAGTTTCCTCAGTAACAGGATTACCATTTAAAGATGGACCTGTTACCGTTTGGCTGCTAAGTACTAAAAATCGTTTTATTGATTCTTTATTTTCAAGTGCAGCTTCAAGCAGAGTTCGTGTGGTCTCTACATTTCCCTTATAATACCCTTCTTCTTTTTTTGCCTTAACAACACCTGCTACATGAAATACATATTCAGCATGCGTTAATGCTATGGATAACCCATCTTTATTAAATAAGCCACAATTAATAATTTCTAAATCTTTACCTTCAAGCCATCGCAGATTACTGGATTCCCTTACAATACATCTTACCAAAAATCCTTTCTCAATTAAAAGATCTACCAGATGGCTTCCAACGAACCCGTTAGCTCCTGTAACAACTGCAACCGGTTTAATATTCATAGCTAATTTGATTTTCAGACTATTTAGTAATAGATTAGCCTCAAAACTAATCATTTTTCATTAACATTAAACCTTCTAAATAAAAGACGATTTAATTACAATCAATATTATCTAACTGATATTGTAAATCTGTGGAGGAATAATTGGATTTATTCAAAAAGTGCTATGACTTCAAACGTGCTGACGAAGTTAAAGCATTAGGGGTTTACCCATATTTTAGGGCAATTGAAGAAAACGAGGGACCTGTAGTCCAAATAGAGGGCAAGAAAAAGATTATGGCAGGTTCAAATAACTATTTGGGACTAACAGGTCATCCGTTAGTTATTGAAGCTGCTGTAAAAGCTGTGGAAAAGTATGGAACAGGATGTTCAGGTTCACGTTATCTTACAGGCACACTTGATATTCATGAAGAATTAGAATTCCGTTTGGCAAAATTTTTTAAAACTGAATCTGTTCTGCTTTTTAGTACCGGATATCAAACTGCTCAGGGAATAATCCCAACATTAGTAGGCAGAAATGAATATGTACTTTCCGATAAAGATAATCATGCTTGCATAGTAGCCGGAACATTGATGGCAAAGGGTGCAATGGGTAATCTGGCCAGGTATCAGCATAATGATATGAATGATCTCAAAAAAGTGATTTCAAAAATTCCAAAGGAAACACCAAAGTTAATTGTTAGTGATGGTGTTTTCAGCACCGGTGGAGAAATTGTTGATCTGAAAACTATGGTAAAGATAGCAAATGATAACAACGCTAAAATCATGATCGATGATGCACATGCTGTTGGTGTTATTGGTAAAGGTGGTAGAGGTACCGCAAGTGAATTTGGTCTTGAAAAGAAAGTTGATTTAACTATGGGAACATTCAGTAAAACTTTTGCATCATTAGGCGGATTTGTAGCCGGACCGGAAAG
>JARRKK010000441.1:0-3166 GCA_037388105.1 Ignavibacteriaceae bacterium | reverse complement strand
GGTTCGATATTCAGACTTCATTAATATTACTCTTATTCGAATTGAATCAGATCATAACGAGTAATGATATCTGTTATCCTATCGAAATCGCTCACTAGTATCGAATTGTCGTCTTTAAGATAATTACGTAACACTTTTAGTTAGAATTTTGAATAATGAACAAGGAATAAGGAACTTTGAAGTTAATTCAAGTTCTATTATTTACGTTTGTTAATATTCTTTTTTGCGGTTCCAACACTTGTTACAAAAATTGAAATTAACTCATTGCATTCAATTATACCATTGTCAACTTTTTCAATCTTTTTTGTTAGCGAAACCCTTTTGATAATTTTTAATGCAACTAATGTTTCTCTCAATTCTTTCAAAAGAATTTTAAGCTTATGAATAAAATCATTCCTGGATTCGGCGCTTTGTGCTTCTCCATATTGTAATGCGGGGGAAGTTCCCGATCTCACTAACTGACCTGCGAGATGATTTCCGGCTCTTGTATTATTCAGACTTTCGGTTATCTCAATTATCAGAACTGCAAAATCAATCAAGCGAGCTTCGAGATCATATTTCCTGTTTTTATTTTCATTCATCATTCAGCATTCCCGGTTCGATATTCGATATTCAATCGATTTCATCATTCGAAATTCATTGCCTGCCTTGCCGGTAGGCAGGTTCGATATTCAATATTCAGTATTATTACTCATCTTCAAACTGAATCAAATCATAACGGGTAATAATATCCGTTATCCTACCAAAATCGCTTACAAGAATTGAATTGTTATCTTTCAGATAATTTTTCACTACAGATATTTCTGTTTTTGCATCGAGTGTAGGCATACATTCTTCCCATACATCTTCTGCGACTGCATTTATCAAATTAGGTTGTTCAATCAACCTGCTCATCAGCCTGTTCTCTCTTATGCATCCTAACGATTTTCTATCCTGCATTACCGGTAAAGTTGAGTATCCTTTGTCACTAATTATTTTTAAAATTTCCTTTACCTTGGTGTCCGGATGAACAAAAACAATATCTTCATTTCCCTTCAATTTCTTTTGATCGGAAATATCTCTAAGAATTTTCATATCTGATTCAAGCATTCTGTTATTCCGCAGCCATTCAATATTATGTGCTTTGGAGAGATATCTTTCACCTGTGTCGCAAACTATAAAAACAACGATATCATCTTTAGTTAAAGCTTTTGATATTTCTAATGCCACGTGAACTATAGTTCCTGTACTACCTCCACAAAATATGCCTTCTTCTTTTGTTAGTCTTCTCGCAGCCGCAAAGGATTCCCGATCACTAATGTTTATAATCTCATCGATGTATTGAAAGTGAACATTCTCCGGCAAACAATCCTGCCCGATACCTTCGACAAGGTATGGAGTGCCTTTAATGATTTCACCTGTTTCCTTATAATGCTTAAATATTGATCCCAATGGATCGGCGCCAATAACTTTTATGTTTGGATTTTTCTCCTTCAGATATCTTCCTGTTCCGCTGATAGTTCCGCCTGTACCAATACTTGAAACAAAATGAGTAATTTTACCATCCGTCTGCTGCCATATTTCCGGACCGGTTGTCCGGTAATGGATCGCTGGATTTGCGGGATTGGAATATTGATAAGGGAAAAATGAGTTGGGTGTTTCATTATGAATTCTCTATCCTTTAACCGAAGCAGCAATTGCAAGTCCGATACCGGTATTCCCGCTTGTTGCCTCGATGATCGTTCCACCGGCTTTTAATTCACCACTCCTCTCTGCTTCCTCTACCATTGCTATACCAATTCTGTCCTTCACACTTCCACCAGGATTGGCAGATTCAAGTTTGGCAAATATTTGTGGTTTTAATCCCTTATTGATCCTGTTAATTTTTATTAGCGGTGTGTTACCAATCTGTTCAATTATACTATTCTTAAATTCCAAACTTCATTTCTCCGGCTATTTTTCAAAATTAATAAACAAATTTTATTCAATTATAAGCATTAGTTTTTAATGATAAAAGATAATAGTCATACAAAACAAAATTGACTGGTGAGGATGTGAGAAAACACTTATTTTCTTTGTTTTAAATAGTAGCACAAAACTTAATCTTCATAATTTTAGTTGCACCAGCAGACTTTTCAACATTGTAATTTTTGTCGAATAGTAACATTTCATTAGAATAAGCATTAATAGTTATTTCAGTATCATTGACTATACCAAAAAAGTTTTATACTTTGTAAAAAGAATTAACAGGACAGGTAGTATTTTAGATTATTCCTCCAACAAATATTATTGTCCTCGGTTTGTTGTATTCCAGCCAAATATTTCATTTCAGTACTGTGCAAAATCCAATCTCTTTTTTCACAACATCGACGTTGTCCTTTTACCTTTCTTAAGTTCTCAATATTGTTATTTTTATGGTTTTACGTAGTGATAAGATTACGACCAAATAGTTAATTCATCTCTAAACGATTTCAGTTATAATTATATTTGCAGATTTCAGTTATAATTATATTTGCATAATCATGCGATCTAAATATTTTTCTCTTCTCATTCTTTTAATTTGCTCAATTGATGTTACAACTGCGCAGCAACAAGCGCACATCCCTTGGCCCTCTTTAGCTGATTCTCCATGGCCGGTACTTCGAGGTGATATGCAAGGAACTGGGAGGTCAAAGTACATAGGTCCACGAAGTGCGGATTACATCATAAGAAGAGATATGCCTCTCGGAATTACTTTTGGGCCTGTAATCGGATATGGCGATATCTTGTTTACCGGTACCGCCGCGTTTAACACGAATCCCTTTAACTTTTTTTACTCTCTTGAAGATAAACTGGACATTAGATGGGAATTTAAAACATTAACGGCCTGGCCAAACAACAGTGGACCCACGCTGGCATTTGACAGCACCATTTATTTTGGATCAGCTAACGGTAATACGTATGCTCTTGATTATGCGGGTAATTTAAAGTGGGAAAGAGATGACATAGGATTAAGAGGACACCCTTTTATCTCAATTTCTAAGAATGGTACTTTATATTTACCGCTTGAAAATAGACTAGTACTGCTCGATAAAAATGGAAATACATTAAAGGATACAATATTCCAGAAATTCAATCCGCATCCGTTTTTATTTTCAATTGGTGGTGATACTGTATATTATATTAATGAAAGAGATGAATTGAGAGG
>JARRKK010000440.1:681-2511 GCA_037388105.1 Ignavibacteriaceae bacterium | reverse complement strand
AACATAACCTCTTCGACAGCTAGTGATGGTATCTATAACTGGGATATTCCATTTACTCAGCAAACTGGTTCTGATTATACTATAAAGATAACAAGTGTTAGTGATACAAGTATTACTGATATTTCTGATGCTAACTTTACAATAATAGGCAACCAGATAGCCGTTACCTCACCAAACGGTGGTGAAAACTGGTTGGAGTCCGAAGATCAGTTAATAACATGGACAGATAACTTAGCAGAAAATGTACAGATACAATTATTCAAGGGCGGGATATTTCATTCTTCAATCACAACATCTACTCCAAGCAGTGGATCATTTGTCTGGAATCCCCCTTCATCTATACCATCTGGCTCGGATTATATGATAAAAATCTCAAGTGTGATCGATGGTGCTATATTCGATTTTTCCGATAATACTTTTACAATAATCAATAATAATATTACAGTTACTTCACCAAATGGTGGTGAAAACTGGCTTATTGGCAGCCCGCATACAATTACCTGGACAGATGATATAAGTGGTGAGGTTAAAATTGAACTGTTCAAGGCAGACACTCTGTATTCTAAAATTGCTGCTTCCGTTCCAAGCGATGGCAGTTACAACTGGAATTTTGCAGATGCTTTTCCAGGTACAGATTATAGAATAAAGATAACAAGCATTGATCAGTCGGCATTATTTGATATGTCAAATAATGATTTCACATTGTTCGCAGGAGAAATAACTATAAATTCTCCGAATGGAGGTGAAAGCTGGCAGGCAGGAAGTTCGCAGACAATATTTTGGACTGACAATATTGATGGTGATGTTACAATTAAATTATATAAAGCAGATACATTGCATTCAATTATATCAGGCCCAACATCAAGTGACGGTTCACAAACTTGGTTAATACCCTATGAGCTTATATCAGGCACTAATTATAAAGTTAAAATAACCAGTGTTGATAATCCAATCATTTATGATTATTCCGATGGTGATTTCACTATCGTTGGAAATGTTATTACTGTGACTGCACCGAATGGTGGTGAGGAATGGTTAGTTGGTAATGATTATTTAATAACTTGGTCGGACAATTTTATAGAGAATGTAGAAATACATCTTTATAAAAATGGTGTATTTCATTCTGTAATCGATGCCTCAGATGCCAGTGATGGTAGTTATACCTGGTCAATTCCAGATGATCAACAAACAGGATCTGATTATGTAATTAGAATTTCGAGTGTAAAAAATGCAAATATATTTGATGAGTCTGATAATGAATTCACACTTGCACACAATATCATTGTAGAATCACCAAACGGTGGAGAGAGCTGGCAGGTTGGTAGTATACAGACTATTAGGTGGATTGATAATATAAACGGAGATGTTCGTATCGAACTTTGGAAAGAAAATAATTTTTATTCCATCATATCTAATAGTACCTTAAGCGATGGTAGCTATAGTTGGCAAATTAACACTGGAACGGAGGTTAGTACAAATTATAAAGTAAAAATCATTAGTGTAGCAGATGGATCCTTATTCGATTTCTCAGATAATGAATTTGAAATATATTATGGATCTATAATAGTTGTTTCACCTAATGGTGGTGAAGAATGGAAGGCGGGTGAGACACATACAATTACCTGGACAGATGATATAACAGATAATGTTCGTTTGGATTTATACAAAGGCTCATTATTGCACTCAAATATTATACTATCCACCAGTAGTGATGGTAGTTATACCTGGTCAATTCCATTCACCTTAAAATCTGGATCCGACTATGAAGTAAAAATAACAAGCACAGCTAATAACGATATTTATGATTTTTCAGATGATACTTTTACTATA
>JARRKK010000440.1:0-650 GCA_037388105.1 Ignavibacteriaceae bacterium | reverse complement strand
AACGAAATTACCGTGACTTCACCAGATGGTGGCGAAAATTGGATGACAGAGCAACCTTATTTCATTACTTGGAAAGATAACTTGAATGGTAATGTTGAGATAGTATTATTGAAGGGAGATAATATTGATTCCATTATTGATAGTTCAGATCCAAGCGATGGAAGTTTTACCTGGATAATCCCATCAAATATTCAACCTGGCAATGAATATAAAATACGTATTACAAGTAGAGATAATATTGAAATCTTTGATGAATCGGATGAGTACTTCTCTATTAACCGCACAACGGAGGTCGAAGATGTATTTAGCGGAATACCTGACACCTATGAGCTTATACAGAATTATCCTAATCCTTTTAATTCTTCGACAAAGATTTATTATGGATTACCGAAGGAAAGTTCTATAGAGATAATCATTTACGATGTTCTTGGAAATCTATTGGTTGTAAATAGAAATGAGAAACAAGCTGCAGGATATCATAAAATTGAGTTTGATGCTTCTGCATTACCAAGCGGCATCTACTTATACAGGCTACAAGCAGACTCTTTTGTTGAGACTAAGAAAATGGTTTTACTCAAATAGAATATTAGGAGAATATAACAATGAAAACTATAGAAAGTATTTTATTGCAGGTGGTGTTTTTGCTTTCG
>JARRKK010000439.1:0-3468 GCA_037388105.1 Ignavibacteriaceae bacterium | reverse complement strand
TCCTGGAAGAAATCTTCCACATTTATCAAAGACTCGAAACCAAAAATCCAACATGTTTCGGATACATCAGAAAAATCCATTCCACCATTTGCAATCTCAGGATTTTTATATCGACCTTCTGTTCCGTTGTATTCATTAGCAATCTCAATTGCTAGTTCCCATACTTTTACAATTTCGGGATTCATTATATAGTCTTGCCAATTTACTATTTTATCTGTTTTAAATCCTGGTGAACCGTTACCAATTACATTCCCATCAGGAATTTTATGATAAGAGGTATTAGCTTTAACGTAAGACAAATTATCAGATGCTGTTACACTTTCATTCCAATCACTATGTTGCACAACATTTATACGTGATTTTGTCTCGATTTTTGGTATTGTAGATTTAATATTGCGAATAAGAGCGGCCGAAAAATCAGATTGTCCGGCATCTGCAATCCAAATATTTCCTCCTCTTTCCAGTGTGTTTGTCGTAATGAGCGTTACTTCTTTTAATGCGCGTTCGAAATCAGAATGTGCATCAGACCAGTTATCCCCAAAAGCAGCTTCAAATAATTCGTTGGCAGGCACATATAAACCTTCCTGTACTCCATAAGCACCAGCTACCGCATGGTATTTTACATCTTTAAATCGTGGATCGGCCAGAATGGTTGCTACACCAGCAATTGAGTGAAGGTCGTCAACATCAGTCTTGCAATCGAATTGCGCCAAAAATAAATCTTTATCTACATGAAATCTTCCTAACAAATTTGATGTAGGTGGTTCGGATGTACAAGATAAAAGGAACATTAACAGAATTAATCCCTGAACTTTTATGTTCATAAATAATCCTCAAATTAATCGATTACTGACTGCCACTTAACCTGCAAATTACTCATACTCCGGAATGCTTAGTACATTGTATTACCATTTTTAGTCTCTCCAGGTATTTTTTGCAGAGAGTCCCAGTGTTCTACAATCTTGCCCGCCTCATCAAATCTAAAAAAATCCATTGTGACGTATTCATCACCACCTGGCCAGGTTTGATGAGTATGTAAGGCAACCAGATTGTCTTCTGCAATTGACCGGACAAATTCAATACTTTTTTCGGATATTCTTTTTTCATTCTCTCGAAATATTCAATAAATGGTTCTTTGCCATTTCCAACTAATGGGTTGTGTTGAATGTATTCAGCACCAACATATTGCTCTACGGCTTTACGTGGATTCCCATCGTATGCGGTTTTATAAAAAGCAATTGCGTTCTTCTTATTTTTTTCAAGATCGTGTTTCATTCTATATTCTCTTCTTTTGATAAAATTATTATGCTAAAGTTGTACCTTTTTTTATTGGTTATGAAGTCATCGATACTATGCGTAAAAAATTTTAAAGTTCCTAAAAAAGAGCAGGGAGAGAGCATCAGATTAATGGTTAAGTTGGCTCATACTTATCCTTAATTGAACGATTCCATGTACGACCAAAATGATTTTCCTTCGACCTCACCATAATCCTCAACTAACTCGGTTTCGATTTCTGAAAAGTAGTTATCATACTGGGTTTCTCTTTCGTGTTTCAAGGGAGTTGGGCAAAAACACATTTCAAACCATTCAATAAAACCTGGTTCCGTTATCTTTGCTCTTTTCATTGAATCAACAATTTCCTCACCATCAGGACGTTGGTTTCGAATTGTTCCGTCCGTAAGTTTTTTATAGAATTCACCCAATTTCACTTCTTTTTTTGTTGCAGTAAAATCACTAAATACAATTTGATAAAAATATATGCCGCTGGGTAGGTTGGAGCCGTCAAATCCAATCTCATAACTACCGTAATTTTGAGATTCATCAAGTAATACTTTTAATTCTTCTCCAAGTAAATTAAAAACTTTTAACTTTACAACACCATCGGAATGCAGGGAATATTTTATTTTAGTTTCAGAGTTAAACGGATTGGGATAATTCTGCAGAAGGTTAAAAGTCAGATTATTATTAACCGATATGACACTGGTAGTTTTTGTATAATTATTCAGAATAGATATATGGTCTGCACCAAAAATTCCAGTTGTAACTGCAAGATCTAAAGAGTTATCATTATTAAAGTTCTCTGCAATTATTCCCCATGCACCACCTTCGACGCCAAACGATATCTCGTAAGGATGAAAATTTCCCTGCCCGTCACCGCAGAGAAATTTAACATTGCTGTTATAATTACTTGAAACTGCTATGTCATTATAACCATCATTATCAAAATCGTTAATGATTGCCTGTCTTGGTCCGCTTATATAATCGGAAGTTTGAATTGTAAAATCACCGGATCCATTTCCGAATAAATAGAAAATTGAATTTATGCCGGTCATAATGCATACTAAATCCACAAATGCATCATCATTCAGATTCCCGGTGGTTATCATCCAAGGCTGATCATCAGCCATAAAAATTTTATTCATTTTATTAAACGTACCATTGCCTTTTCCTAAATAAATTGATAGATAAGTCTGAACATCAGGATTATATTCAGAATTCAACAAGCATAAATCAGCGTTATCATCATTATTTATATCTGTACTGATCAATGCAAACGGTCCATCGTCAACGGGCAAATAAACAGCCTGGAGAAAAGTTCCATCTCCGTTTCCAAATAATATTGCAATATCATCGGTATTATAATCAGGCGAAGCAAGATCGGTATTACCGTCTTCATTAAAATCAGCAGCACAAAGCATAGGTGGATTCATTCCGACAGGGTAATTGACTGCCTGGTTAAAAGTTCCGTCTCCATTCCCAAGAAGAACCGAGATTGAATGACTCCTGTCATTATTAACCGCAATATCAATATTGGTATCCTTATTAAAATCTTCGGTTATAATAATCTTCGGTGCTATTCCAACACCATAATTTACCCTTGGCTGGAATGAATTATCTCCATTTCCCAGAAGAACAGATATTGTACTATTCTGATTAGGATAACCCCAGTTGGCAATTATGATATCTTTATTCCCATTCTTATTTAAATCTGCAGAAGCACCCCAATAGGGAAACGCCTGCGGTGGTTCACCGACTTCGAATACAGGCGTAACGACAAACTCTAAATCATTTTTTGCAGTCAGCAAAGAAAAACTATTTCCACCTTCATTCCCGGTTGCAAAATCAATAAAAGTGTCATTATTAAAATCTGCAGCACATATACACCTGGGGTACTGCGCTGTTGAATGATAGATAACCTCGGAAAATGTCCCGTCACCATTACCCTGGTGAAAGGAAACATTACTATTTGCTGTATTTGTTACTGCAAGATCAATTTTATTATCCCTATTAAAATCACCGGCAAGCAAGCTGAAGGGCTTTTTATGAACTGTAAATGGTGCCAGTTCATTAAATGAATAATTGCCGCTGCCAAGAAGCAGCAGGCAGTAGTCATAATCCTGATCGCTAGCTGTAATTGTTATTGCAAGGTCATCTTTATTATCGTTATTGAAATCGGATGTCACTATA
>JARRKK010000438.1:0-1835 GCA_037388105.1 Ignavibacteriaceae bacterium | reverse complement strand
GAAAATCAGAACAATTAAAAAGAATAGCTATTTGCGTTTGATATAATTGATCATCTAACTCTCATCATTAACATCTTCGACAAGAAAAATGATTGCTTGATCTGAGACTGCTTTTACTTTGTGTTTATGTGCTTCACCTGGAAGAATAAAAATAGCATTACCGGCTTCATAGTGAACAACATTACCGTTAAAATCTATCTCAATCTCCCCCTTGATAACTAATCCGATATGCCCAGTTAGACACCAATATTGTTCTTCAAATGATTTATCAAATACCACGAGTCGAAGCCGTTTACCACCTGAGCGATACTTTCTATATCGGACATCCGATTGTGGATTCTCCCAATCTAACTTTGAAAATATTACCTTGTGTTGATCCATTAGAACTCTACCTTTCAATAATTAATTCTCTCGCCCCATTTTCTTTATCGTTTCAGCATTCTCAGCTCGAATCCTATTTAGTTCCTTTATAAATTCTTCTCTTTTAGCTATACCTTTCTTTTCAAGCACGGCAATGATTGCTTCAATGGATAACATATTTGAATACATTATATCTTCATTACTAATTATTTCTCTTACCATATTATTCTCCTTGCTGCTCTGATTTTTGAAACAGTTTTATGTTAACGAATGATAATTGATAAGTAGTCACTTCTGTGGATGTTTCATATAAAATTAAATTTATTAAGTCTGTTGGATTCTTCCCTTCATTGTAAAAATACCAAGTATTAGCTAAGTTTTTATTATTATCTAATTTTTCTAAACTTTCTACTCCATACTTCTGTGTTATATAGTTTATAATATCTTCTCTTAGTCTGTTAAGTGCTTCAGGTCTTCTAAATACAATATCAACAGTATGAAGTTGATCATTGAAAAAATGGAATGACCAAAAATATACTTTATTTGCACCATACTCACCCCCTTGAAATCCAAGCACATCATCCCTTTCATATCCGAGTTTCACATTTTCGAACTTTAGCATTTCTTCGATAACAATTTCTTTAGATGACTTAAATGGAATATCTTCAAATCCAATGAGTTGTTGTGCAATAAGATTGATAGGTAGGAATATAAACACTAATAGTCTCACTCACGAATCCTGCTAATGATTTATCTCAAGATAGGAGTATAAATAAAAAAATAAAACCCCTGTTAATTGATGAAAGCCAATTTTGCTATGTGCTCCCATCAAGGGTCTCTAACAGGGGTCTTCGAATGATACCATTTAAGGGTTTTTAAATATATCATAATTTTCTCTTAATTTTAAATACCATACATTTGTATGGTATGAAGAGATTCCACTCCAGATTATTTCAAAGATATATTGAGCCTAATGAAAAGTATTACTGGAAGTTTGTTTATGCAGAGTTATTATACAGGATTGCAGAATTGGAAGAGTCTAAATGTAGTTGTTTCACCTGTCAGAGTGAACTGGAAAAATTTAAGGCGTATTTGATTAAGTTAAAAAATAAAGCCCCTGTTGATTGATACTACACTTGAGTTTGTCAGCGTGGCTCCTTCTCGTTGAGATACCAGTCCATCAGTCGGCATTTACACTTCAGGTACTGGCATACTACTGACAAAGAAATGATTCTATCAAAATAATCAAAGATATCCTACTCCCATATTTGCATCTCCCTCATAAAGTTTAGAGAAGAGTCATTTTCCCCTTTTATTTTTCCCTTTACCTTTTCCTTTACCGTTGTTCTTATTCCCACTTTTTTCTGTCTTAATACTCGCATTAATTAGTACATATTCTTTTCCTTCATTCCGCATTTTCACTACCTTCTCCGGTTCATATTCATAATACTCTGAAATAAACCTCAAGTTTACAA
>JARRKK010000437.1:0-1836 GCA_037388105.1 Ignavibacteriaceae bacterium | reverse complement strand
TGGTTTTGCAATATTATTCACGGGGATGATAAATATATTTAGTGACCTGGGAATGTTTGCAGCTTTGGTCCAGCGTAAGGATACAGAACTAAAGCCAATAGATTATGATACAGCTTTCTGGATGGGTATTGCGTGGGGGTTATTCCTGGCTCTTGTTCTTACTTTTATAATTACACCTATTTCAGTAAACTTTTTTAATGAGCCGCTATTAAAATCTATTTTACCTGCACTATCTATCAGTTTAATTTTGATGCCTTTATATACAATCCCGGTAGTTAAAATCACAAGGGATATGGATTTTAAAAGAATCGTAGTACCGCAAAACGTCAGTCAAGTAGCATCATCAGCTATTGCAATTGTAATGGCATTTATGGGCTTCGGAGTATGGAGTTTAGTTTTTCAAAGACTTTTAGGAGTTGTTTTTCTAGTTATTATCCATACAATTACAAGTACCTGGAGACCGCAAATGAGGTTTAGCAAAGTCTCTTTCAAAAACATTTTCGGATTTGGTATTTATACAACGGGAACCAGTATTTTTAATTATTTAACCAGAAATGTTGATTATTTGATAATAGGGAAAATGTTGGGTGCACAGTCCTTAGGAATATATACGCTGGCATATAATGTAACCTATGTTATTCGTGGTCAAATTATGAATGTAACAAACAAGGTATTCTATCCAGTCTATAGTAAAATTCAAAATGATTCGGTAAGCATTAAACGGTACTACTTCAAAATTATAAAAAATAATTGCATAATTATTTATCCAATAATGGTAGGACTAATCTTGCTTGCAAAGCCATTAGTCTTATTAGGATTGGGTGAGAAGTGGGTCGAAGCGGTAATACCTATACAATTTATGGCCGGAGCTGGACTTATTCATTTATTGACAAGTTCCAACACTATTTTACTCAGGGGAATTGGTAAACCCAAACTTGAGATGATATTGGCAATAATAAAAACAACTGGCGTAACGATTCCCTTTATTGTTTTGGGAGTTATATACAATGGAATAAATGGTGCAGCTGCTGCATTATTAGCAGCAAAAACAGTTATATTTTTTATAAACAATATTACCTTGAAAAAAGTAGCTAACATTCAATTTTGGGAAATATTAAAAAATGCTGGAAGTTTATTTGCAATAACATTAATTGCAGTTATATCATCATTATTTGTAACAGAATATTTGTTTCTTACTGTATTATTTTTGATCTATTTAATAATACACATTCTGATATCCTATCAAGATATTCAACAAATTATAATGCTTATTAAGCATAGGAAAAACAATTGAAGACTTCTTTCTAGATCCCATCTAATACTTCTGAAAATCCCACCATCGATTTCATAACTTGATAACTTCCAAACCAGAGTATAACTTTATCAAAACCATTATTTTAGATTTGATAAATTCTCCGACGATCAATCTGTAAATGTCAAAACCCGAGGACAAGCCATTAGCTTCAAAAGTAAAACTATGGTTGCCAGCGCTATATTTCGAATTTATGATTTCAACAATTTCTTCACTTAATAAATTATAGATTCCAACTCTCACAACAGAATCTTCCGGCAAAGTAAATGAGATATTAGTAGATGGATTAAAAGGATTGGGTTTATTCTGAAATAAGTTATATACAATTAGTTGACTATCATCATTCTCGATTAATGCTATAAAATCGCCTTTATAAGCTCCAATATCTCAACCCGATCCTCTTGGTATTGAAGTTGAAGCCCAGCATCATGAAGTTGCAAGTGGTGGACAGTGCGAAATAGATCTCAAGTTTACCCCCTTAGTTAAAGCCGCAGATCAGTTATTGTTGTTTAAATACATTGTTA
>JARRKK010000436.1:0-2997 GCA_037388105.1 Ignavibacteriaceae bacterium | reverse complement strand
GAAACTTGAGCAAGAGCTGTTCGCGAATCATTTACCAATATTTTTACAATTCTTCTGTTTTCTATTAATTTTTCATATGCAGAATTGTTGTTTTCATGAATAACTGCAACGGCTCCTTTGTCTATTGCATCCTGAATAAATAAATGACCATCAGCATTAAATCCTTTTATTGCAACAAATAAAGAATTCTCCTTTACATTCCTTGAGTCATATTCAATACTGGTTACTTCCTTGTTAAGTAATTCACCAGTTACTTGCAAAGATTTTACTCCTTTTAACAACTCCGCTAATCTCATTAATATATTGTTGTTCCTTCGATAGTTGTTTCAAAACATTTCAGGTGACAAATCTGATCTTCTTTTATTTTACTGCCAGGGTTAATGCTTTGGGTTTTTACTATTCCGGATCCTTTGAATTCGGACTTCAACCCTAACATATTCAATAAAATCAATGCATCTTTGATCGAGCGTCCTCGAAGATCGGGCATCAGGTTATAATCATAACTAGAATTACTTTCTTTAGTGTTCTGAACATCAACTATAGTTGTTGCCAGCAAGTTATCATCGATCGTTCTTTCTGAAGTAATTAATTTTTGTTGGATAATTTCATTTTTACTATTTTTTACTAGAAACGTAGTCGGGTCGGATTCAATTAATATTTCAGCAATTGTTTTGAATATCGGGGCAGCCACTTTTCCACCATATTTTTCTTTCTTGGGAGAGTTAACTATAATCAGACAGATCAATTGGGGATTATCGAGTGGGAAAAAACCGATAAATGAAACATTGTATTTTTCCTTTGAATACTTCCCATCGACTAATTTTTGCGTTGTTCCTGTTTTTCCACCAACCTGAAGAGATTCAATATCGGCAAGTACACCAGATCCTTTTTCTACTACACTTCTAAGCATTTGCTTAACTCTATCAGAAGACTCCTTTGAAATGACTCGGCGTACAGCAACCGGTGAATTTTCAAATATCACTTTACCATATTTATTGGTTTTATATTTTAAGATATGAGGTTCGTATAGTGTGCCGCCATTGATTATGGCAGAATATGCGGTAATTAATTGTAAGGGAGTAACAGAAACCTCATATCCAAAAGACATAAAGACCTTCGATACTTTAGACCAGCGATTCGGTTTTTTGAGTATTCCCCTTACCTCCCCGGGCAATGAAATTGAGGTGTAAGAACCAAAACCAAACCCGCGGAGATATTTATAGTACGTGTCATTATCTAATCGTTGAATGAGCTTAGATATTCCTATATTACTTGACACCTCCAGGATACCTGAAACTGTAAGGTATAAATTCTTGTGAGTGTCTCTTATATATGTGTTCTCGAATTTGTATTTACCGTTTTCAACATAAACCAGTTCGTCCTCACTGCATTTACCTTCTTCTAGCAAAGCTGCCAAAGAAAATACTTTAAATGTTGAACCAGGTTCATAGAGATCGGTTATTGCTCTGTTCTTTCTTTGAAAATCACTGAACTTCCAATAATAATTTGGATTATAATCAGCAATATTAGCCATTGCAAGAACTTCACCTGTATTCGGGTTCATCATTATTCCGGTTGCAGATTCTCCGCGATATTGTTTTAAACCTTTTTTCAATTCTTCTTCTAATATCGATTGATATGTTTTGTCTATGGTTAAAACCAGGTTATCTCCTGGGACTGCGGTAGTAAATTCTTCATCCGAAACTATTGATATACCCTTGTAGGTTCTTCAACTGAGAATAATCCTGCTATTTTTAAATTATTCAAAAGCCGAGCCTTCTCAATTGGTGCTTTCTTTTCGAGACATATGGTTTTATCATTACCCTTCACTAGTTTAAGATAATTTGATTTTCTTTTCCCAAAAACTGATGCAAATTTTTCCGCTAAATCATTTTTCTTTTCTTCAGGTATCATCCTTAAGTCTAAATAAAATGTTACATCATTTCGATTATGAACCAGAAGAATGTTATTTCTGTCGTATATTAATCCTCTGTCGACTCTGATTGTTTCCAATTTCATTTGTTGCATCTGGGCGTAATAATTTAATTCTTCACTCTTCAAAATTTGGATGTCAACCAATTTTACTATCAGTGTAGTGAATAGAAATAAGAAAATAAAAATGACCAATAGTGCCCGGGAATTATTCATATTTATCTTTTAATTCTGAGTTTAATTTGTTTATATAATCTTTGTCCATAGTTACAGTAATCTTTGGTTGATCTACTTTAATCATATTAAGATCATTTTCAGCAATAGTTGTTATTCTCTCCTCAGAACTGAATGACTGATATTCAGCGATAAGATTCACTTTTTTCGTTCTCTCATCATTTATAATTTTTATTAGTTTAACTTTTTCTCGCACTAATTCTTCATATTTGAATCGAAGGCCAATATTTACTAATACTACTGCAGTCACGGATAATAATAATATTAGTATAGATACGATTAATGGTTTTGCACTCTTTTTCATACTCTTTCAGCTACTCTTAATTTTGCACTTCGTGCCCGCCTATTATTTTTTATTTCTTCCTCGGAAGGGATCACTGGCTTCTTAGTTATTATACTTAAGTGCTGAACTTTATGGCATGTACAAATCGGTGCCTCGGGCGCACAGATACAATTTAGTGCTTCATATCTAAAAAATTCTTTTACAATCCTGTCTTCAAGGGAATGATATGAAATGACAACTAATCTCGCTCCTCTTTTTAAAACATTAATACTATTTTTTAAAAACTGTTTTAAATACTCAAGCTCATTATTTACCTGAATGCGAAGAGCCTGGAATACTCTTGAGAGTGTTTTTGTTTTATATCGAGGGGGTGTTATTTCAGAGATTAATTTTTTTAGTTCGCCGGTTGTACTTATTTTTTTCTTAATTCTTGATTGAACAATTTGTCTTGCAATTTTTCTTGAATTCCTCTCTTCACCATATTCATAAATTATATTCGATAACTTTTCTTCATCAAACGAATTAACAATATCTGATGCAGTAACTTT
>JARRKK010000435.1:0-2261 GCA_037388105.1 Ignavibacteriaceae bacterium | reverse complement strand
CACCCGTATATTATTTTAATAAAAGTGCCGATGTAATTGAGGAAATTGTAATGAAAGGTATGCCACTCGGGGCAATGTTAAATTTTCCATACAATGTGTATGAAAAGGATGTTAAAAGTGGTGATATTATATTGTTACTTTCTGATGGAATTCCTGAACAAATGAATACTAATGAAGAAATGTATGATTACCCCCGTGTTAAAGATCAATTTGTTAGAGTAACTGATAACGAACCAAATAAGATAATAGAACATTTTATTAAATCTTGCGACGATTGGATGGGAGAAGCCACTCAGGCTGATGATATTACTGTGATGGTTATTAAAGTTAAATAGATTCAGAGTAAATAATTGCGATTATCAAATAATTTACTGCCGCATCAAAACCGACAATATTAACTTTAAATACTTCCTTATTCCTAGTTTCCTGTTTAATATATTCGACTTGTATCAATTAGGAAGTGAAAAACAATTAAAAATATTACTTAAAGATCGATTAGATTTGCAAAAATTGCTGATAGTCTTTGAATTTCTCTCTTCCAAAAGAATGAAATATAACCCTTGCTTTTATAATATCGCTTTATTACCTTAATCATGATGAATTTATATTTTAGAACATATTTTTATTACCCAAACGAATATCTTCGGAACGGTAATACTATGTTCTAAAATAAATTAGATTTCAAAAGTAGTAAGCCCGGTTCCGAAAACGAGCCGGGCTTTTTTGTTTTAAAATTATTGTGGATTGTGTCGTGATAAAGGAAGCTAATAGAATACAAAGAGTTGAAGAATATTATTTTTCAACCAAGTTGAGTGAAATAAGAAATATTGAAAAGGCTGGTGAAAAGGTTATAAATCTAGGAATTGGTAATCCGGATTTACCTCCATCTCAAAGCACAATATATGCTTTAAAAAATTCTGCGGAGCAAGCGGGAAACCACGGTTATCAAAGTTATAAATCATTGGACGAATTGAGAGAGGTAATTTCTGATTATTATAAAAGTACATACAATGTGAGTTTGGATGCAGAAACAGAGATCCTTCCACTTAGAGGATCTAAAGAGGGGATAATGTTCATTTCAATGGCTTTTCTAAATCCTGGGGATGTAGTTTTGCTTCCCAATCCTGGATATCCAACATATACTTCCGTTAGCAGAATGCTGGATGCTGAAATAATTTATTATGGTTTGAAAGAAGAAAACAATTGGCAGATAGACATAGATGAACTTAAAAAAACAGATTTGTCACAGGTTAAAATTATGTGGATTAATTATCCAAATATGCCTACAGGGGCAGTTGCTTCTAAAGAGCTATTTGACGAACTAATTAAACTGGCTGAACAAAATAATTTTTTATTATGTAATGATAATCCATATAGCCTTGTATTAAATAATGATCCTAAAAGTTTTCTCTCAGCGGTATCTGCTATTGGAGTAGGTTTAGAATTAAATTCGTTAAGCAAATCACATAACATGGCAGGATGGAGGTTGGGTTGGGCTGCAGGTAATCGGGAGTATATTAAGTCTGTACTAAAGGTAAAGTCTAATATTGATTCCGGGATATTTTTGCCATTACAGCATGCTGCGATCGAGGCACTTAAAAATACTAAAGACTGGCATGAAGAAAGAGATAAAGAAATGTATAAAAGGAGAGAAAAAGTTTTCTCTCTCTTAGATCAACTGCATTGTAAGAATTAAGTTCAACAACTTTTGTTGATGAAATCCTTGATCAGGCACGTGTTTTTATAACACCTGGAATCTTGTTTGGATCAAATGGAGAAGGATTTATAAGAGTCTCGCTTTGCAATAGTATTCAAAAAATAGAAGAGGCCAACTTGCGGATAAAAAAATATTTACAACTAAAAACTGTGAACAAATGATAGTTACAATAATTGGTTTAGGTTTGATTGGTGGATCGTTAGCGATCGACATTAGAAAACAAGAGATTGCTATGAAGATAATAGGTGTTGATAAAGATTCTAAAAATGCGGCGACTGCACTCAGTCTCGGTTTAGTTGATGAAATTTCAAACTTAAATGAAGCTTTGGCTGAAGCAGATTTTATAATAATTGCTATTCCCGTTGATCAAGCCAGAGTAGTCTTAAATCAAGTACTCGATAATATTAATACAAACACAGTAGTTATGGAGGTTGGATCTACGAAGGAAGGAATATGTAAATCTACTGAAATTCATAAGAACAGGAGAAACTTTGTTGCCACACATCCAATAGCAGGGACAGAAAATTATGGACCGTCGGCGGCA
>JARRKK010000434.1:0-1877 GCA_037388105.1 Ignavibacteriaceae bacterium | reverse complement strand
ATGCTTAGAACCAAAGGTGAATAAAATCTATCACCCTTAAAAACTTCATCTCTAAGGTTGCTTGTTACAACTGAGAAATTATCGTGCATTGATGAAGGAGCTTGAACTGTTTCCGAAGGTATTTTGTCGACATCCGATTTTTTTATTCCAACATCACCCTTAGTCGATATTTTTGCAACAATAGTGCCCACATCAACTGTTTCCTGTTCACCAACCAGGATCTCAACAATAGTTCCCTCAACCGGAGAAGGCACTTCTGTATCAACCTTATCAGTACTTATTTCAAAAAAGTTCTCGTCCCGTTTTATCTGATCCCCCACCTTTTTAAACCACTTAATAATTGTTCCTTCCATCACCGATTCGCCCATCTTCGGCATTTCCACTTCTATCATTCCATTGCCTTTTGTTGTAACCGGTTCTACAACTTCTACTCGCTGTATGTTTGTTTCTTTTGATTCTTTTATCTTTTGAATGGGTTCATCATGTACAACTTCCGTAACTACTTCACCATTTGTAACTAAAATTGCAACCACTGTTCCAACTTCAACTGTGTCACCCTCGGGAATAATAATTTCGGATATAACACCTGCATCAGGCGATGGGATTTCTGTGTCTACTTTATCGGTGCTTATCTCAAAAATTATCTCATCTCTTTTTACTTTATCACCAACTTTTTTATGCCATTTAATGATAGTGCCTTCATTAACACTTTCACCCATTTTGGGCATGACGATTTTCATGTTCGTTGCTCCGTGTTTAAAACATTAATAAATCTTTTATACCGTTATAAACATTTTCTCTGCTGGGAAGAACTGCCGGCTCAAGTATTGGTGAATACGGGATATGACTATCTTTAGCAGCAATTCTTTTTACGGGTCCATCTAAATATTGGAAACAAGTATCAGCAATCCTTGCAGCAATCTCAGCGCCAAAGCCGCCCGTTAATGTATCTTCATGAATTACAATCACTTTATTCGTCTTCTTAACAGAGTTGAATATAGTTTCTTCATCCAATGGAATAATTGTTCGGATGTCTATAACCTCAACAGAATATCCTTCTTCTTCTAACTTTTTAGCAGCGAAAACCGAATCCCACATTGAAAGACCATAGGAAACAACTGTTAAATCAGTTCCTTCTCTGACTACTTTTGCTTTACCAAATGGAAGAAGATAATTTTCATCTGGTTCAGGTGCAGAAGAAAAGCTTTGCCTGTATAATCCTTTATGTTCACAGAAGAGAACAGGATCATTAATCCGGCAGGCAGTTTTAAGCAAACCTTTTGCATCGGCAGCGTTACTTGGATAAGCAATATAGATACCAGGAACATGTGCAAATGTCGATTCGATATTCTGGCTGTGATAAAGACCTCCATGTATATATCCTCCTACGGCAACACGTGTTACAAAAGGATTTGCCCAGGCATTGTTTGAACGATAACGCATTGTTGCTGTCTCATTACGAAGCTGCATAAAACCCGGCCATATGTAATCAGCAAATTGAATTTCAATAACCGGTTTCATTCCTGCGAGAGCCATTCCGGTTGCAACTCCGGTTATACTTGCTTCGGCAAGAGGAGAATTAAAAACTCTTTCTTCTCCAAAAGAAGTGGATAATCCTTTAGTGGCAGTAAACACACCTCCCTTTCTATCAGCAATATCTTCACCGAAAATATACATTTTATCGTTACGTTTCATCTCCTCGTGTAAAGCATGATTTATAGCATCAACCATAACAATTTTATTACCGGATGGAACTGATTTTTCATATTCCAGAGTTTCATTAAAACCGCTATCGTCAAAGACAAATCTTGCCGCATCTTTCGGGTCGGGATCAGCTTCCTTCAATGCTTCATCAGCAGCTTGTCCAACCTCATCGG
>JARRKK010000433.1:0-2853 GCA_037388105.1 Ignavibacteriaceae bacterium | reverse complement strand
CAAGGAAATCTGAAGGAAGTTTATAATTCAGGAAATATTTGTCTCCTGGAAATGTTACCAGTAATGAATCAGGATCTGTTAACAGTTGAACAACACTGCTTGAATTTACCTTTTGTGGAAAGGAACTTGAAGGTTTAATAACAATTGGTTCAACTCTATTTCCTAACTCAGCGAGTGCGACATAATCAATTCTCCATAAACCTTTAGCCATTCTTAATTTTACTCTGTATTGAGATTCAGTAGAATAATCACACTTATTTGCACTTAGATTTTTTAGAGGTACTATTTTTATATCTGTTGCGATTGGGCCGGTTTCTCCAACATCACCAATTTTTACCCATTCCCCATTTTTACTTTCTATTAATATATCTATAGTACCAAGAGTTTTGCGGGGGCGCTCAAGAAGGGTTTTGAAGTTATCGCTATTTCTTTCAAGATTGGCAATCCAATCTCCGGCTTTAGTTCCCATGTAGGTTATCGTTTGGTAGAATAAAAACGTAGTAAGTAATGTTTGACGGGCTGCAATCACCAAACCATTTTCAGCCGCAAATTTATGATTGAAGGTAAATTCAATTGTTTCTGTTGATGCTAGATCAGTTGAATCAGCAGCACTGAATCTTTCATTTCCATCAAATGTGCATAATTTCTCAGAACAATCTCCCTCTGGTGCAACAACTTCAGTAGGCTCCATAAGATTTTTTGCCTGAATAAATTCACCATCCGGCGTTGAATAAACACGACCGCCCAAAGGTTTAGGTAATGCCAATATATTTGCTGATCTTATTACGTGCGTTTCATACGCCTCATTTCTCAATTGAATTTCAAAATTTTCAGAAATAGGATTTATTCTATACAAGGCATCTACATCTCTTTCTTCAAGGCTAGGAGAAATACTTGAAGAAAATCCTTCGGATTGAACTATATAATCATTGCCATCACTCGCATAAAAGGTTGGGCAGGAACCAAAACAAGCTTTAGGATTTACAATACATACAATTGTAAAAATTCCCGTAATAACAGTTAATGTTACTAAAACTCCTGTATACCCCGAAGGACCACTTATATGATTTGTTTCAGCTAAAACAATTTGTTGCAGAGGGACACTAAATTCCCCCTCGCTCAAGATCTCCCGATTAATATTCATCTGCTTGCCGGTTCCCGTTACGAGATTTGTTTCCTCATTGATATCCCAATTTTGAAGCACGTACAAATCACCATTTTTCATATGTAGTTTCAAATAGGGAATTTCCTCGGAACTCTTTTTATATATCATTTCATTCGGTGGGGATGTGGTTCTGTCTATACGTGATGGTGAACAACCAGAGCTGAGAGTCAGCGCGCCTGATAAGAGCAGGATCAAAATTCTGGTGCAGGCACTGCAATAGAAAGTTAAATATGTTTTCATTGAACTATTCCTATTTTCGGATTAAAATATAAATGAACCACCTATTTTTATTGATAATGCAGATGTATTCGTACTTATATCATATGATCCATCATAGAGGACTTCCTGAGAATGAGCATATCTAATATTTTTATAATTCAATTCTATTCTCATTGCAAACAATGATGATTGCACAATTTTCAAACCGATGCCAGCGTTAATAACTTTTGCATTGAGTGATTCAAACAGACCGGATGATCTTTCATAATAATTATAACCGTAAGCTGAGTAACCGCTTATTCCATATCCAATTTTAAAGAATGGATATATTTTCTTCCCAGGAAGGTTTAGTGTGTAAGCCACATTACCGATTAGTGATAAAGTCGCATCACCCTCAAAAAAGTTATATTCGATCTCGGGTTCAATTGAAAGTCCGTCTAGTATATAAAATCCGAGTGCAAGTGATATCTCTGAATAGAACTCACCATTACCACTATTGTTGCTATAGTAATATTGTGAAGAACTCTCAGAAGACTTACTACTTAATCCTATTGAAAGAGAAGTGTTGCATTCCCAGTCGAATTGCTTGAATTTCTGTCTATCTGTAATATTAATTACTTGTGCAGAAAGTGAGGTAGTTATAAAGATTATTATAAATGTCATTATTATTTTTTTCATCACTTTCTCCTTCTTTCTAACAGTATTCTACGGAATTAGACAGATGAAAATGTCATGGAAATGTCACAACACTGTAAAAGCTTCTTATATCTCCTGAACAATCATTTGTAAAGTTGATGACTTCTTCAAATTGTTTCTTTATGATATGAAATCAGGAACAGGTTATCTACTCAATTTGTTACAAAACCTTTTACCTGCGTTACATTAAGCAAAAACCATAAATAATTGTTCTTTTTTTACTTCATTAGTTATTTCTCAAATGAATAACTTTAATTGCTGAGAATTTGTCTCATTAAATAATTTTCATACTAGATTGAGCCAATCGAACCCTTGCCCTTTGGCTGACAACCACTATTACCTCCCCCTGACGCTCCGGCAATTACTATTAGAATACCTAGTGCGCCTATCGTAACTCCTAAAACTGTAAGCGTTGTTGCAAGAGGATCAGTTCTCTTAACCATAACTGAATCTATTTCTTTTACAGGTATTTCAATATTAAATTTTAGTGTTCTATGCTTATCTAACTTTTTGGATACTGATGCAAACACTGTATCGTTTTCAAAGTAATAATCATTTCCAGTAAGATTGTATGTCGTGTCTTTAGTAGTTACCTGAATATCCTTCTTATCTTTAAACTTGACATCACTAGGAACCATCTGTTCCTGGTAATAGCAGCCTAATAAATTCATTAAGGTTATAATGAGTATAGCGGAAATGATTTTTTTATACATCTTACTGCCCTTTCTAAATTACTTCATCAAAATCATCCTATTAGTCTCAACAAAACCTTC
>JARRKK010000432.1:1970-2916 GCA_037388105.1 Ignavibacteriaceae bacterium | reverse complement strand
TTTGAAAAAATATTTGTCGATGGGGTATACGTTATTGCGGTTAATCTTAATCGTTCAACGATTAACGATGCATATGCATTTAGAGAAATAGTCGAGGAGGAGTTTAAATCCGGTCATACCAAATTGGTATTTGATCTCAGCAAGTGTAACACCATTGACTCGACTTTTTTTGGAGTGATTATAATGGCATTGGGCAGGGTGAATGACATTGGTGAGAAGTTGAAAGTAGTAGAACCGGCTAATGCTAAAGAGTCAATATTCAAATTAACACGAAATTTCTAATCAAAAGTGATTCCACACACCCATAAAAAAGGGGGGGTGGTTGCAGATAGGAAACCAGCATAAATTGTAATTAAATTAATTACAAATTGGAATATGCAAATTTGATTTGAGGGGGATGATGAGCTCGGAATTTATGTTGAGAGTTCTTTTTCATGAAGTATATTTCTACTTATTCCACTTTTATGATGTTTGATTCAAGTTTTGAAAACTCTTACAATGTGACTTCAATGATAAATGAAATTAGTAGAAAATTGCTTTATATTTTCCCCTCGATTTTTTATTGTTTTATCAATCGCAAACCTAATTTCCATTTATGAATAAATGAACTATAAATATACGTCTCTTTCTAAAAAAGGTTACGGAAAAGAACTTAACGAAGATACCATTGGTATTAAAGAGTTTGATGATGGTATTCTATGTGTAGTTTGTGATGGATTGGGAGGGGGATATGCTGGCGAAAGAGCTTCAAAACTTTGTGTTGAGTCAATCATTAATTATTTCAGTATTTCTGATGAGAAAAATTATTTATCATTGATAAGGGACTCTATTAATCTGGCTAACGCCGTATTGCTTGAGATTTCATCTTCCAGGGTAGAACTAAACGGAATGATTACAACTTCTGATGTATTTTTTCTGAATAATCATTCTCTTTATTGGGGACATG
>JARRKK010000432.1:0-1919 GCA_037388105.1 Ignavibacteriaceae bacterium | reverse complement strand
AATTAACAAAGGATCATTCACTAATCCAGCAGATGGTAGATAGTGGATATTTATCAATGAAAAAAGCGTTAAGACATCCAAATAGGAATATCATCATGAATGCTCTTGGAGAAAATCTTGATATTGAATTTGATGTGAGCAAAATTATCATTAATCCTGAATACAAAAATCGGTTCATGATTTGTTCCGATGGAGTAAACGCTGTACTGGAAAATTCTGAAATTGAAGAAATACTGAATACAGACAACCTGGATGATTGTATTAACCAGGTAGATGATAAGGTCCGGTCAGGAGGATATCCGGATGACTACTCGGTAATTTTAATTGAGGAAGCTAATTAAATTTCGGATCTTAAACATTTGATCATATAACCTTATCTCTTTTACAATCATATTCTATATAAATTGATTTTACTTTTCCATATCCATAATTTGAAACAACGTATAAATTCTTCATTAACTATACTAAAACCAATTTCTATTGGATAAATTTATCATTAACGGTGGTACTGCACTTATGGGAGAATTGGAAGTTAGTGGTGCTAAGAATGCATCCCTGGCTTTATTACCTGCAACTATTCTTGCACCGGGTAAATCTACACTTAATAACACTCCCGAATTGAACGATGTGTTCACAATGATTAAACTTTTAAAGCATTTAGGTGCTGAAATTGAATTTCATTCTCACATTTTATCAATTGATACGAATAAAATAGAAATTCAAACAGCGCCGTACGAACATGTAAAAAAGATGCGTGCTTCAGTATATGTGCTCGGACCACTTTTGAGTAGATATGGTCAGGCAAAAGTTTCTTTACCGGGTGGATGTGCCTGGGGACCGAGACCAATTAATTTACACCTTGAAGGGTTACAAAAAATGGGGGCTGAAATTGACCTGGTTGATGGTTATATAGTTGCAAAAACTAAAAGACTCCACGGTGCAAATATTTATTTTGATATTTCATCTGTCGGTGCTACAGGAAATATTTTAATGGCTTCTGTTTTAGCGAAAGGTACAACTGTAATTAACAATGCAGCTGTAGAACCTGAGATAACCAACCTCGCAGAATTTTTAATAAAAATGGGTGCTCAGATTAAGGGTTCGGGAACAAAAACCTTAACAATAGAGGGAGTGGATGAACTCAATCCCAAAGATATGCAGACAATACCTGATAGAATCGAAGCAGGTACTTTACTCCTGGCTACTGCCATAACAAAAGGCAAGGTAAAGTTAAATAATATAGATTCTAACTTACTTCAGGCAGTAATAATAAAATTAGAATCTGCGGGATGTAAAATAAAGATTAACCAAAATGGATTAGAATTAGATGCAACGAACTTGGACATCAATCCAACAAATGTTTCAACGTCAGTGTTTCCAGGTTTCCCAACTGATATGCAGGCTCAATGGACAGCATTTATGACTTTAGCGAATGGTTCATCCTCAGTTCGCGACACAATCTATTTTGATAGATTCAAACATGTACCCGAACTTGTTAGATTAGGCGCAAATATTTCTGTGAATGAAAATATTGCGATTATAAAGGGCGTGCAAAGATTAAACGGTACTAAGGTTATGTCAACAGATTTACGGGCAAGTGCTTCATTGGTTCTAGGTGGTCTTGCTGCCAAAGGTACAACTGAAGTTCTAAGAGTTTATCATTTAGACAGGGGATATCAGAGAATTGATGAAAAGTTAAAACAACTTGGAGGGGATATCGAAAGGGTAGCAGGGGATGAATATTAATTGTTAGGACCATGACTAAAATTTTTAAATGGAGAAATTATCTTGTTTCCTATCTTACAGCTATATTAATAATTAATCTTGTACTTTTAGGATTTCCTCTCACAAACGTTTTTGGGTATGAATTTTCTGTAATTAATTCTCTGTTGCTCACTCTTTTGTCAGGGATATATTCC
>JARRKK010000431.1:0-3856 GCA_037388105.1 Ignavibacteriaceae bacterium | reverse complement strand
TGGAATTATTATTCTCAATTTCCTCATTTCAGTAATTATTTGATCCGGTATTAAAACAGACACTGACTATCCCCATTAAGTTGTAATAAATCGGATATATGCTTCTGAGCGGACAGATCTTAATCTCCAAAAGCATACAGATGATTTGCCGTTCGCAGGTAAAGTTTATTATCTACAACAGCAGGCGTAGCGAGAATCTGTTCCCCCAGGTCATTGTAGGATAGAATTTTCATTTCATCACCGGAAGCCAAAACGATAACTTTGCCATTATGAGAAGCGACATATATCCGGTTATTGGCAGCGATCGGGGACGCAAAATAGGGGCCGGTCCCTTTTAAACGCGTTTTATAAATAAGCGTTCCGTCTGAAGCATCAACGCAACTAAAAAAACCACCGTTTTTGATAATATAAATACGATCTTTGTAATAGAGAGGTGAAGGGATTTCAGCAACATTTTCCGTTTCTCGCCAAAGTAGATGAGTTGAAGATATATCTCCCTTCCCACCTGATTTTATTGCCAAGATACCCTGATCAATACCAATAAAAAAATTCAGATATCTTTCTATTTCCAGCTGGTCAAGATAATTGTCTTTATCATAATCAAACCAGTTCCAGATCTCTTCAATATCCTTGCTTCCGCCAATTGGTTTTCCCTCATTATCAGATTGATCTGACATAAACAATTCTCCTGAAAATTCCTGCCGGGTGATAAGCATGTCGGAATTCGAGTCATATTGATCAAGAAATTCATTAAACGTTGGAATTTCTTTACGGAATCCGAAATGTCCCAAATAGTGATAGGCATTCACATACAATATATTATCATGTACTATGGGAGTTGTTTCACCATGCGTTCTGACCAATATATACCAGCTCCTCGACCCATCCTCAATTGAATAACCCGCTATGAAACCTTCACAATGAATGACAACGTCATTGCCCCATACGATCGGTGTCGAATATCCCGCCTCCAGTAATGGTTGTTTCCAGACCTGTTTGCCGCTCCTGCTATCCAATGCCAGAAGATAACGCTCTTTTGTTGCAAGTCGTCGCACCATCAGAATAACGAGATTTTTAGCCAGGATTGGTGATGTACCGGTACCGAATTTGTCAGAATTCACAGGGATTTCTTTTGTCCAGACTATATTTCCGTCCAAATCATAGCATAATAATCCGTAGGACCCGAAATGAACATAGATCCTTTCACCGTCAGTGACCGGTGTCGCGTCAGTCAAATCCGGTCAGGAAAATGTTATCTTCCCAGATACAGGGTGAGGAGGCTCCCGAAATAATTGGTGTTTCCCAGACAATCTTTTCAACCGATTCCAGGTCTATAGGCGCGTTCTGGTCGGGATAAGGAACACCCGAACAATTTATCCCCCTGAATTGCGGCCATACATTTGAATTTACGTTTTGAGAAAACCCAAACCTACAGTTTGATATAATACCAATAAAAATCAAAAAACTCAGAAATATGAGTTTATTCATAATCCATTGATTAGAATGTAGGATCTATCTTTAATAAAAATCATCGTTGAGGCTATTCCATCAAGATAGGAATTCGTGCGGATAGATGCAATTCTCAATTACAAGTTTTATATTGTTATCGGGCGGTGCAATAATTTTTTGATTTTGTAACACTAAATTCGGCAATTATTTATTTTTTATCCCGAGGCTGTTTAGAAGGTTGATATTACTCCTATAATTTTTTAATTTGTACATAAGCCAAATCGATTGTAACCGTTATGAAAATTTTTATAATAACCATCCTTTTAATGACTATTACATTGTTTATTAAATGCAATAAAGATGAAGCAATTCCTTTTGTTAATATACCCGATGACAACTTTTTAGATGCATTGATCGAATTGGGAATTGATACCAATGGCGATGGCAAAATATCATTCGAGGAAGCGGAGATGGTTGAAAGTTTGGAAATTATGAATAAATCCATTCAAAGCCTTACCGGAATTAGCAAATTTGAGAATTTAATAATCCTTGGGTGTAGTTCAAATTCGTTAACTTCTCTGGATGTTACTAAAATTACCCAGTTAATCTATTTAAATTGTAGTTATAATCAGTTAACATCTCTGGATCTTTCTAATAATGCAAACTTAAATTATTTATATTGTACTGGTAATGAGTTAACCCTATTGGATGTTTCAAATAATACCCAGTTAAATCATTTAGCTTGCATTTTAAATCAATTAACCTCTCTGGATGTATTTAATAATACCAAATTAACAGAGTTGGATTGTGGAGGTAATCAATTATCCTTATTGGATATTTCTAATAACGTCAATTTGGAATCTTTAGATTGTACTTATAATCATATAAACTCGCTGGACATTTCTAATAATCCCCATTTAACGGAGTTGTATTGTGGTTCTAATCCATTAAACTTCCTGGATGTTTCTAATAATACTAAATTGCTGGAATTGCATTGTGATCTTAATTCATTAACCTCCCTGGATGTTTCTAATAATACCCACTTGAACTATTTAAATTGCAGTTATAATCAATTAACGTCACTTGATATTTCCAATAACATTGCTTTAGAACGGCTTGAATTATACTATATGCCGTCCCTTCAAGAAGTCTGTGTTTGGATTGTTCCATTCCCTCCACAAGAAGTTGAAATTGATACAACCGGTAGCTCCAACATTTATTTTACAACGAATTGTAATTAAACATTTTATAGGAATTAATCGTCTAATTTTATCCCCTACCATATTTTAGGAATTTTTCACCTGCAATGGTAAGTCTTCGAAATTCAACAACTGCTTTAGGCCCACCTTTTTCCAATAATTCAAATTTCACTTTGGGATAGCCTATTCCTCCTTCAAACGTATTATTCCCAAGGTACTTCAGACCTGCTATCAATTGACCGTTCCGTTTCATGATTGAGATCTGGCATTGTGATGAAAATCAACAGTATGATAACATGTCGGATGACTATCTGTTCCGCGGGGCTACTGAAACAACCAAGGATGGCAGATATGAATTTAGTACCATTGTTCCGGATCAACTTTGTAGGGGACCGGAACAATGGTACTAAATTCATATCTGCCATCCTTGGTTGTTTCAGTAGCCCCGCGGAACAGATAGTCATCCGACATGTTATCATAATGTTGATTTTCATCACAATGCCAGATCTCAACCAGTGCATTATTCAAAGGTGTTCTGCCGTCCTCTTTATAAATAATACCTTTTAAATTCAAAGGAACTCACTTTGAATTGGGAGGAACGTGGTTACTTCTGAACGGGGCGCCAGGCCTGTAAAAAGGTCCCAGAATATCTGTAGTTGTTGCGCTATCGCCGGTGTAATTCTTCCCGTTCCATTGTATTGTGCCGAAAGCGCTTAAGCTGACGGCAATCAGGGATGATCTTTCAATAAAGGTTCTTCTTTTCATTTTAGTTTTTTAAAATTTGGTTGTAATTGGTATTTCTTGCATATCATTTTTCATATTCAAATGAGGGCTTTCATTAACTTTTTACTAAATCCTTATTCAATAATTAATGAGTAAAGTATTTCACTGATTCTCACAATCCACAAACACAGGGATTTGCAAAATTGAGCCGTTCCCGTGCCGTTCATTTTTTTATAAACTTGTAATGTAGATTATTTTCTCTATTAAAACAAGAATTAATATTAGGTTATATTTTGATCATGTTTTCGCTTACCAAAAAGCAGATTGATTTAGTCAAAAAGTTTAGTGAAAGTTTTTCTGAACACAATAAAATGAGGTGAGGGTATGTATTATGTCAAGTTTATCCTTAGTGAATTTATTTAATCAGCTATCGTAAAGGATATAAATTAACTTCTGTAATAATAGCTGGAATTAAAGTCAGTACT
>JARRKK010000430.1:0-5713 GCA_037388105.1 Ignavibacteriaceae bacterium | reverse complement strand
GAAAGGTAATGGGACAGGAGCAAAAGGATTGTTATAAGATTGAATGTAAGGAAAATTATTCATTTAAGGATATTCTAAAATTAAAAAACATACCTTATCTTCTCACAATTTACTTCCTTGTTTTCCTCGGATTTAATTTTTTCTATATAGCATTCCCGGTACATGCTGTTATCGTATTAAATTGGACACTCTCTGATATCGGAATATTCTTTGCATATGTTGGGTTAATGATGGTTTTGGTTCAAGGACCAATTTTAAAAAGAGTCTCACAAAAATATTCGGATGCGATTTTAGCAACAGTAGGAAGCTTTATTCTTGCTATTAGTTTTCTATTTTACACTTCAAATATTTTATGGATATTTTACATTGGTGGCACTTTACTTTCATTGGGTAACGGATTGATGTGGTCATCAATCTTATCAATTCTATCAAAAGCCTCTGAAGAAAAATATCAGGGTACAATACAGGGATTTGCAGGTAGCGCAGGAAGCCTGGCAAGTATAATCGGATTAATTATTGGTGGTATATTGTATGAACAGTTAGGGAATGAAATCTTTATTTTATCAACTGTTGTGTTATTTATATCTTGCATTATGGTAATGGGTTTATTAAAATTTAAGATGTTATCCGCTCAATAGTTTTATTCATCGGTACTACTCAAACTAGAAACTTCAATTTGTTTCTTATTAACATTATAAAGTTCTTTAATTGAATTCCTACTTAATACAATAATTGTCATTATTCCCAGTATAGTCCCATAAGGGATTGATAATAAATTCATAATTGCTAATATGTAACTAAAGATTCTGTTTTTCCTCTGTTTGATAAACCTGGCTGAAAGGATTTCTAATATTCCTTGAGAGATAATTATTACTAAGATGAATAACCATAGATAGAAAAAGATATTCAGAATAGTTGAATCCAGTTCATTGTTACTGGTAAACCTATGACCATCATAACTTTGCATCAGTCCTTCCCAAAAGAAAATTAATAGCAGGAATTGGAAGAGCAATACCAGAGATAGAAATAGTTTTATTCCACCGGAAATGTAATGGAATAGACATAGTAGCCTTAAGTGTTCTGCATCAATTATCTGCTGTTTTAGTTTTAACTCTTTCATTTATTTTACCGGGATACATATCGGAAATAAATTTGCATTGTCCTACTTCAATATAACGGTCAATCCATTTCGTAGCCGGTTTTTTGTAACTGTAATTCCTTTTCCCATTCCTGACCGCCGGTAAAGAACTTCGGTTTGATTTTTTTGAATATTAGCCATTGTGATTGTAATAATATGTTTAAGTATTAGATAAAGCAGATAGAATATCTTAATTGGATTGAAAAAGTAAATTGAATTATTACTTCGGTACATAATATTATTTTATCTAAAAACTAGCAAGTATGATTGAAGATACAAGTGTAACTCATAGAGATTCCCATTGAACAATACTATCTAATATTGTTAATCTATAGTTAAATTTTAATGTTTCATATAATTATTAATTATAATTTTTATAAAATTCTAAAAACATATTAAATGAACTTCGATTACATCATACAACGGATTTTAGATAGTCCATACTCTGCATTCTTTTATACTCCATCATATTATAAAAAAAGTAATTCGTTCATATTTACTAATCCAAAAGAGATAATTCCAATTTATAATAGAAACGACCTGAGCAACTCATTACGATTAGTGGATAGTTATCTGGGAAAGGGTCTGAGAGGCTACTGTCTGATTGAATATGAAGCAGGATATTTAATGGAGGAAAAACTAAGAGAAATAAATTTTATAATGATATAAAAAAATTAAAACGATATATCGAAGAAGGTGATACTTATCAGGTTAACTATACTATAAAATCTGAATTTAATTTCACCGGTTCCTATGCATCTTTATTTAAGAATTTATTGTTTAATCAATCGGCTAAATATTCAGCATTCATCAATAATGAGCAGGATTATATTATTTCACTTTCACCTGAACTATTTTTTCGGGTGATTAAAAATAATATAGTAACCAAACCTATGAAGGGTACTTTACACAGAAGCAAAGAGATAAAATCGGATTCACTAAAAGCATTTGAACTGAAAAGCAGTGAAAAAAACATGGCCGAAAATATTATGATTGTTGATCTTTTGCGAAATGATTTGGGAAAATTTTGTAAGTACGATTCTGTAAAAGTAAATGAGTTATATGGAATAGAAATTTTCCTTCTGGATCAATAACAGGTGCGCCAAAAATCAGGACAATGGAAATAATAAACGAGCTTGAAGCGGATACAAGAGGTATTTATACTGGTGCTATTGGCATCATAGGTAAAAAGGAGAGTGTATTTAATGTTGCAATCAGAACCATCAAAATTGAAAAAGAGTCCGGGAAAGGGGAGATGGGTTTGGGAAGTGGAATAGTCTGGGACAGCGAGCCGGTAAAAGAATACTCTGAAACTCTTCTGAAAAGTGAGTTTATAACAACACCACTAAAACCATTTGAATTGATTGAATCAATGCTTTTAGATAACGGTGAGATATTTTTATTCGAAGATCATATTAAAAGATTAAAAAGTTCAGCAGAGTTTTTCTTATTCAACATTAATGAGAAAAAACTCACAAAATCATTATTTAATAAAATCAAAGAAAATTATTCTGAGGGGAAATACAAAGTACGAATAACATTAAATAAATGGGGAAGAGTAAAATATGATATTACTTATAAAACTTTAATCCCTGATTTTGTAAAAATTATTATTTCTGAAAAATCTATCAATTCTGACAATAAATTCCAGTACTTCAAAACAACTAACAGAGGTCTTTACAATTCTGAACTAGCGAAATATAATAGGGCAGGATTTTTTGAAGTCTTATTTTTTAATGAGAAAAAAGAATTAGCAGAAGGATCTACCACAAATATTTTCATTAAGAAAAATAATGTTTGGCTCACTCCTCCGATAACCAGCGGGGTATTGCCGGGAATTTATCGGAATCATTTCCTTTCAACCCGACAGGATGCTAAAGAAACCGTTATAACAGTAAATGATCTTCTAAATGCTGATGAAGTCATTTTGACAAACTCTGTGAGAGGTGAGGTAAAGGTTGATAGTTTACATTATGCCAATGAATATATTGAATATAAATGACAATCATCAAATAGTTTCCTTAGGAATATAATTTCCATACAGGTGTATGCTTGCCACTAAAAATCAAAAAAGTATTACAATGATTTCATTAACTCCCAATTACAAACAATTGCTAATTGTTATGTTCTTTCCTCTTGACAATGTATACTATTATTACCATATTAAATAGGATAATCTAATCCGAAAGTAGTTTAATAAATAGAAATTATCATCTACACCTCTGGGAGAGGTTGTGGTATTGTATATACTGATAGTTATTAGATTATTCTTTTCTTCTCATTTCCCCAAGGTGTAGAATGTAAATCCAAGTTTTCAAATATAGAATATTCACTGCTATGAGTAAGGAAGCATCCTGCAGATGTCTTGTATCAATTCTTGAGGAAATTGAAAATAAAAATCTATCACAAGACATTTGGCTAAAGGGTATACCATATAGTATTGACCACCTTCGAAATAAGTATGAACGAATTGAGTGGACTGTTTTTTGCCGGATCATTAAAAATATTCGACCATTTTTTTCTGAAGATGATTTTATCGAAATGGGTCGATCCTGGATAAGTAGCGGTACAATAAGGGCAACAAGGTTAATCCCGCAGTTCCTGTTTGAAAGAGGGGAATTACTTCACTTAGCACATAGATATATTGAAAAGTCTGGTTCTCAATTTTTTACATGCATTAAATACAAAACAACATCTTTAGGACCGAATGGCATTAGGCAATCGCTTACCGTGAAAACTGACTATGAATATTGTCGTGAATTTTTCCTTATTACAAAAGGAGCATTAGAAATTCTTTCTAAAATCAGAAAATTTATTACTGAACCGTTTACTGCAAGGGAAATGGCTAGAGAATTGGAAGAAGCTAACCAAACACTATTGACGCGTTACCAGGAACTCGAGAGAACGCAGTTAATATTAAAGCAGCAAACTACAGAACTTAATACTGCTTTTAAAATAAACCAAGCAATCAGAAAGAATTTAGATTTAGATCTCGTTCTTGATTCTATCGCTCGTGCAATTGTTGAAGTGGCAGGTTTTGAAGCCGCAGAAATCAATATTAATGCTGAGTCAGAAAAGCAACTAATAAGAAGAAAAGTCAGCTTCGGAAAAATCCCCGTAAATATTGAACCATTACTTGAATCTTTAAATATTGAGGATAGCTGTATTGGTGAAATTAAAGCCTGGTTTTCTGAAAATATGACACGAGTTGAAGCATCGGATCTTCTTAATCAAGTAGTTCCAACTATTCTTATGACAATTCATGATGCAATTACATACAACGCTGTATTGGATTATAGAAATAACCTTGAGAGAAAGGTTGAAGAACGAACTGCCGAATTGAAAAAGACACGAGACACTCTTGCTAAAACCGTGGATTTACTTAGAGACGCACAGAGTGTTCGTGATCGTTTCTTCACAAACATATCTCATGAGTTCAGAACTCCTCTTACATTAATACTTGGCCCAGCTGAAGATATAATCGATAAATCTGGAGAATACAAAACAAAACAAAATGCCGAAATAATAAAAAGAAGTGCAACCAGATTGCTTAGCTTGGTAAACCAAATTTTAGACATTACTAAACTTGAAGCCGGTAAGATGACACTTGAAATAAGTGAACAGGATATCATCCCTTTGTTAAAAGAATTATTTATATCATTTGCATCACTTGCTGAGAGAAAGAAGATCACATTTAAATTAAATATTATTGAGGAGAATCTGTATGTGTACATCGATGATGATAAAATTGAAAAGATAATTGACAATCTGTTATCTAACGCATTCAAATTTACACCTGAAGGAGGAAGAATTGAATTAAAAGTGAGAAGAAATGAGGAATATGTTGAAATTAGTATTCAGGATTCCGGAATTGGTATTCCGAATGAGAAAATATCAAAAATCTTTGATCGTTTCTATCAGGTTGACGAAACTCATAAAAGAGAATATGAAGGAACTGGGTTAGGATTAGCATTATCAAAAGAATTAACTGAATTGCATAAAGGAAAGATAGGGATTGAGAGTGAAGAAGGAAAAGGTACAATAGTAACAATCAGTGTCCCTTTAGGGAAAAAACACTATACAGCTGAAGAAATTTTAAAATCGCTCAAAACCGAAAAAACAGTTTCTGATTTAATTTCAAAATCAAATCTCTACGAAGAAACTGAAAATGAGAAGTTTAATACTAATTTAATTATTGAAACTGAAAAACCGTTAATATTATTGGTGGAAGACAACTCCGACGTTCGATGCTACATCAAAGAAAATATTGAAAATGAATATACGGTTCTGGAAGCAGTTAATGGAGAAGAAGGATTTAAAAAATCAATAGAACAAATACCTTGTCTTGTAATAAGTGATATTATGATGCCAAAGATGGATGGTTTTGAGTTGTGTGAGAAATTGAAAACAGATGAAAGAACAAGTCATATTCCTGTTATATTATTAACTGCAAAAGCTACAAACAGGGATAAGATAACAGGATATGAAACCGGAGCAGATGATTACATTGTGAAACCTTTTGATGTAATTACACTGCACGTGAGGATCAGGAACTTAATTGAACAGAGAAAAAAG
>JARRKK010000429.1:0-1953 GCA_037388105.1 Ignavibacteriaceae bacterium | reverse complement strand
TTTAATCCTGCCCTGATGAGTTATCACTCTCGGTACTTCCCACAAATAATTGAGAACAGTTGGAGATATATTCAGTTTGATTTCTTCCCAGGTCATCCCACCATCCGGAGAAAAAAACAAATCCCAGTTATCCTGGCTGTGAGGAATTAAAACATGCCATTGAATATTAATGGTATCACCAGCTGTAAATGTTTCACCCCCTAAAGGAAAATCCAGTTTAACATGGGCTTCTGCACTGATGACTAAAATAGTGAATGCAAACAGTTTAAGAATATTTTTCATAATAACTCCCTCTTAGTATATTTCCTTTATACCTCAAAAAAATTCCAAATATAATTTTAACATAACTCATTCGGAAAAATCATCTCAATTAAACATTGGCTTAATTCATACCTTGGGGAATTTAATAGGACAAATAAACTATTTAAACCAAAACCTAATACTATAACTTTCCCCAAAGGTTAGATTTTAGATTTATTTAACTATTGTCAAATTGCATTAATATTTAACCAATATCAATTATGATAATTCCCCTACTTAGTTAAATACAAATTTATTGTTAACTTAAATCAGTTAAATTGTAAGCCAGTCTCTTTAAGTAATAGAAGATGCTGAATAATTATTTCATCAATATCATTTTCTTAGTTTCGATATAATTTCCAGCTTTTATCCCGTAGAAATATATTCCACTTGGTAATCCTGTTGCATTAAATTCAATCGAATAAATACCTGTAGTTTTTTCTCCATTTACAAGAACTGCAATTTCATTTCCGAGTATATCAAATACTTTTATAGAAACATTAGATGATGTAGCTATTACGTATTCAATTTTTGTAACTGGATTAAAGGGATTTGGATAATTCTGATATAATTCAAAATCATCAATCAACACTAGTTGATCTGAAACAACATCCGTGATAACCGGTTCATATGAAATCTCAAAATGCCCGGCTTCACCAGATGGTAAATTTAAACTCCTGTTTATTGGATCGAAATCGGTATACAACTGATCATCTTTCAGCACCTGAGTGATTCTCAGGTTACTTTCTTTTATTGCAATGGGCGTAAGAAAAAATGTACGGTTGTAATCAACTGGTTCATAATAATAGTGTAACGTAACAGGTTCGTATGTGTAGAAAAGGCTTCCGTACAAATATGTATAATAACCAGTTTCAATTGAATGATAAGCAGCTTTACTAGAACTTCCCTTTGCCTCATTCCAGGCAAAACCTCCGTATCGAGTTCTATCTGCATAGACTTCGCCATAATCGTGATCTACAAAATAATTCATGTAAAAACTTAATGTTTCATCAGCCATTTGAAGATACCAAGCTTCTTTGGTGATATCGTACATTTGCAGACCTGCTGTAATTGCCTGTTCCATCTGCCACCATGCTTTTGTACTATCCTGTAGTCCCCACAATAGCATTTCACCTGTAACGCGATTAAAATCTTTGTAGGGTCCCAAATAATCATGATCGTAACCATTTTCCCAAACATTTGTAATTAGTTCTTCAGCAGCATTTAGATAATCAGAATTCGGAAATAATTGATGGATTCTTGCTAAACACCATCCGGCTTTTAAGACGTGACCCATAATTGTCATAGATTCATTGTTATCCCAGTTCCAATCGGAGTCATATTGTTCAACAAATCCTATTGCCTGTTGAGGCATACTGGCAACCATATAATCAATTACTTCATTTGCAAGCTCCTCTAACCGGGAACGATATGTCAAATCTTCAGTCATTAAGTAGAGATATAAAATATGCGTTGTAATCGCATCTACTGTTGCATTAAAACTTTTATCTAAAACATTCTGGTTGTTAAAGCTTGCTTTATCATAATAGCCAGTAAACGCAGGTCTTGTATCCCAATAAACATCTTCAAGATGCTGATAGCCCTTCATTAACCAGTTCCAAGCAATTGTATCTCCCGTCGCTTCATAATAAG
>JARRKK010000428.1:0-1958 GCA_037388105.1 Ignavibacteriaceae bacterium | reverse complement strand
TTTACACTTGATCCGGCATTTGGTGAGTTTATTCGTTCACATCAAAATATAACCACTCCCAAAAAATCAAGGATTTATAGTATTAATGAAGGTAACTATCTTTATTGGCATCCCGGATTAAAAAAATATATCAAATATCTGCAAGAGGAAGATAAAGAATCGGAGCGACCATACACTGGACGATACATAGGATCAATGGTTGCAGATATCCATCGCAACATGCTTTACGGTGGCATATTTATGTATCCTGCAGATTCAAGAAGTCCGAACGGTAAGTTAAGACTGATGTACGAATGTAATCCAATGGCTTTTATTGTTGAACAGGCAGGCGGCAGGGCTTCAGACGGCAAAAATAGGTTGCTTGATATTCAACCGGAGACATTGCATCAACGGGTTCCGATTTTTATTGGCAGCGAGGACGATGTAAAAATGGTTGAACGATTTATTGCTCAGGAAGAAGTGAAAGCACGCAGTTAGAATTCTAATTCAGGATTCTTAGAATCTTTGGCTATTATTTTCAATTCTTCATCAATCTTCTTTGCAAGATCGTCCAGAGTTATTCCTTCTATTTTTAATTTTGCACTCCTAACCAGAACCTCCGGTGGATCTCCCTCTCCTGATAAAAATTTATATAATCCGAATCCTAATCTGTTTCTGTCATTCGTTATTGGAAGATGCGCAACAAAAAGTTCTACTATGTTATAAACTTTTTTCTCTATAGATGACTGCGGAAACTCTTTTGTGTTTGGTGGTGGTAATGTTGCCATTTCTTAATCTTAATAATTTAATTGTTTAAACATATAATCAATATAATCTAAACTCAATTAACTTTTGTGGAATTCACTACAATTGTAAAACAACCACTTTTGAATATCTTAAAATATTTATTTTATTTAATGATTTTATGCAAGAATAAGTATTAAGTCATTAGTACAATTACAAATAATTATTTCATTATCATTGACTATCCCACAAAAGTTTTAGACTTTGTTAC
The DNA here is from genome assembly GCA_037388105.1 of Ignavibacteriaceae bacterium. Lineage (GTDB taxonomy): Bacteria > Bacteroidota > Ignavibacteria > Ignavibacteriales > Ignavibacteriaceae > BMS3ABIN03. Next base: position 964 of record JARRKK010000428.1, on the reverse strand, counting down.
AAGAATTAAATGAGCAGGTAGTATTTTGGATTATTCTTCCAACAAATATTATTGTCCCCGGTCTATTGTCTTCCAACCAAAAATTTCTTCTCAGTACTGTACTAAATCCAATCTTTCCAACAAATGCAGCTACCTTGTCCTTTTACTTTTCTTAAGTTCTCAATATTGTTATTTTTCAGGTTTTATATAACTATCATATTTTGGTAAAAAATTTATTATGTAGGAGTTATCCGAACTATTTTGAAAACTGGTTATATCATTGATTTATATGAAAAAAATATTTTATATCATATCCTATCTTTTAATTCCTATAGCTACAGCTAATGCACAGTGGGAATGGCAGAACCCACTTCCTCAAGGTAATTCTCTTTACGCTGTACAATATGTTGATGAAAATCTTATTTGGGCAAGTGGTACTAGTGGCACATTATTAATGTCAACGGATAGTGGTGTAAATTGGGAATTTGAAATGTTGCCGGAAAGAATATATGCTCACGATATATTCTTTATCAATGAAAACACTGGCTGGATATGTGGAAAAAGTGAAAATGGTGGACCAAACTATATATTTGGTACTTCTAATGGTGGATCGAATTGGGAATTTCAGCTTATGCAAGTGACCGGAGGTACTTTCAAATCAATCATATTTGCAAACGAAAGTAAGGGATGGGCGGCAGGTTCTTTCACAGACATTCTATATACAACCAATGCTGGACAAAATTGGACCATACAAGCTTCAGCACCAACTGATATTTTATCTATTTTCTTATTGGATAGTTTGCACCTGTGGGCTGCAACTTCTTCAACCTTCTCGCCTACTTTAACAACAACTGATGGCGGACTCAACTGGTTACCGGACTCAACTGTTATGTGGGCTAGAGATGTTCATTTTTTAGATACTTTAATTGGCTGGGCTGCTGGTTGGAGTTATGTAGCTAAAACGACTGATGGTGGACTAAGCTGG
>JARRKK010000427.1:0-1972 GCA_037388105.1 Ignavibacteriaceae bacterium | reverse complement strand
GGGGGATTCCAATTTTGTGATCCATCACTAGGTGTTGATGCAAATAGTTGAGAATGAAATAAACCTCCCTTAAATAGTTGGATTTCTACATTACCGCTTAAATTATCAGTCCAGGTAATAAGCTGATCTTGATTCTCAAACCATATTTCACCTCCATTAGGGGAAGTTACGGTCACAAAATTTCCAATAATTGTAAAGTTATTATTAGATGAATCGGATACAGCAGGATCTGTTATGCTGGTGATTTTAACTTTATAATCTGTACCTGATTCAAGAGTAAATGGAATATCCCAGCTATAGGTACCGTCACTATTGGTGGAAGTGATAATATCGGAATGGTAGATGCCACCTTTATACAATGTAATATCAACATCTTCCGGAATATTATCCGACCATAATATAGGATGCGTAGTTCCAGCCTGCCAGCTTTCACCACCGTTTGGCGATGAAATAGAAATACCGGCTGTGAAAATCTCAAAATCATTATCTGAGGTATCCGAAACTATCGGGTTATCCACACTCGTTATTTTTATTCTATAATCCAAACCAGGTGTAATTCCGGCTGGAATATTCCAGGCAAAAGTTCCATCACTCGGTGCAGATGCAGTAATTTGCGAATTAAAGACCCCAGCTTTTAATAGATCGATTTTAACATTCTCAGCAAAATTGTCAATCCATGTTATATTTTGAGTGGTACCGGCTAACCAGCTCTCGCCACCATCAGGAGTTGTTACTGTAATCTCATTTGCAATTGTAAAGCTAGCATCAGATTCATCCAAAATTACACCATTATCTACGCTAGATATTCTAATAGTATAGTCTGAATCAGGTACTGTATTCACCGGAATACTCCAGGTATATGAACCGTCACTTGGATCTGAAGGATCAATTTGAGAATCAAATACACCACCTTTGTAAAGTTGAATTTCAACGTTCTCAGCAATATTATCTGTCCAGGTAATTAATTGCTGACTACCTGCTTGCCATATTTCACCTCCATTTGGAGAAGTAACAATTATGGAAGGGGAGAATATTGTAAAAGGAGAGTCTGAAAAATCAAACACATTACTGCTGTCAACACTGGTTATTTTAATTGTATAGTCCGAGCCTTGTGTCTGTGCCAATGGTATATCCCAGTTTCTTAAACCATCGCTTGGGGTTGTATTATCGATTAATGAATTAAAAACGCCGCCTTTAAATAACTCAATCCTTACATTTTCATCAATGTTATCATTCCATAATATAGTTTGTTGAGTTCCGGCCTGCCAGCTTTCTCCACCAATAGGAGAAGTTACGGTAATGCCTGATGCAAAAAGAGTAAAGTTTGCATCTGAAAAGTCAAAAATTGAAGAATCATCAATAGCTGAGATCTTAACTTTATAATCTGTACCCGGAGTAAGACTGGTTGGTATAATCCAATTTTGTGTACCGTCACTAGCTGTAGATCCAATAATGGTAGAATTAAAGATGCCCCCTTTATATAATTCAATTTTAACATTTCCCGTTAGATTATCCGTCCAGGTTATTACTTGAGGCGTACCTATCCTCCAACTTTCACCACCATCCGGTGTTGTTACAGTAATAGTTGTTGGGGTAATATTAAAGTTAGCATTTGAAAGGTCAAATACACCACTACTATCAACGCTGCTGATTTTTATTTTATAATCCGATGCTGGTGCAATACTTAATGGTATATCCCAGTTATATGAACCATCACTTGATGTTGAGCTTGATATAGTTGTATACAATGTATCTGTTTTATGAAGTTCAATCTTAACATTTTCAGGAATGTTATCTGACCAGGTGATTGTGTGTGAGGTGCCTGTTTGCCAACTTTCTCCACCATTCGGTGATGAAACAGTTACAGTGGGAAGATAGATAGAGAAATCTGCATCAGACAAATCTGTAATGCCGGGATCAATTGTACTGGTTAACTTTATTTTATAGTTGCTACCGGAAAGAGTTCCAGGTG
>JARRKK010000426.1:0-2209 GCA_037388105.1 Ignavibacteriaceae bacterium | reverse complement strand
GCTTGAGAGTTTATTCCCGCTGTTATCTATTGCATCCCACATAACCTGATGATAACCTTCACTCATATTCCCATCTACAAGTGTTTTTACAAGCTGACCTACACTGTTATAAATTTTAAGTGTAACATTTCCTGCCTGGGGAATTCCAAATCGAATCTGTGTTGTCGGGTTGAATGGATTCGGATAGTTCTGATCCAGTACATAATCATTAGGAAGAACTTGAGTAATTTTGTAAGAAATCCGGCCACATTTGTCATCTGTTTTCCTTGTGTGCTTCTGGGTTGTACACCCATTGGGATTGTCTCACTTCCGATAAGTTCATCTGCCGACGCAATAGCATCCTGAACCTCTTGAGATGCTTCAGCTCCGTTAGCGATATTGAGTTTTGATGCGATGAGCTGGTTTGCCAGAATAAGACTGGCATCTGCATTCATACCTCTACCCACAGGCGTATTAAGAATATCAACTAGTTCTGCTTGTGTATAAGATTGTGTACCTAACATAAGTTCTGCAACTGGCCAGTCTGGATTGTTTTTCCAGTCTCCCTGTGGTTGAGGACATCCAGGACAAGGTCCGCCGTTTATTATATCTTGTATAGAGGGATTAACCAGATTACCACTGATATCAACAAGGTTCGTTCCAGTATATAGACCACTATTATAATTAAAGAAATAGTAGAGTCCACAAAAGTCAGCTAACACGTCATTATCAGTAATAATAATAGGAGGATTAAAAAGGGGCCAAGGGTAAAATGCTATAGACTGAAGAACTTTGAATCCTGTGATTCCAGTTAATGCATTATTTTCATTAATAAAAAAAGCCCATCCAATTGATTGAAGGGTATTAAATCCTGTAATTTCAGGTAATGATGGATTATCATAAATAAATAAGCTGCTTGCAATTGTATGAAGTAAAGGATAATCAGGTATTTGGGTTAACACTGTATTATAACTTATTTCGAACGACCACCCAACAGTTTGCAGAACCTCAAATCCGGAAAAACTTGTTAATGAGACATTATTAGAAATCTCAATGTTCCCTCCCCCAAGTGTAGAGACCAATGAATGGAAGTCAGAGAAACTCTGTAATACCGGATTTTCGGAAATAAGTATTTCCCCTGCAGTTGTAAGACTGGAAAATCCATCAATAGTTGTAAGTGATGTATTAGTAATAAATAATTGACCATCTACAGATACAAGATTTGACAACGGACTCAGATCAGTAATATCAGTACCATGAATATTTAACCAACCTGTTACCTCAGTGTAATTAAAAGCATTGACTTCTGCCTGGGTTGTAAGATTGAGATTACCGGTGTAGGTCTGGGCTTGAAGCTGTTGCGAAACTGCCAAAATAATTATGGCGGCCAACAGAAAAGGTGCTTGTTTTTTCATAATGAAATCCTCATGATGATGTTTGTAAATTAGTTAATTAGTGTTGTTTTTCTTCAATCTACTTTTTAGCTAAAACTTCATTATCCAATTGTTCCGTAATCTGTTTATAGATAAAGAACTGTGAAGATGATTACCAAAGAACAAATTGGCTTTTAATTATTGATTAAAGTTTCTAGTACAAATAAACTAAAAAAAGGAGGGTACTGGTTATCAACAGGATTTCATTTATAAGCAATTACGTATCATTAATAGCAATCAGGTCTCATCACTATCAATCAGGTCTCATTTTCAACAATAAGCTGTAAAAGGTGCTATTTTTAGTAAGAAAATAAGCCCATTCGGGTTTTTTAGAATGGCGGGTTACTAGGTAAGAAACGAGGGAGGTAAGATAAACAACTGCCCGATTATTTTGGGAAGTTTGATAGCTCAAAGGAATACCAAAAAGGAAAGGATTTAAATTTATCTCACCCTCTAAATGTATTATTCTACAAAATCACTTGGGGTATAGCCGAATTCATCCTTGAAACATTTTGCAAAATAGGAAGGGCTGGAGAATCCTACTGAAAATGCTATTTCCGATATATTCCCCTGGTTTTCCTCTATCATCTTTTTTGCTTTTGCCAGTCTTATAGTCCTTAGATATATGCTTGCAGGCATCCCGGTTAGTGCTTTTAACTTTCTGTAAAATTGTGCTCTGCTCATTCCCACTTCATTTCCGAGTTCATCTGTGCTGAAGGACTCTTCAGATATATGTTCCTCAATGATCTCTAAAACTTTTGTTATAAATTTCTCATCGAGTCCTTTTCGTTTTAAAG
>JARRKK010000425.1:0-1977 GCA_037388105.1 Ignavibacteriaceae bacterium | reverse complement strand
GTTTCAAATATTGTTGAGCCAACACCAAGTGATGGAACTTACAACTGGATGGTACCTTCGATTACCGAGGGACCAGATTTTACTGTTGTAATAACAAGTACGACCAACGGAACTATAGCAGATACATCGGATGCAAACTTTACAATACAGACATCCGCTATTACAGTAACCTCACCGAATGGCGGAGAGATCTTTGATATAGGGAACTCATATGATATTACCTGGACTGATAATATTTCTGAACCTGTTCAGATAGACTTATTCAAGGCAGGTCTATTTATCTCAACAATAACTCCTTTAACTCCAAGTGATGGTTCCTTCAACTGGACAGTACCTGATATCACACAGGCTTCAGATTACACCATTGTAATAACAAGCACAGCAACGGGAGCTATTGCGGATACATCGGATGCAGGATTTACAATACAAATTTCAGGTTTGAATGTTTCATCACCAAATGGAGGAGAAGTTTGGGAATTAGGAAGTTCACATGATATAACCTGGACCGATAATATAGCTGAAGATGTAAAGATAGAATTATTCAAAGCAGGAGTGTTCTTTCAAACTATAGTTGATCCAACTCCAAGTGATGGAACATACAACTGGACAGTACCTGCTGTTACACAGGCTTCAGATTACACTATTGTAGTAACAAGCAAGACTAACAGTACAATTGCAGATACATCAGATGCAAACTTTACACTGCAAACATCTGCAATTACAGTTATATCGCCAAATGGTGGTGAGAACTGGCAATCAGGTATTGATCATACAATAACCTGGACTGACAACATTTCAGAGAATGTAAAAATAGAACTTTATAAAGGTGGTTTATTAAATTTCACAATAACAGCTTCCACACCAAGTACTGGTTCTTTTACGTGGAGTGTCTCTTCGGGAACTATAGCTGCGACAGATTATTCGATAGTTATTACAAGTGTAAATAACGGTGCTATTACAGATGCTTCTAATTCAAATTTCAACATATTTGATTCTGAAATAACTCTAACATTCCCCAATGGTGGTGAAGTTTTAAATCCCGGTACAATATATCAAATTAAGTGGGATCCAACTATTTTTAGTGAAAATGTTAAAATAGAGCTTTACAAGGGTGGTTCCCCTATTGATACCGTATTATTCCCCTCGGTAAATAATGATGGTTCACATAACTGGGAAGTTTGGAATTACTTTGTTCCTGATAATGATTATAGAATCAGAATCTCAAAAGTCGGAGATGATAGTATTTTTGATTTCTCAGATGCAGATTTTACTATAGCCCCATTTTCTCCATTTATTATTATTACAGCACCAAATGGTGGTGAAGTTTGGCAGGTTGGTATTCGTCACTTTATTGAATGGACTGACAATATTCCCGAAATTCCGGAAAATAAAATTAAATTTGAACTATGGAAAGGTGGAGTCCTTGATACAGTACTCTTCGATGCAGAAGATCCTGATGGTTCAAAAATCTGGGATATTCCATATGGTACTACATTAGGAAATGATTATAAAGTTAAACTTTTATATGTAAATGATACAACTGTAACCAGTATTTCCGACGCGAATTTTTCATTAGTAGATATTCCTCAAATTACTGTTACATCCCCAAATGGAGGTGAAAGCTGGCAGTCAGGAATTCAGCATACAATTACCTGGACAGATAATATTCCTGATAATCAGGATGTAAAAATAGATCTTTATAAAGGCGGTGTTTTCTTTACAGAACTTTTTGCTGCTACGCCTGCTGATGATTCTAAATTTGTAACATTTCCTGTAAGTACTCCAACTGGGACAGATTATAAAATAAGAATTACAAGTTTGGACAACCCGGCTGTTTTCGATACATCAGATGCAGAATTCGGAATATATGCACCGATAACAATAACTTCACCAAATGGTGGTGAAAATTGGCTTTCCGGAAGTACACAAGAAATTACCTGGTCGGACAGCCTTGTTGAGGATGTTAAAATAGATCTT
>JARRKK010000424.1:0-3778 GCA_037388105.1 Ignavibacteriaceae bacterium | reverse complement strand
GGTTGAAGTATATTGTCATCATTCCACTTGCGGTAACTGGAATTATTATGGCGCCACTTGCATTACCGATACTTCCAGTTGAAGCTTACATTAATTATTCAGCAGCAATTGGATTTGGCCCTACAACTTCTGAACATAAAGAACTTGCTGAACTTCCACAATTTTATGCTGATATGTTTGGATGGGAGGAGATGGCGAAGAATGTTTCCATAGTTTATGAACGAATTCCCGATGATGAAAAAAGTAAAACTCTGGTTTATGCAAATAATTATGGTGATGCTGGTGCAATTGAATTTTATAATGAAAAATATGCTTTACCCAAAGTTCTCTCTGCACACAATAATTTTTGGATTTGGGGATGGGATTATTTGAATGAAGATATTAAAAATGTGATTATTATTGGTGGAAATAGAGAAGATCATCTCGTCTCATTTGAGGAAGTTGAACAGGTATTAACTCACAATACAAAATATGCTATGCCGTATGAGAATAATTTACCAATATTTATTTGTACAAATCTAAAAAGAGATATTCGAAAGATTTGGGAAAGTAACAAGCATTTTGAATAAAAAGAAACAACTGAGGGTTTTAGTCGCGAGGATTGATCGAATTGGTGATGTGGTTCTTTCCACACCAATTCCCCGTGAAATTAAAAAAGCTTATCCGGATAGTTTCGTTGCTGTATTGGTAAAAAAATATACAAAAGATGTTTACGTGAACAATCCGCTGGTTGATGAGATAATATTATATGATGAAGATAATGATGGCAGGAAACTGTCCCTTTGGAGATTATTAAAAACACTACGTAATTATAGATTTACTCACGCCTTCATGCTTTTACCAAATGAAAGGTTAAACTGGCTTCTGTTCTCTAGTGCAAGTCCCCACCGAATTGGTGTTGGCCATAAACTATATCAGTATTTAAGCTTTACAAAGCTTGTTGAGCGTCATAACTACATACCACTAAGACATGAAGCAGATTATTGCCTGGATATGGTTAGAATGATTGGGATTGAGCCGCAGTCCAATATTCCTGAGATATACTTATCAGAAGCTGAGATTGCATTGAGAGAAAAAATCAGAACTCAACTTACTCCGAATGGTGAGCTGTTAATTGGAATAAACACATCAAGTGGAAAATCTTCACCGAACTTAACTTTAGATGAATATAAAAAATTGATAAACATTCTTGTTAAGAATAAGAAGGTTAAGGTTGTTGTTACAGATTATAATCCATCGAATAAAATTGTGGATATTAATTTTGTAATTTATCCAAACATAGGATTATCTCTTCGTAAATCGATAATAAATTTTAGTGTACTGGATGTTTTAATATCTGCCAGCACTGGTCCTATGCATATATGTGCAGCTCTGAAAATTCCCACAATCTCATTGTTCTGTCCTTTAACAGCTTGTTCACCAAAGCTTTGGGGTCCACTTGGGAACAAATCCGATATAATACTTCCCGAAGAAAATTATTGTTCAAACGAATGTCCGGGAGATCCGCACATTTGTGATTTTAGTGGTAAGGGCGGGATCAATTGTGAAAAAATTTACGATAGAGTGAATGATTATATAACAAAAGCTTCTAAATATTAATTTGAAGATTTGCAATTTGTAATTATCTCTATATTTGGAATGTGAAAAATCTTTCTCACCTTAAAGCTATTTTTCTGGCACTGTTTGTTACCTTTCTGTGGTCCACTTCTTTTATTCTTATAAAATGGGGATTGGCAGAAATACCACCACTAACTTACGCTGGCCTGCGTTACACAATTGCATTCCTATGCATATTGCCATTTGCTTTTAAAAACAAAAATAAAACTGTCATAAAATCACTTGATAAAAATGATTGGTACAAATTTATGTTGTATGGTGTATTATTTATTGCTCTCACGCAGGGAACAATGTTTGTGGGGCTATTATTACTTCCCGCAGTTACGGTAAGTTTATGGTTAAATTTTACACCTCTCATTGTTGCTNNNNTTTTTACGGGAATATCCGACCACACTTCAATGGGCGGGTGCATTATTATTTATTGTGGGAATTCTTGCATACTTTTTCCCAATCTCATTAAATGAATCTCGGGGACTTGGATTATTAGTTATGACAATTGGTGTTTTTGCTAATTCTTCCTCATCGGTTCTAGGCAGGGATATAAATCGTTCCGGCAAATCAAATCCACTTATTGTTACTGTGATTAGTATGGGTTTTGGATCGTTTATTCTTCTTGCTGTTGGTGTTATTGTCCAGGGACTTCCGCCTATTAGCACACAAAATATTATTTACTTGATATGGCTTGCTGTTTTAAATACTGCTGTAGCTTTTATAATTTGGAATTATACTCTAAGAACATTAACAGCAATGGAATCCAGTATAATCAATGGTACTATGCTTATCCAAATTGCACTCCTTGCCTGGATTTTTCTTGGTGAAGGGATATCATTTAAGGAAATTATTGGGATGAGCATTGCTGCAATTGGTGCTTTACTCGTTCAACTGAGGGTGAGAAGAAGGATAGAGCAATAATCAGTTCAGATCCCGACTAAATATCATTCCTTTTCAATAATATATCTCGGTCATCTAAAAAGATAAGAACCTACTGTGTCCGAAATATTGAATAAAGTAGCAAGAAGATATGAGTTTTCTCATTTTTAATTTATTGGGTATAAAATTTTGCTTTTCATTTAATCTGTATATAATTTCGGATAATCCTTGGGCGAAAGTTTCTGTACATTTTTTATTTAATACCACTTTCAACCTTAGATTATCTAATAAACCTGGTTTACATTGGTCGATCTAATTCAAATTGTATCAATTATCTAAAATGGAGTTTTTATGAAAAAAATATATCTGTTAGTAACAATTGCTAGCATTGTTCTTCTTGTTATTTTCACGCACACAAGTTGTACACAGAACAGTGAATCCAAACCTCTTACAAAGGAACAAATGATAGAAAGGGGACACTACCTTGTTGAATTCGGTGGTTGTCATGACTGCCATTCACCAAAAGTTTATACGGATATGGGTCCTGTACCTGATACAACACAACTTCTCTCCGGATATCACGATGATGGTATGCTTCCTGCCGGTGATCCCCAAATGGTTCAACCCGGCAAATGGGTTATGACTGATAAAAATTTCTCAGCGTGGGTTGGCCCGTGGGGGATATCTTATGCTGCAAACCTAACCCCGGATAATGCAACTGGACTTGGGGCAGTAACTGAGGAATTGTTTATTAAGACTTTGCGAGACGGAAAAATTAAAGGTGTTGGAAGAGACATATTGCCACCTATGCCCTGGCCAGGTATTGGCTCGATCAGTGATGAAGATCTTAAATGTATTTATGCATTTCTTCGCACTTTAAAACCGATCCATAATCAGGTGCCGCAACCGGTACCACCGGATCAAATTGGAGAAGTGCTGGCTAAAAAATAAGCTGCAACAGTATAAATAATTTGAATTTGCAAAGCACTTCTTTTTAAGGAGTGCTTTACTATTTACGGTCGATTCTTTTTAATATTCTGAAGAGGATGAAAAGCCGAGTAATTGTTTAGAATTTCTTTACAAGCATTATCTATTCGTCTTACTCTTAATTAACAATCTTTAATTCAGAATTCTATTTTATTACTCCACCAATTCTGAGATTCTTATCATATTCTAAATATGCTTTCAAGCAGCATAGAAAATGAGTCCAGCCTTCGACCTGACCCATACACTGTAATGCTCCTTTGAAGTCAACCGGCCAATCTGATTCGGTAATATTCACTAAAGTTTG
>JARRKK010000423.1:0-2007 GCA_037388105.1 Ignavibacteriaceae bacterium | reverse complement strand
AAAATATAATTCAAAACTAGAAATATTTAGCATTCATTCATAACAATTCCATAATGTATATTCACAAATCAAACCAGTAGAATATTTTATAAAGGTTCTCTCATTTCATAATCAAAGTTGGATTACTCAATAATATTTTTGGGGTGAGAATGGAGGAATTTTGAATTTTCTATTCTAGATTAAAATATGATATTGGCTATACAACTTTATATAATTAAATTGGCTTAATAATTTTTTAAGAGTTAATAATATTAATATAATCTGAAACCAATTTTTAGATAATCTATAGTAAGTTATTATTTTATAAGGAGTTAGATGAGCTACTTAAAATCACTTTTTAACGTGGATGAAAAAGTTATTGTTATAACAGGTGGTAGTGGTACTCTTGGTTCTGAAATGGCAAGAGGATTTTTAAATGCGGGAGCAAAAGTTGTATTACTAGGAACCGATGAAAATAAACTCAATGGAAAGGTAAGTAATCTTAAAAAATCAGGCGGGGAAAAAATTATTGGCTTAATATGTAATGTTCTTGATGAAGAGAATATTCGTGTAGTTAACAACCAGATAGTAACTGAATTTAATCGGATTGATGTTCTCATAAATGCAGCAGGTGGCAACATGACGAAAGCTACAATTGGAATAGGACAAAATATATTCGATATGAACATTAATGAATTCAGAAAAGTTACTGATCTGAATTTAATAGGAACTGTTCTCCCCACAATGATATTTGGTAAAACAATTGCAGACAAGAAAAGTGGTTCAATAATATATATCTCCTCAATGGCATGCACTAGAGTTATCACAAGTGTTGTCGGTTACTCTTCAGCAAAATCTGGTGTAGAAAATTTTACAAGGTGGATGGCTGTAGAGATGGCTCATAAATTTGGAAGTAATATAAGAGTTAATGCCATTGCTCCGGGATTCTTATTAACCGATCAAAATAAAAATTTATTAACAAAAAAAGATGGCTCATTAACAGACAGAGGAAAAACTATAATTGATATAACTCCATTTAAAAGATTTGGTGAACCAGATGAACTAATAGGAACAGCATTATGGCTTGCTTCAGATGCTTCAAAATTTGTTACCGGTATAATAATTCCAATTGACGGAGGCTTTTTAGCATTTAGTGGTGTTTAAAGCACGTTATAATTAATAGCTTCTTCTTTAATTTGGATAGTTTCTACCCTTTGGATGCATATAATTTCTTGCCCATTATTTTAATAGCATCATCTTTTTAAACTCTTTAAAGGTACCAGCTGTAAGACGATAGAAATACACGCCCGAAGGAACATTCTGAGCATTCCAGGTAATTTTGTAATTACCTGCTGTCAAGTTTTCATTTACTAAAGTTTCAACTACTTCACCAACAACATTATATATTTTGAGAGTTATAAACTCTTCCTTTGCAATGTCATATTCTATTGTTGTAGAAGGGTTAAAAGGATTTGGATAATTCTGATTAAGATTAAATGAAACGGGAGTAATACCGATTACTTCAACTGCATCGCTGTAATCAAAAGTGCCGTCATAATCTATTTGTTTTAGTCTATATCGTACAGATGAAACAAAATTATCAATATTGTTGTCTTTGTAAAAATATTCAGTGGATTCAGTTGATGTTCCCTGCCCCTTTACAAACCCAATTAAAACCCAATTACCATATTTATTATCATTTGTATTTTGTTTTTCGATTTCAAATCCACGGTTGTTTAATTCTGAAGCCGTGTTCCAATTAAGATCAATTGAAGATCCATTCTGAGCAGCGGTAAAAGATGTTAGTTCAACAGGAACAACTTCAGATACTTTGGCATAACTAATACCATCATACCAGGTACGAGCAGAATTCCCGATTAGATTACCTATTGTACCGGTTTGTATCGCTTCATCGTCAACAAATACTTCAAATGATTCATTAGCTAAAAGTTCCAGACGACCAACATAAGCCTGATAAATAAAAGTATTTCCCGAACCAGTTAAAATGAGAGTTGTATTATGATCTCC
>JARRKK010000422.1:0-2028 GCA_037388105.1 Ignavibacteriaceae bacterium | reverse complement strand
CTACCTACCTGTTTAACTTCATTTACTAATATTTCAATTACTTCACCAATGGCATTATAAACCTCAAGTGTTACATAACTTAATTCTGATATTTGATAGTTTATTATAGTTAATGGATTAAATGGATTTGGATAGTTCTGAGATAGCTTATATTGTGTTGGGTTTATTTCTACTTCAATTACATCCGAGTATTCATATTGGCCACTAAAATCCATTTGCTTTAACCTATACTTATATTGACCAGCAATTTGATTTTCATCTGCATAGGAATAATTATGAGATTCTATAGTTGTACCATATCCTTTAACAAAGGAAATAGGCTTCCACTCTTTCTTGGATGATCTTTGAATCTCAAATCCAGAATTATTCAGCTCAGTAGCTGTTGTCCAATTTAGCGAAACTGTATTTTTATTAACGGAAGCAGTAAATGTTAATAAATCCACTGGAGTAGAATCATTAAATTGGAATTTCGCAAATACTGGAATATGGTCAGAAGCATAATGAATCGCATTTGCTATTTCCTGACTAACCGCTGCGTTTGGTGGAGCGTTTATTGAATCATTAAAGTGCAATCCATCATTACCATAAGCAGTATAAGTGTCATTAATGTAAGTTATTCCACCATCATCAATAATGGATTGAGATGTTAATATCATATCAAATCTGTCGTCCATCCCTCCATTAGCCCCACCTCCAAATTGTCTGGTTCTGGGTGACTGAGTATTAATTGATGCGAATGCAGAATTATTATGCCAATCACCGGGACTATCTATCGGATCTAAAAAATAGCCGGAGTTAGTCTGGTTAATAAGTTTCAGATAAGCTGGTTCTTGTGAATTATAAAAATTAAAATCACCAACTACAATAAAGTCAGTACCGGGATGCAGTGAATCGGTAACTTTTCTTAGACTATCCACCTCTGCTGCTCGCTTTAATTCGTTATCAATGCCCTGACTTGCTTTAAGATGGAGAGAATAAATACGAATCGTGTCTCCAGTTGCACTATATATTAAAACAAATTCGCTGATATCCCGGAGTGCCGTATGAATTGGATTATTTGCAACGAAAGAAAATAAGGATGTCTTAAAAAAGATTGCGTTGTCAGTGTCTGTTCCATCAACAAAAAGTCCGGCATCATAGTCAGTGGATATCTGCATTAATACTTCAGAGAGAAACTCATTAACAGCAGCTTGCGATAACACCTCTTGTGCGACAATAATATCAGGTTCTGTACTTGATAATACCGTTACAAAATAGGGATTTCTCTCTGTCGAAGTTGATCCAGGATAATTTAGGAGGTTGTAAGTCATTATTGTGTGATGCTGAGAATAACTTACAACTAAGATATATAATGAGGCAAAAAGAATTCGCAGTGATTTGTAAAACATAATTATTTAATAAAGATTTAAAAACCCTTAGCATAGTTTATAGAACATTCTAACTCGTTGATTAGGAGGTTGAATCGTGGCATTTAACAACATTAAGACGTAGGGAAGGAATAAACTACCTTTTCAGCACAATCTTTATTATTGCAACAAAAGGGTTTATTCTTATTTTTGATGCGTCTATTAATTATTCGTAGGATTTACATCCATTGGTATTTTGCTAAAGGAAGAGTTGTTGTTATTATTATTAATGATGTTTTGTATCTCCCCCATATCTTTCACGTCTCCCGTTTTACTATTACCATCAAATTTTGCCCCTGTCTCAATCGTTAAATTTTTGGTATAAATATCTCCTTTTACGTTTCCTTTTGAATCTAATACCAGTTTTTCTTTTGCAATAACAACTCCTGTAACCTTACCACTAATCGTAATAGCTTCTGCATTTATTTGACCATTGACTTGCGCTCGTGCCCCAATGGTTACATTACCTTTAGATAATATATCGCCTTGTATTTCACCATCTACCCTAATATTACCATTACTTTTTACTTTACCTTCTATTTTAACGCCGTAGCTAATAATAGTAGTATCTTCAGATTTTGCACCTCCAAATTGTGTATGATTCAACATAAAGAGTTTCTCC
>JARRKK010000421.1:0-2045 GCA_037388105.1 Ignavibacteriaceae bacterium | reverse complement strand
CCTGATGACACACCAGTAACTGTTCTAATAATTGCATGCAGTTATCCCGGTTATGAAGATGTGGTTTCACTATTGATTTCGAGAGGAGCCGATGTAAACTTTCGAGGCAAAGGAGGTAAAACACCTCTAATGTGGGCGGCAGGTAATTCATATAAAGCTACAAAAATACTTATCGAAAATGGGGCAGATGTAAAAGCTAAAGCTGATGATGGAATGACAGCTTTTATACAGGCCACACTTGGTGTTCAATCAAAAAGAGTATCAACCGAAGTAATGGATCTTTTACTAAAAAACGGTGCAAATGTTAATGCTTCTACTTCCGGAAATGATTTTTCTGGCTGGACTGCGTTACTATTTGCAACGGTTAATGGAGATGAGGAACTAGTTGATTATCTTTTAAGACAGGGTGCATTTGTTAATCATACATCCGATGAAGGACAGAGTGCACTGTCCTTAGCGAGGCAGGAAGATTATGAATCAATTGTTAAACTACTTAAAAAGCATGGGGCACTGGATTAAAACCTTTTATAGATTAAACTAATAAAGTGAGTTACCTGTCACACCTCGACTGCAGTTACTGCGACAACAAGTTTGAATCAAATAAATTGTGGAACCTCTGTCCTTTCTGCAATAAACCGCTTCTGGCAAGATATGATTTGGATACAATCAAAAAATCACTTACTAGGGAAGAAATAATATCTGGTGATCCAACTCTTTGGAGATACAGAGAATTACTTCCTGTACAAGATTCCATGTTTATGCTTTCACTCGGTGAAGGTTATACACCGCTTATTAGAGCCACGCGATTAGGTAGTTCGGTTGGATTCGATAATCTCTTCATTAAGGACGAAAGTTTAAATCCGACCACATCATTTAAAGCTCGCGGTTTAGCAGTTGCAGTATCGCGTGCATTTGAGTTAGGTGTAAAAGAAATATCAATTCCCTCCGCGGGTAATGCTGCCGGAGCAATGAGTGCATATGCTGCATTGGCCAGGATAAAATCATATGTGTTTATGCCAAAAGATGTACCGATGCCTTTTATTTCAGAATGCCGCGCACTTGGTGCAGAAGTTACATTAATTGACGGATTAATTACAGACTGTGGGAAAGCAGCAGCCAATGGCGTAAAAAAATATAATAGATTCGATATGTCAACCTTAAAAGAACCCTATAGAATTGAAGGTAAAAAAACTATGGGATATGAACTTGCAGAACAGATGAATTGGAATCTGCCGGATGTTATAATTTATCCAACAGGTGGAGGAACAGGTTTAATTGGTATGTGGAAAGCATTTAAGGAAATGGATCAACTTGGTTGGATAAATTCCAAACGACCGCGTATGGTTTCTGTGCAAGCTGCCGGATGTGCACCAGTGGTAAAGGCATTTGAAGAAAAAACTGAATTCGTTGAAGCCTGGCAAAATGCTAAAACCATTGCAGCCGGACTTCGGGTACCGGCAGCAGTAGGTGATTTCCTAATTCTTCGTGCACTTCAAGAAAGTGACGGAACCGCAGTATCCGTGAGTGATGAAGAGATGTTGAGTGCAGCAAATATTATTGGTAAAACAGAGGGTTTGTTTGTATCACCTGAAACAGGTGCCACTTTTGCTGCATTTAATAAATTAAGAATACAGCATTGGATTAATGACTCAGATAAGGTTGTACTTTTTAATACTGGAAGCGGTCATAAATATTCTCATCTGTGGCAATCCGATTAAATTATCTTTTTAAGTCTCGGAGAAGCTGATTAAATAATTAGCATTACCATATCTTTAGAATTTAACCACTTTGCTGATTTTTTCACTTTGACATGTACCAGAAAAAGTTTAAATTTAATCATCTTAGTACTTGATTGGTTTAAGTTAAATATTATACCAGCAAATCGGGTAAAACGACTTCTTTTATACTTCTCTAATTCTGCAATTTGTAGAGCACTACAAGTCGGCTTAAACTATAAAATATTAACTCAACACGACGGAGACTAATATGAATTCATCAAATGGAGGGACGACTAAAAGATTTAAGTATCCGGGTACAAGAGTTAC
>JARRKK010000420.1:0-2413 GCA_037388105.1 Ignavibacteriaceae bacterium | reverse complement strand
AAATTACGAGCCTTATGGAAGTGAGATTTATTCACTTAAGTTTAACAATAAAGATTTCGGAGCAAAACTCATAAAATCGAATAGAACACGAACAATAGAAAAAGATAATATGGTAAAAATGTCTGAAGAACTGATAAATATTTGTATAGAGTCAATTAACAAATACGTTAATGAAATTGCATCAGGTAAGTTCAATCTGTCCGAATTGGAAGATAGGGAAAACAAGGTTTGCAGGTATTGTAATTTTAGATCAATCTGTAGAATTCAGGAAGTGAACTGAAGTCCAATTGATAATGAGTTTGCGATACATTTTTGTATTCCTTTAAGTTTTCTTTCTCACTAAATTTAATAATATAAATTCCTCTGATTTCAAAGTGAGAAAAATAATGCTAATTAAGTGGTTGACGTTTCTGATTTTAATTTCATCAGTATGTATTGCTCAAGTTGAGTACAAACCGTGGATTAAATCAGAACGCGAGAGAAATTCTAAATTATTACATCTTTCAAAAATCCAATACCCCGGAGATCCCCAAATTGATGTGACTTACTATAAATTGGATCTTACACTAACACATACTCCAAATTATTTAACAGGAGCAGTAACTGTTAATTCAAGAGTGGATACGACTTCAATTACACGTTTTTTCCTGGATTTACAGGATAATATGACTGTTGATTCTGTTTCACTAAATGGATCAGTTACAACATTTAATCACTTAAATAGTCAGCTAACTATTGATCTTGATAGGACTTATAACCCAAATGAATCCTTTGGTATTGTTATCTACTATCAGGGCGTTCCGGGCACGAGTGGTTTGGGTAGCTTCAAATTCGGTACACATAGTGGTCAGCCAATCATTTCAACATTAAGTGAACCATACGGAGCAAGTGATTGGTGGCCTTGTAAAGATACTCCCGCAGATAAAGCTGATTCTGCTGATATATCGATTACCGTTGATCAATCAATGATACCTGTATCAAACGGTGTTATACAGGAAATAATTATTAATGGGGACGGAACTCACACTTATAAATGGAAGGAAAAATATTCAATTGCTCAGTACCTGATTTCACTGGCAATAACAAATTATATTCAGTATGATACTTATTACAAATATTCTGAAACCGATTCGATGATAATTACACATTATAACTATCCTGAAAATTTTAACAACAGTCGTAAAGCTCTATTGGATGAAACCGCAACAATGATTGAGGTATTCAGTCAACGTTATGGTGAATATCCATTTATTGATGAAAGATATGGGCATGCAGAATTTACCGGAATGTTCAATGGTGCTATGGAACATCAAACTTGTTCTTCGATGGGATTCTACGGGCAGGGTGTAATAGCTCATGAATTATCCCACCAGTGGTTTGGAGATATGATTACCTGTAAAGACTGGCATCACATCTGGCTAAATGAAGGATTTGCAACTTACTCTGAAGGCGTGTACTATGAAGCAATAGGTGGACAATCTGCTTACAATCAGTTTATTGTAAGTGAAATGAGCAATGCAAAACAGGCACAAGGCACAATATGGGTACAGGATATTACAGATATTGGACAGATTTTTAACGGGGCGCGTTCTTATGCAAAAGGAGGTGTCGTTTTGCATATGCTTCGGGGAGTTGTCGGTGATTCAATTTTTTTCGATATTATGCGTGCTTATGCGGCTGACCCGGATCTAAAATATGATGTCGCAACTACCGAAGATTTTCAGGCTGTTGCTGAAAATGTTTATGGTCGGTCTCTTGATTATTTCTTCCAGGAATGGATTTATGGGAGGAACTATCCGAGATATACTATTACATGGTATTCATCAAAGCTAGCACAAGATATGTACACTATAAATTTGAATATATCTCAGGTAGTAAATTCTAATCCTACATTAGGCGATACACTTGTTACTGTATTTAATGATCAACAAAGCCAGGATTATGAAATTGATGTTAAAGGTGAACCAACAGCAATTGGGTTTGATCCGAATAATCTTATACTAAAAATAGCTCATATATCGGTAACTGGAATCGATGATTTAATTACACCAATTGAATATGAATTGTGGCAAAATTATCCAAATCCGTTCAATCCAACGACTAAGGTTAAATTTGCTATACCCAGATCTTCTTTCGTTAAGTTTAATATTTACAATGCATTAGGGAAAGAAATCGCTACATTGGTAGAAGAAGAAAAACCAATAGGAATTTACGAAGTAGAATTCGATGCATCGAACCTGCCAAGTGGTATTTATTTCTATTCTTTGAATGCAGGTGAGTTTAACCAAACGAAGAAGATGATCCTTTTGAAATAGTATCATATGACCATAGGAGAAGCTAAGTAATTGTAAATAAATAAGTTAAGAAAGAACAAAAGCGTTAAGGGAAGCAACAAACAGATTGTTTCCCTTAG
>JARRKK010000419.1:0-2066 GCA_037388105.1 Ignavibacteriaceae bacterium | reverse complement strand
CTTTAAAAGAGTCATCTTCCTATTGGCAGTAAACGATGATGTTTGAAGGCTATATATATAAACACCGCTCGGGAGATTCGAAGCATCAAAATTTACAGTATAACTTCCGGCTTCTCTTTCTTCATTAATTAATTCTTTCTTTAATTCTCCTAATGTGTTATAAATCCTTAACGATACCAACTGCTTTTCCGGAAGTGTAAACTCAATCCTTGTTTCAGGGTTAAATGGATTTGGATAATTCTGGGCTAGATATATATTATTTAATACTCCAACTTCAACAGTTACAACATCAAAGTATTCATAGGTACCATCATTATCTATCTGTTTTAACCTGTAATAATATTTCCCTGATAACTTGATATCATGATCAGTAAAGCTGTATTGTTTGGGTGAATTTGAATTTCCATACCCTTCAACAAAGCCAAGTGCTAACCAATCTGAGTTATCTGAAGACCGTTCAATATAGAATCCAAAATTATTTACTTCGGTCTCTGTTCTCCAGTTTAGTAATACTTTATCTTCAAGTAAATCTGCATTGAAGAGAGACAACTCAACTGGAAATGGAGGAAGCTCTAATTTAGTTCCATGCCACCAGGAAGGACCTCCGACATCAGAATGGTCGCGGTTGTACAAAAATAATAATTCATTCGTAAAACTTTGTTTGGTACTTGTAAGATCCTGATAATTATCACTGTCATCTATTACAGTTGCAGATGACGGAAACGAAATATTACTTAAAGAAGAAGATTTATACACAATATCACCATCTCCTACGGGATGATATATCACATATATTTTATTCTCTATTTCATTCAGTAATGCGATTGGTCTTGTTCCGCCGCTCGAATTAACAGTGTACATATTAGAAGCCCAATTGCCCGTCGCTGCATTTCTTACCAATAATCCCAGATCAGGACTGCCGCTGGTTGTTTTTACGGCCGCATAAATATTACCATTACTGTGCACCGCCAGATTGATATGATCATCAGCTATATTATTTCCATCTGCTGCGGTCTCGATCGGTTCCCAGTCAGTGCCATCAGGGTTGTTGTCCAGATGATATCTAAATTGAAATTCATCTTCACTTTGATTTGACCAAAACACGCCAATTTTGTCATCATCAAAAGCTGTTACAACGCATATATCATCTCCGACCACATTATGTCCTGTATTTAAAGTTGTTGGAGTACTCCAAACATTGTAAGGAGAATCACTCCAGCGAACATTTATTGCATTATCTGCATCTGAAGCTAACCACATTCTTCCCTGGCTGTCAATATCAATTGTAGCTGCCTCATTAAATGTTGGATCCAATGTTATTGGAACGTTACTCGCACGTGCCGACCAGGGCTCATATGTGGGAGGTGAGGGACTATTATCTTTATATTGTATTGAAACCAACTCAGTAGAAGGGAGAGCAGTTTCACTGCCAGCTATTCCCTGTACTAATAAAATATGAGTTACATTTTCGCGACATTTCGCATCCGCGAAAGTTTTAGTTGAATCCGAAAGTTTCATTAATTTTGTTAAAGTTATACCATCCAAACGCCATAAATATGTACCGGCAGGATCAGTGCCTTCAGCTTCCACAGGGATTACAGCCCACCAGTATCCACCATAAGTCCATACCTTTGATTGAGGTTTATAAATAGTAATTCCGGTTGAGTTTTCAACAGGTGTAATTGTTGTGAAGCTCTGAGAATAATTATAATTCGAACAAAGACAAACAAATATTATGAGTAATACTATAAATAGATTATTTTTATAAAAGATATTGTATTTTGAACCTCTCATCACACTACGCACTTTCCTTGATAATTATTACTTAACAACATTAATCTCTCAATAATTTTAACATCTATCGTCGTTTATTTAATTAGCACCATCGTTTTCACCGACACATAATTTCCTGCCACTAATCGGTATATGTAAACACCGCTCGGGAGATTTGAAGCAACGAAAATTTCAGAATAACTTCCAGTTTCTCTTACTTCATTAACTAATTCCTTTACCAATTCCCCTAACGTATTATAAATTCTTAATGATACCAACTGTTTTTCCGGAAG
>JARRKK010000418.1:0-3803 GCA_037388105.1 Ignavibacteriaceae bacterium | reverse complement strand
GTTGTACCGTTTCTACAATTTTTTATAGCATGAGTTATTAGTGAGACTCACCTCATAGGTGAGTCTCACTAAAGTTTTCATATTTAATTCCTTTTTCATTTAAGCAACACTCACTTTATTGCTTTCTTGTATTCAGGTATTACAAAATGAATAATAAGAATTCCTGACTTAGCATTTTCTACTTTTATCTTTTAATATAACTGAACCGTTGTTATTAGTAATCTTAATATAAATCCAAATGAAACAAATAGATTTTATCCCCAAATGGTTATTGCCAATTTTGGTAATAATTATAATTATTAGTCTAATTGCATATTTCCTAATATCGAAATCACCAAGGATAGAAGATTTGTTTATTAATCTTGCTGCAACTGTATCAGGAATTTTACTTACATTATTCGTTGTTGATAAAGTAAAAAAATATTATGAAAAGAAAGAGTGGTCAGAATTTGAAGAAATAATTACAAATCAAATAATAGATACACTATTCACATTGTGCAATTATTTTCGACTAAATCCATCCTTTATAGAACATTGGATGGAAATATTTGGAAAATACAATTATTTTCGACTAAATCCATCCTTTATAGAACAATGGATGGAAATATTTGGAAAAGATATCGATAAAAAAGAGAAAGTAATACAACTCATAATTTTATCACAATCTTCTAAGATTGATTCAGATTATATTAGAAAGATCATATTAGATGATCATTTAATCAAATTTTTTTCGAACGGATATGGAGGTGTTTTCAAAAGACTAGATGATATTTTCAGATTATATCAAAATAGATTACCCGCGAACATATCGACCGAAATTATAAATCTAAAATTGAGCTTATCTGCATTACTTAGTAATATGAGCACATTTCAAATGTTCAACATCGCGATCAATGAATTTGACGCTAAAATAGAACCTGGGCATGTAAATGAGTTTTCTAAGAATGTAAGTAAAACAATAAATACTTCAAAAATGCTTCTTGATTCAGTTTAGATTTACATTATACTCTGCGGATCTATATCATAAAACAGGTTCACATCCTTATATCTCGAACTTTTATTAAACTCTAGAAACGAATCGAGTATTGCTTTGTGTAATATACCTCCACCAAGATCAGCTTCCCTGTCACTCTTAATTAAAATATGAAACCTGTAATTTCCTTTTATTCTTGCAATTACTGCGAATGCCGGATCCGAAATTTTCAGCCATTTTTTGTATCTCTTTAATTGAGAGTGGTAATCATAAATCGCTCCTCTTGCTTTCTTTTCGGACTGATCTTTTGTTTCTATTAAGGCAATTCTTGTAAACGGGGGGTAACCTAATTTTTTTCTGTCTGCTAACTCTTTATTATAAAAACCAAAGTAATCATTCTTCAATACCATCCGCAGAGTAAAGTGTTTTTCATTGTGTGTCTGGATTATGACCTCTCCGGGCTGCTTGCTTCTTCCTGCTCTGCCCGAAACTTGCGTAAGCAACTGAAAAGTTCGTTCATCTGCTCTGAAATCAGGGAGCCATAAAGTCGTTTCGGCAGAAATAACACCAACCAGAGTTACTCGTGAAAAATCCAAACCTTTGGACACCATCTGAGTTCCTACAAGTATGTCAATATCACCTTTGCTGAATGAAAGTAGAATTTTACTTAACACTGTTTTACGTGAAATTGAATCTGAATCTACGCGTGTTATTTTTGAATAAGTAAGCTCATCTTCAACTCGTTCAGTTCCGGTACCAAAATATTTTATTGCCAATGAACCGCAATTTGTACAGGCACCCGGGACATCTTTAATCAAGCCGCAGTAGTGACATTGCAGGAGATTCTTGTTTATATGAAAAACCATTGGCACTGAACAATTATCGCAGGTTTCAACCTCACCGCAGTCATCACAAAATATTTGAGTGGAAAATCCCCTTCGGTTCTGTAAAATTATTATTCCTTCCTTTTTGCTTAGCCGGTTTTCTATTTTATCAAGTAAGGTTTTTGAGAAAATGTTTTCCATTTTCTTTTTTTGGCGTTCGGTTTTAACGTTTACTAATGAGATTATCGGCAGCTTAGCATCATCAATTCTTTCCGGCAATTGAAGTAATTTATATTTACCGGATTTTGCATTGTACATACTTTCGATAGATGGGGTTGCTGAACCAAGCACAACAGGACAGTTTGATAAATTTCCCAGATATACTGCTGCATCTCGTCCATTATACTTTGGAATCGAATCGCTTTGCTTGTAACTCGAATCGTGCTCTTCATCAACAACAATTAACCCTATGTTTTTTAAAGGTGCAAACAATGCAGAGCGTGCGCCAATTACTACTTTAGACTTGCCGATTAATACTCTCTTCCAGGTATCATATCTTTCACCTGCAGACATTCTGCTGTGAATAACCGTTACCGTGTCTCCAAAATTATTAATAAGCCTGGATGTCATCTGAGGTGTTAGTGATATCTCAGGAACAAGTATCAGAACATTTTTATCATAATTAAGTACTTCCCTGGTCAGTTCGATGTAAATCTGAGTTTTCCCGCTGCCTGTCACTCCGTATAGAAGGAATGGTTCAAATTTTCCTTGTTTAATTGCGGGAATAATGGAATCTGTAACTAATCTTTGTTGTTTTGATAATGTAATTTCCTTATGATCTTCCCTGTAAGTTTCAGAATAAATTCGTTCAATTTCCTTATCAAATACTTTTACCAATCCTTTTTTTACAAGCGAATCAACTGAGGACATTGATGCTTCCGTTTTATTAAGAAGGTTTACAACAGGCAGGTCTTTACCTTTTACTGAAATTAGCGTTAATAGAATCTTAATTTGCTTCGGAGATCTTGTTTCAAGTTCCGGAAATTGTGAATATATCTCACCAACAGTTTTATTCATCTTTATATGTTTAACCTTTTTTGGTTTTGCTTTCGCTGATTCTATATCATCCAGAATTGTTATGGCACCATCTTTTTGCAAAGTCTGAAGCTGTGAATAAATATTTTTTCTGCCAACTAATTTTTGAAGGTACGACTGGTTTATTTGTGTACGTTTTGTAAGCTCATTTAAGATTTTTGCTCTGACTGATGATTTATTCTTCTCCTTCAATAGCAAATCTTCAGAGAAATCAGGATCGATCTGAATTTTTCTTTTCGATTCCACTGAAGAACCATGAGGAACAGCTAAACGCAATGCTTCACCGAGTGAGCAAAGATAATAATCAGCAATCCATTGATAAAAAGTTATACTAGTATTATCTATGATCGGGATCGCATCAAGTATATCGATGATTGGTTTAATCTTTTCTTTAAGGGATGTTTTTTCCGAAGTGTTAATTATAAATCCGGTAAGTGTTCTTCTACCGAAAGGTGCGATCGCCCTTACACCAATCATAGCAAAGGATTTTAATTCCTCAGGAACTTTATATGTAAACGACTTTCTAAATGGAAGCGGGAAAACAACTTCAACATACATTGCTATTCTGGCTTATAATACTGTGCCATACCTAACAAATTCTGTCCTTCAACCTTATCACTAAACATTTTAAACTTTAATACTTTGATTGAGTTATCCCAAATAATTCTTTTATGCATATCAGATTTTATTAACTCACCATTAGTTGAGATCACACTATCTTCAGGTGAAAGTGTAAGATAGTAAAATGGTTCTTCGTAAATGATTCCCTCAACTAACTGGATATCATCGTAATCAAAAATAATTATACCATTAAGATTACCTTCATCAACAATTAACTCACGGGATTTAATTTTTTTGCCTTCTTCCTTCATCTGTTCCACGAATTCATCACTTTTGTATATATAATCGAA
>JARRKK010000417.1:865-2992 GCA_037388105.1 Ignavibacteriaceae bacterium | reverse complement strand
GTTCCCAATCTCAAATTAGAAGAACTTGACTCGTATGTGATTCCGGAAATAGTGTTTTTATAAGAGGAACTGAAATATCCAAATGTTGGTTCAAAGCGAAAATTCTTAGTCCTTATGACCACTGAAAAATCGGCGAAATCGATCGGCAGGGTTATAACAGATAACTCTTCACCGCCAAAAAAATTATAATACCCCTGACCGAAACCAACACCAAAACCAAGACGCATCGGATCATCCTGCGCTTTAGCATTTATAACAAAAAGGAATAACAAAATGGAACAAAGAAAGGACTTAATGAGATACATAGTTCCTCCTGAAGAATTATGAGATTAATCTTCATTAAAGAGAATGTAGAAGCACAGCAATACTTCCCTTTAATGGTTTATGCTACGCTCTACCCCTTGTTGGAAGCACCTCGGACTGATATGTAATAAGCGTAAAGTATTCCCAATCGTTTTACGCAAGGAATAGAAAAATCTATATTGTAAATTGGTACAAATATTTAACAGAAGCAACTAATGGTTGATGATTAGCAAGTAATAACGCTCTTTCTAACATTAACACCACCCGTTTAGGCATTGCGGGCAGGTTTTAATGGATTATGGACTTATTTTTATAAAAAATATTACCGTTTCATCAAATTTTGTCCACCGATTATTGGTTACTGGTATTCTTCGAATCCTCTCCTCAATCCCTTGCTAAATGAGAAATCAACAACCTCTTTATATTCTGATGGTGTTATTCTCCTTTTAAGTTTCTCATACTTGTATGCGTTGTATGAGGGACGGTATTGGTCCATTATATTTATGTATGAATTTTTAGAAATGTCATCCGCAACAAAATCAATTACTTTTTGAGAACCGCTGACATCGTTTGGAAGAACAAGATGTCTTATCAGCAGGCCTCTTTGTGCTATTCCCCTTTTACTTATTTTCAGATCACCAACCTGTCGGTGCATTTCTTTTAAAGCTTTAGTTACAACATCCCAGTAATTTTGTATGCCGGAAAACCTCAATGCTTTTTCATCAACAGAATATTTTATATCCGGCATATAAATATCAATTATATCTTCAAGCAGTTTTAATGTTTCAACGGATTCATATCCACCACAGTTATAAACAATAGGAAGTTCCATTCCTTTTTCAATTGCAAGAATAAGAGCATCAACAATTTGTGGTGTAAAGTGAGTTGGAGTAACAAAGTTAATGTTATGGCAACCACGCTGCTGCAGTTTTAACATTGATCTTGCCAAATCTTCAATCGACACTTTATCTCCAATTCCCAGATGACTTATATCATAGTTCTGGCAAAATTCGCAGGAGAGATTGCAGTTGGCAAGAAATATAGTTCCCGATCCATGTGTTCCTACCAATGGCGGCTCCTCACCATAATGCGGCATAACACTTGATATTATTACTTCATCAGTTGAATGGCAGTCACCGGTTTCACCTTCGCTTCTTCTTGCCGTACACTCGTTTGGACAGATCCTGCATTCTTCAAATAATTCGTGCAGATCTGCCGCTCTTTCTTTTAAATCATTTAGAGCTAGCTTTTCTAAATATAATGGCAACAATGCAATAACCTTTTGAAAATAAGAACATTGTAGATTTAATATAGTTCTTCATCAAGATTACTTAACAATGCGCTTGCAATTCCATTTGTCCATCCGAATCCGTCCTGTAGAGGGTATTCACCGCCACCTGCATGTAAAGAGATATCTTCCACATTATATTTTTCAAACATTTTTCCTGTACTTTTAAATACTTTTTCGTTTAAAGATATCCATCTCTGCTTAATTTCTTCTGCAAGATCATCAAACCCATAGTTGCGCAAACCCTTAATCGCTATCCATTGAAGCGGGGCCCATCCGTTAGGTGCATCCCACTGCTGACCAACGAAGTTTAATGTTGTTAATACTCCGCCGTCTCTCAGAAAATCAGTTTCAATTCTTTCTCTTACTGATGCTGCCATTTCTTTTTCTGCAATATTGAAATAAAGCGGGTAGCAGGCTGCAAGTGAATAAACTTTTGTTCTTTTTTGATCTTTCCAGTTGTAATCAAAATAAAAATTTTCCTTTTCATCCCAGAAGATTTTATTAATTAGCTCTGCCCTGTTTTTTGCCGATTG
>JARRKK010000417.1:0-809 GCA_037388105.1 Ignavibacteriaceae bacterium | reverse complement strand
AGAGAGTTAAGGTCAACGGGGAGAATGTCTGAGGCAATACAAGCGGAAAGAGACTTTTCATCTCTGAACCACCTGCTGGAAAAGTCCCAGCCTGATTCGCAGGCAGATCTTATGTTCTGATATAAATTTGGTTTCTCTTCAGCAGTAAAACTCTGTGCTGTCTGTATATCTTCCAAATAGGATTCTTCTCTGGGTAATTTTTCAGAATCAAAATACCTGTTTAGAAATTTTCCATCCGGAAGTTTTACAATACGAATATTTGAACCCTCTTTAGTATTATGGCTGCACCAGAAACTGTATTCCTTTTCAAGCACATGTAAATACTTTAATCCCCGGGCGTAATCATTTTTGAACCTGCAGACAAGGTCAATCATCGGTGCAAAAAAGGGAGGTTGAGATCTCGATAAATAATAAACCCTGTTTCCGTTAGGAATAAATCCGGTTTCTTCAATTAAGTAAGAAAAATTATCAATCATATTCTCAACCGTTTCAATTTCACCGTCTGCAAGCAGACCATG
The DNA here is from genome assembly GCA_037388105.1 of Ignavibacteriaceae bacterium. Lineage (GTDB taxonomy): Bacteria > Bacteroidota > Ignavibacteria > Ignavibacteriales > Ignavibacteriaceae > BMS3ABIN03. Next base: position 291 of record JARRKK010000417.1, on the reverse strand, counting down.
CAGTGTAAAATAGCTATCCCAGTAATAAATCTCCCTGAATCTACCACCAGGAATAATGTAGGGATTAGGAATTGGAATTAATGTGCTGTGTTTGCTTACTTCTGAAAGAGCTTCTCTTTTAAGGACCTGCCATAATATCTGAATATGTTCCCTCATTGTTCTTTTTTCAGGAAGATCAATTGCCACTTTGGTTTCTTCCGGAAGAATAAAATTAGATATGATAAATTTTTTCAAATCGAAGGACTTTTTATTCTTTTCAGTTTGGTAATGTTCACGTATTAAATTAGGATC
>JARRKK010000416.1:0-2129 GCA_037388105.1 Ignavibacteriaceae bacterium | reverse complement strand
GCTGGTCGTCATTTAGGCTGGTTTATTGTAGGAGCATCTATATTTGCATCCAACATTGGTTCTGAACATTTAGTTGGCCTAGCTGGTTCCGGAGCTACCGATGGTGTAGCGATGGCACATTACGAGTTACACGCCTGGTGTCTTCTGGTATTAGGCTGGGTAATGGTACCATTTTATATGCGGTCAAAAATTTTTACAATGCCGGAGTTTCTCGAAAGGAGGTTTTCCCCAGCATCCAGAACCGTATTGTCTGCAATTTCTTTGGTAGCATATGTATTAACAAAAATAGCTGTTGGTATTTTTGCCGGTGGAATTGTCTTCTCAGTATTACTGCCGGATATGAACATTATGGGTTTTGATAGTTTTTGGATTGGGTCGATACTAGTTATTGTAATTACTGGTCTTTACACTGTGTTAGGCGGTATGAAAGCAGTTGCATATACAGAGGCGGTTCAAACAATTATACTTATTATAGGTTCTGCGATGGTTACTTATTTTGGATTACAGGCATTGGGCGGATGGTCAGAATTACGCTCAATACTTGGCTCTGATATGTTTAATCTTTGGAAACCATTAGTACCAGCAGGAATTGAAGGAACGTGGGAACCGGTTAAAGAAGCCGGAAGAATGGCATGGTATTTTAATGGAAATTATCCCTGGCTTGGAATGTTATTCTGTGCACCGATTATTGGTTTGTGGTACTGGACAACTGATCAGTATATAGTTCAGAGAGCGTTATCTGCTGAGAATGAAACTCAGGCAAGAAGAGGTTCAATCGCTGCATCGGTATTTAAATTACTACCAGTGTTCATTTTTATAATTCCCGGGATGATTTGCATTGCATTAGCACAAAGCGGTAATATGGCAATACTTCAGGAAAGACTTATTGGTCCGGACGGGCAAGTAATTCGGGCTAATGCTCAACAGGCATTTCCACTAATGGTTGCTTATGTTCTTCCGATTGGAATACGTGGTCTTGTTGTCGCGGGTTTGTTAGCTGCTTTAATGAGTTCACTTTCAGGGGTATTCAATGCCTCCGCTACATTATTCACAATGGATTTCTATTCCCGTTTCAGACCAAATCTCACGCAGGAGAAACTGGTCTGGATAGGGAGAATTGCAACAACCGTAATGGTTATAATTGGTCTTCTTTGGATACCAGTTATAAAAGGCGGCAGAGGTTTATATGATTATTTGCAAGGCGTCCAGGCTTATCTTGCACCACCGATTTTTGTAGTTTTTTTCTTAGGGGTATTCTATAAACGGTTAAATTCTAAAGGTGCTCTTGCAGCATTACTTACTGGTTTTGCATTAGGATTGTTTAGATTGGTTGTTGATACACCCGTTAAACTGATTGTTGATTTTCAATATTCAGAGGGATCTTTTTTATGGGTAATAAATAATATGTTTTTCCAATATTACAGTTTAATAATATTTATTATAAGCATCGCTGTTATGGTTATCGTAAGTTATATGAGTGAAGCCCCTTCATATGAAAAGATAAATGGACTAACATATGGAACTACATCTATTGCAGATAAAGAAACTTCAAGAGCAAGTTGGACCAAGGGAGATGTTATCTCGTCATTAATAGTTATTCTCTTAATCATCTTAGCCTATCTGCTCTTTACCGGTTGATAAATAGACGAAGATATATAGGAACACTTTATTCGTAAGTATAATTTCAGAAATGATCGAATTAAGATGGAATAATGAGTAAAAATTTTCTACTCGGTTATGATATTGGTAGCTCATCAATAAAAGCATCATTAATTGATGCAGCAAGTGGAGAGCTTGTAAGTTCGGCATACTCACCTGAGACCGAAATGAAAATTAATGCACCAAAAATAGGATGGGCAGAACAAAATCCGGATGACTGGTGGGATCATGTTGTTATCGCAACAAATAAAATGATTTCGGAATTAGGTGATAAAAATTATAAAATTGAAGGGATTGGAATATCCTATCAAATGCACGGTTTGGTACTTGTAGATAAAAATCACAAAGTACTATATCCATCTATTATTTGGTGTGATAGCCGTGCAGTAGAAATTGGAGACCAAGCCTTTAATGATTTGGGTGAAGAATATTGCCTGAGTAATTGTCTTAATTCACCCGGAAACTTTACA
>JARRKK010000415.1:2874-3483 GCA_037388105.1 Ignavibacteriaceae bacterium | reverse complement strand
GAATGAACTGGGAAATCACACTCTCTTTCATCCATGTGAAGGGCAAGCTCCAGGTTGTGAATGGGTAAATCCTGATTATGATCTTAATAGCTATTCAGTAGCGAAGATCGTTGATGAAATTAAAATGGCAAATGTCTTACATAAAACTATAGATGGAAAAACTAAAAGAACATTTGCTTATCCTTGTGGAGATATAAAAGCTAGTGATTCATCTTATGTAAGAGAAATTAAAAGTGAGTTCGTTGGGGCGCGTGGGGTTGAAGGAAAAATGCAGAAAATAAATGATATTGATCTGTTTGATATCGGCTCTTATATGATAAACGAACTCCCCGGTGATTCACTTATCGGTCTGGTTAAACAAGCAGTGAGTGGCAATGATTTGCTCGTATTTTTATTCCATGGTGTTGGGGGAGGACACAACATTAATGTTTCATTAGAAGCCCACAATAAACTTCTACATTACTTAAAACAAAACGAAAAAAATTTATGGATAGCTCCACTGGTTGATATTGCTGAATATATTAATGAATATAAGGGAAAGAAAAACTAGTAATTTTTTAATATTTTGAGGATCTAATCTTAATCATAGGAGAGTAGAATGAAAGATTT
>JARRKK010000415.1:0-2839 GCA_037388105.1 Ignavibacteriaceae bacterium | reverse complement strand
AGATTTATTCATACCATTTAAAGTTTATTTATTAAAAAACCCTATCTCGTTTTTAGTAATCGGACTTTCAATTTTACTTTTTGATACTGCGGTTTGTCAGGATACTAAACTAAAGTTAAATGATCTTGAATATTTTGAAACTCAGGGAATAAATATTTTCGTTTTTAGTAACCAGTACAACGGGATGTTTTTTGACGAAAAAACCGCCGGGATTGAAATTATACATCATGGTGTAAGAACTGCTACAGGGGGAGCAGTGAGATTGCAGAATACACCCGAACAATGGGATTTAGTACCCCAGGTGGTCGACAGAAAAGTTGATAAACAAAATAATAGTATAGATGTCGTATTGCGATATCAAGACTACGAATTTGATTCCAGGGTTAATGTAACCTCCCAAAATGATGGCGTAATTATCAGTGTTTATCTTGATAAACCTCTTCCCGAAAAACTTGCAGGCAACGCTGGTTTTAACCTTGAATTTTTGCCTGCTGCATATTTTGAAAAAATTTATATGATGGATGGTATTCCGTGTAACTTCCCAAGATACCCGTCGGGCAATACTAAGATGGAGCCAATCAATAAAAAAATTCCTCAGTTTGCGGGCCATTCAACATTCGATGACAGAGGTATAGGAGAATTCATTGTTCCGGAACCCCTTTCAATAGGTAAAACAATTGTGTTAGCACCGGAGGATCCTCAACGCTTTGTAACAATTAAAAGCATGGATGCTGAGCTGATGTTATTCGATGGTCGTAATCTTGCTCAGAACGGTTGGTTTATTGTACGTAGTTTACTCCCGGCAAATAAAACAGGAAAAGTGCTGGAATGGTACCTTGAACCTAATGCTATTCCAAACTGGATAAGAAAACCTAATGTAGGATTCTCTCAAGTTGGTTATACTCCAGATCAGGAAAAAGTTGCTGTAATCGAATTAGATGAAAATGATACACCATTAAAAACTGCATCACTTTTCCAGGTTACGCAGGAAGGTAAATTTATTGAGAAATACAAAAGTGATGTAAAAGTATGGGGTAAATACCTTCGTTATAATTACGCTAAATTTGATTTCAGTTCGGTAAAAGAACAGGGTGTTTACTATATCCAGTATGGTAACGAAATAACAAATTCTTTCACAATAGATCCGAATGTGTATGATAATGTATGGCATCCAACTTCAGATGTTTGGTTCCCTGTACAAATGGATCACATGGAAGTAAACGAAGCTTATCGAGTTTGGCACGGTGCTCCATTCTTGGATGATTGTCTCCAAGCTCCAATAAATGAGCAGCATTTTGATGGATATAGCATGGGCGATACTACAGATACAAAATACAAACCATTGGAACGTATCCCTAATATGGCAGTAGGTGGCTGGTTTGATGCCGGTGATTTCGACATTCAGACTGCTTCTCATAACAATGCTATTTCAAGTTTTGTAGATGCATGGGAAAATTTCAAAATTGACAGGGATGAAACTTATATTGACCAAAAAACACGCTATGTAGATATTCATCGACCCGACGGCAAGCCGGATATTTTACAGCAAATTGAACATGGTACATTAAATGTAGTTGCACAGTGCGAAAATATTGGTCACCCGGTTCGTGGTATTGTTGTACCTAACTTGCATCAATACCACCATCTTGGAGATGCAGTTACAGAAACTGATAATCTTCCTTATAATCCAAATTTGAAACCTTACGAATCTGATGGTAAATCTAGTGGGACTTTGGATGATCGCTGGGCTTTTACAACGCGTAATACATTTTTAGATTATCAAACAGCCGCAGCATTGGCTGAAGCAAGTCGTGCACTTAGAGGTTTCAACAATGAACTTTCAGATAGAAGCTTGGCGAGTGCAAAAAGATTATTAGAAGAAGCTGATGAAATAAGGAAAAAACCGTTATGCTGACAGGTTCCTGGATAAAATCTGGACGATGCTTGAACCACCCACTACCAACTTTGGCGGTTTTGATCCAATATTTTTTATAAGCAGAAGTCTTAAAACTGCTTTAGAGGCATTACCTTATATGGATTCTGAGTATAAAGATAAGCTAAATGGATATGTTGTAATTTATAAAGACGCGATAGTTGAAATGGATAAGAAAAATCCTTATGGATTACCAATATCAACTCGCGGGTGGGGTGGTAGCGGAAGTGTTGTTAACACAGCCATTACAAACTACTATGCTTATAAAGCGTTTCCTGAAATAATGAGCAAGGAAGATGTTTTCAGAGGACTCAACTATATTTTTGGTTGTCATCCGTATTCTAATGTGTCGTTTGTAAATGATGTAGGTACCCGTTCGAAAAAAGTTGCTTATGGAAATAACAGGGCAGATTTTACAACGATTGCCGGAGGTATTGTTCCAGGAATTTTAGTTCTAAAACCGGATTTCCCTGAAAACAAAGATGATTGGCCATTCCTTTGGGGAGAAAATGAAGTGACAATAGGTGGTAGTGCCGACTATATATTCCTAGCAAATGCTGTTAAGGAATTAATTAAATAAAAATGATGGTCATTTATCATAATTCTTATTTACCAACAGAGAGAATTGAATGAAACAAAGAATAATTAATTTAAATACAGTGGTAATTATTATTTGGATTTTTAATTCGGCTTTATTTTTTGCTCAAACGATTACAATTAATACTGGTACTAATCAAATAATAAATTGGGAAATAACCCACTCAACAAAACTTAGTGGCAAAATATCTTCTAACAAAATAAAAACAGAATGGACCTGTCCTCAGAATTCTGAAGTCGTTTTTAAAGATCCTTCTAATCCGGTAACCGAAGTTCATTCCCACGGCCGGGGTATTATTTGTTATTCCT
>JARRKK010000414.1:0-2821 GCA_037388105.1 Ignavibacteriaceae bacterium | reverse complement strand
TTTGGAGAAAACATTGTTTGGTGCTAACACTTGGGAAGTTAATTAATAAGAATCGATTCTTTAAAGTTTGTGATTTTATTTACGGGGCTTGTAATTACAAGCCCTTCTTTTTTTAGTAACTGTTTGAATTTGTGAGACAACTCCGGCATCATAGGTTTCCCTTTCAACCTGTCTGAAAACTCCAATAGGAGTTGGATAAGTTGGATTATCATTCATATGTGCCAGTATCATTGCAAGAATCGGCTCTTCAGAAAATTCATCGTGGATTAATAAATCGTCTTTGGAAAAGGATCCACTGGTTAAATCGACAATGATTGGTTTTGGTCCATCCAGTTTAATTCCTTTTGTTCCGTCTTTACCAAATACCATAGGTTTGCCATGCTCGAGCAAAAGTACACTATCATCCTTTGTATCTTTTTCAGTTAAACTAAAGAATGCGCCGTCATTAAATATATTACAGTTCTGGTATATTTCTATAAAAGCTGTTCCTTTATGTTCGGCAGCTCTCAATATCATTTGCTGCAAATGCTTTGGTATTCTATCCACTGTTCTTGCAATAAAAGTAGCCCCCGAGCCAATTGCTAGTGATATGGGATTAAAAGGGTAATCCACACTACCGTATGGAGTGGTTTTTGTAATTTTACCTTTTTCAGAGGTTGGTGAATATTGCCCTTTAGTTAATCCATAACCGACTCGAACAACCAATCCCGGATACCCAAACGATTTTCTCCTTTTCTTTTTTTATTATATCCGGTAATGTTCTCTGAACTTGCGCAAGTATTGAATAATCTCCGCAACCGGGGCACCATCGAACATCCTGATCACTTGTAAAATCCTTTGATGTATATGTCTTAGAGTTCACATCAGTATTATTGGCCATTACTACCTCCTAATAATTCAGTTATCTTGCCTAATATATCTGTGGTTTTAAGTGGTAATCCTTTTACCATATTAAATTGTTCAACATCAATAAGAAACTCACTCCTGATAATTTTGGACAACTGTCCAAGATTAATTTCAGGGATAAGTACAATTTTAAATCCTTTCAATAATTCACCTGTATTTTTTGGCAGCGGATTGATGTACTTTAAATGAGCTTGGGATACTCTTAGTCCATTATTTCTGGCCTTTGTAACCGCGTCTTTTAAAGTACCATACGTCCCTCCCCACCCCAATACTAATAAATCACCATGTTCATCTCCCTCAATTTTTAAGTCGGGAATATCATTCGCAATATTCTTTATTTTCTGAGCACGAATCTTAACCATTGTATCATGATTCTCAGGATCATAACTTACATTTCCTGTGATGTTAGCTTTCTCCAATCCACCTATTCTGTGTTCCAAACCAATTGTTCCCGGAATTGCCCAGGGACGAACAAGGTTTTCATCCCGTGAATAAGGTTGAAAACCATCTGTCTCCTTCTGGAATTTTACTGGAAAATCTTCAATATCGTTAAGCGCAGGAATTTTCCAGGGCTCTGACCCATTTGCGATATAACCATATGTTAAGAGCACTACCGGAGTCATAAATTTAATGGCGAGTCTTGATGCTTCCATAGCCATCAAAAAACAATCTCGGGGAGTTCTAGCTGCAAGAACTGCTACCGGTGATTCACCATTTCTACCATAAACTGCCTGCAGTAAATCAGCCTGTTCAGTTTTTGTAGGAAGTCCCGTACTTGGACCGCCACGCTGTACGTCAACAATTACAATTGGTAACTCAGTCATCACAGCCAAACCAATTGCCTCGGTTTTTAATGCCATTCCAGGTCCACTTGTTGTTGTGAGCGCAAGGTTACCGGCAAACGCTGCTCCAATAGCAGCGGATACACCGGCTATTTCATCTTCAGCCTGGAATGTTTTTACACCGAATTCTTTATAATTACTTAAGTATTGAAGAATTTCAGATGCCGGTGTAATTGGGTAGGATCCGAGGAAGAGCGGTATTCCACTTTTAACTGAAGCGGTTAAAAATCCTAGTGACAAAGCTTCGTTGCCAGATATATTGCGGTAAATACCCTTTGGAAGTTTTGCAGGTTCTACATTATATCTGGTGGTAAATATCTCAGTTATTTCCCCAAAGTTATATCCAGCTTTAAGTGCTATTACATTAGCTTCTACAAGCGCTGATTTATTTTTAAATTTCCCTTTTACCCATTCTTCAGTTTTATCAAGTGGTCTGTTATATAACCAGTACATTAATCCAAGTGCAAAAAAGTTTTTACATCTGGAAACCTCTTTTGGAGATAACGGACTACCTTCTAACGCGTTCTTGGTTAGCGAAGTTATCGGTACTGGATATACATGATATCCTTTAAGAGTATCATCTTCTAATGGATTACTCTCATAACGCGCTAATTTGAGATTTTTAGGATCGAACGAATCTGTATTAACAATGATAGTCCCATTTGATTTTAGTTCAGCCAGGTTCTTTTTTAATGCTGCTGGGTTCATTGCAACAAGTACATCGGGCATGTCACCCGGTGTATTAACATCATTACTACTAAAATGTAATTGAAATCCGCTAACACCATAAAGTGTTCCGGCGGGTGCCCTTATTTCTGCAGGATAATCAGGCAGAGTACTAATATCATTCCCTATCCATGCACTAGTATCACTGAATTGAGATCCTGTCAACTGCATTCCATCACCAGAATCCCCTGCAAATCTAACAGTAACATCTAGTAATGTTTCTGTTTGTTTCTCCTTTTGTTCTCCCATTCTATCACTCGTAAAATGTTATAAATTAATTCAAATATAAAAATAGTAAGAGTATGATGATTAAACAAAATATAATTTTAATCTACATTTGATATAAT
>JARRKK010000413.1:0-2151 GCA_037388105.1 Ignavibacteriaceae bacterium | reverse complement strand
CCTGTCCCTGAGAACAAATCTTACCCTTCGATACGGGATGATCCGGATTACCATCAACTTTGATTGGTCGGCCTTCTCTGGTTTTAATTAACACACCGCAAGCTGAAGAACATCCGTTACATACCGATGCATAATAATTAGCCTTGCCAAGAGTAATTTCTTCTGGTTTTTTATTATAGGGAACAATCTCACCCTTATCGTGATAATCTGAACACGCAGTTCCAGCAAAAGCTGCAGAAGCACCTAAAAGTGCTAAAAACTTTCTTCTTGATACAGTAGACATTTGAGAAAGATCCGGTGATTCGCTTGCTCCCTCCTTAAACTCATTATCTCTATCAATCAGAAATTCTTTCTTTGAATAAAGCTCCTCAAAACTTCTCCAATAATTAGGATCCTGATCAAGCTGGATCTTTTCAATATTGTTTTTCTTTTCAGACATTTTTACCATCAACTTTCATTCTTTTGACGGCAAGCGGATTAATTGTAACCTTTACATTTTTTGCATTAAACTTTGTACCGGAATTAAAATTGAATGGAATAATTTTACTAACCAAAGCTCCCAGCATTCCTAATCCAAAGACACTAAAAAATTTATTTCGATCCATCATTTTCATTTTTGTTATGTTCTAATTTTTCATTGTTAATTATCGATGACAAGCGAAACAATTTGTAGGTCCGTTTTTTATTCCTTCAACATCCGGTAATCGCTCATGGGCATTTCTATGACAACTTAAACAGTGACGCATTGTAAATGAATTCATTTGACCTACCTTTTCCATCTGCTTGATTTCACTATGACAGGATTCACATTGAATACCTTTATTTACGTGCACACTATGATTGAAATATGCAAAATCGGGTACTTTGTGTACTCTTTTCCAGAATATTGGTTTTCCGCTTTTATAGTGTTCAGCTAACTTCATTATTTCCGGTCTATCTTTTCTTGCAATAGTGTGGCAATTCATGCAGGTTTCCACAGCCGGTACCATAGCATGTCTTGATTTTGCAACTGCGACATGACAATACTGACAATCAATCTGCATTTCACCGGCATGAAGTCTATGAGAAAAATTTATGGGTTGGTCCGGCGTATATCCCACTCCATCTCTTTCGGCTCTGGAAGCAAAAAATGTTATCGTAAAGGAAGTAATTGCAACGAATAAAGTAACCGGTAATCTATTTCTTAGAATATAATCTAGAAAAGAATCTTTCATTTAAATCCTAAATCGAGCTAAGTGTTATTAGATTGCTTGATCTAACATAATTATTAACAGATGTAAAAATGTTAATCAGCACCATTCTATTAATAATTATAGATGTTAATAATAACGTTGCGAAGCGTGGTAAATAGTTTTGAAAAATGAAATTTGAGATCAATACAGATACAGTAAAAAGTTCAAATATTGAATTGAAAGATTATAAATAATAAATTATTATGCAAATTATAGTGTCTGCCTTTTAAATTCGACTCGATCATCTAAGAAAGAAAATTATAAATCTAATTAGACAAATTTCTTTAGTAATTGATAAACAATAAATCCTGAGAAAATTATCAATAAAATATAGAGTAATCCGTTTTTTAAAGATTGTTTTGTAATAATAAACCTTGTACGGAAACCACGCCAGCCACATTTTTTACACCTATATGGTGCGAGGAGAGTAAGATTTTTAATGAGTTTTTCTCGCAGATTTCTTGGGCGTGACCTGCGCATCGAGTTAAGTAAAGAACAGGATGGACACTTCTCATAAAGTGGATTTTTTCGATAAAATAAACCTTGACTTACCATAAATTGAAGATAATTTTTACAACTACAATAATCAATAAAATTGCAAAGATTTTTTTAACCAACGACGTACTTGTACTGGATTTTTGTACAAAATTAACTCCGATTTTTGCACCGGCAACAGCACCTAGGCCTAATGGAAGAGCAACAGCTAAGTAAATATAGTTCAAGTTAAATCCTCCTGTCCAATTGCTGCTAATTAAATAAAAAGAGATTGACCCAAATATCATAGTTATAGCAGTTATTACTGAAGAAGTTCCAACTGCTTTTTTGGTATCAAGTGAATAAAGATAATGTAGTACCGGGAAAAAAATAATTCCCCCGCCTAAACCGGTGAACGTTGATAGAACACCGACAGAACTGCCGA
>JARRKK010000412.1:0-2154 GCA_037388105.1 Ignavibacteriaceae bacterium | reverse complement strand
GGAGCAAAGATTGAATCAACCATATTATTTACTTCACCCATTTTACCCATCTGTACCTGATTGGAACTAACAACTAACAATGGTTGCGAATCAGAATCCTGTGCAAGGATCGGTGATGATGTTACCAATAATGTGATAACGAGGCACGTTCCTAAAATAAATTTCATACTACCTCCCAGTAATATATTTGTGAATTGTGATTAAATTAATTGAACCCGCGTGTAATAAGATAGTTAAAGAAGGAATTGATGACAAGAAGTATTTTTATTTCATCAAAATCATTTTCTTCGTTGCCGAGTAACCTCCAGCAGTTATATGGTAAAAATATATTCCACTTGGCAAACCACCTCCATCGAACTCAACTTCATAAGTACCTGCAGGTTTCTCTTCATTAATAAGGGTAGCAATTTCATTACCCAAAACATCGTAAATCTTTAGAACAACAGTCATATTGTCATTCCGGGCTTGACCCGGAATCTCATACTTTATAATTGTGCTGGGATTAAATGGATTGGGATAGTTTTGCTCAAGCTTGAAGGTTGACGCTACCGGAAGTTCTTCTTCATTCACAGAAACAACGGTTGTATCTCCGTAAACTACTCCGTCTATTATGCAGCCCAGTAAGCTTTTTTCAAAACCAGCTAGTTCCCACCAATATTCATATATCAACCCCAAACCCTTCAGGAATCTAATATCCTGAATTGGTGTTTGATCATTTAGAAATGTTCTCTTCAATGAACTTAAGCCTAATAAACTAAAAGGAACTTCACTTTCCAAATAAATTCCATTACCGATAGGAATTGTGTCTCCAACTTCTGCAAGTAAATCCGAGTACAATTCTTCATATAAAAGAGAATCGTTATCAAACCAAGCTGAATAAATTTTTCCTGTTGATGAATCAATTCGGAAATATTCGTAATGGGTACTGGATGAACTCAGGCTATCTAATCCAATATCCTTAACTAAAACTTCAGAATAGAATTTATTATCACACAGTTTATTTCCTTCGACTTTCACAATAGAAACCCAATTTAACGAATCACCATTTCCATAAAATGTTTTATCGTAAATCCACCTGTTTCCTAAGTTCATTGGATACCATTTAAACTCTGAGGCTGGAATGGGAAGATTTTTTATTACCTTAATTATATTTGTCGTTATATCATAAATCTTCAGCGGAGTAGATGCATAAAGTATATCAGTACCTGATTTTTTATACAGCCCTGTAATATTTCTATCAAGCTGCTTATAAAGTTCAAAAGTATTTCCATAGTCTATGGATTTATAAATATTTCTCTGATATGAATAATAAACTTCACCTGATTGTGTTTCATCGTGTGTAAAGCTGATCGGTAGATTTTGAGTAATTACGTTTGTCCAGGTAAACGGATTTCCGTTTTCACCTGAGACATAAATGCTCGATAAATAGGATTGAGTTGGAAAATTATAATAGTTCGACACACCGTATATGTGCTCACCATCAGGATCGTAATACAACTCGGAATTATTATCCCATTGAGAATCATCAACTATGATATAGCTGTAACCTTCATTTTCAGAACGAACTAGTTTATTATCGTTAATACCATAGATTTGTGAATCATTGTTTTTACTCAGTGATATCATTGCATAGTCTATCCATGCCAAGCTATCAAAATTTATTGTCCAGTTATAACCACCATCGATAGATCTGAACAATTGTCCCCCATCCAGGCTAGCGTAAAGCTGCTCATCATCTTGTCTTGATATTTCAATATTTGTCACACCTCCAAATGTTTGTAAATGTATTACTCCATCATATCTAACCATTACAGGTACAGGATCAACGCTAATACTAACTCCACCAAATAAATATTTTGCTGGATTTTTATTAAAAAATTTGTAATCGAAGATAGATGTACCTTGACATCCTTCAAATGGATGTATATTGGCAACATCTTCAATAAATAGCGTATCTAGCTTACTGTTTAAATCGAAGTGATAAATGCTTTTTGACCAACACTCAGGAATTAATGAAGCGTAATCAAATCCATACCTGTAAAAAAGATGCGTGTTTCCGAGTGAATCTTCCAATCCCTTTAACTCGAACAGGTGCGGGTAGTTCTGTGAATAAGAAATATTATATAGTAATAGAACAATTACACATACAAATCC
>JARRKK010000411.1:0-2159 GCA_037388105.1 Ignavibacteriaceae bacterium | reverse complement strand
AATTTATTTCGTTTCATTGCATCTCTATCGCTGAAGTACATCAGGAAAGTATACCGATCGACAGGTGCGAAAGAAGCAAACTCCATCGCGGAGTGAAGTATGTCATTAGCAAGGGCTAACATTGTGTCTGCATTGATTGTATCGTTGGGCGAGTAAACAAACATCTCGACATTTATCCCTTCTATCATTGTATTTTGATATGAAAGATCACCCATTAGGATAGGGGAGTCTGCAAATTGATAGTATGAATCCGCATTGTAATATCCATCCTCATCAATGTTTAATGCAGTTCCGATTTGCCAATCCGTGTTATAATCCAGTTTAAGCTTTACCGGATTGTTTAGCAGACTGTCGAAATATCCTATCACGCCGAACGTATTTATTATGATATAATTTTCTTCAATTCCTGTTCCGCTCATCGGTGCAATTCGGTTTTCTTCAATTTCGGTATCAAACGAATCTTCAATAATATATTTTATTTTGTAAACTTTTTCCGGTGAAGTAATTTTCCATCTATTAATGCTAATTTTATTAGTTAATAGTTCGTTTCCACTCATATCATACGCTTCAAAGGATTGTACAAACCTGCCGTAATTAAGCACCTGGTGAACTCCAGGTGCGAAGGCAACAAAATTGTAATATTGATCATCTTTTGATAATTGTCCAGGATAAAGCGTTACATGAAACAGATCATCTTCGTAATTTGATAAATCCACTTCATAAGTAAGATACGACTTATCATTACTTTCGGTTGCAAATGAAGAAATTGATCCAAAGCTAAATACTATTAATGTAATGGATAATACTTTGATCATTTATTTTTCTCAAATTTATTTAAGGGAAGTATAAGTTAAACCAAGTTAAGTTAAACCATTGTGGATAATATTACCAATCCAGATACACGAATGGTCTGTATTTTTGAAGACGGGTTGATATCTTGTAATATTATCTGTTATTTATTGTCCTTAAGAAATAACTAAGACTAAATAAAGGAATTAATATTGATGTATTCTTCTTATAGATAAAGATTTTGATTGTCCGGAACAAAAAAATTAATATAAACTTTTAAATTCTAGAAGATATTACAAACAAAAATGTGATTAGATTGTTAATATACTTACTATACTTTGGAATCATTAAACCAATAATTTTTTCTTTAATTTTGGAGAATAAATCAAGCTGAATAGAGAAATAATGAGGATAATATGTCTGAAAAGTTAATAGAATGCGTACCGAATTTTTCCGAGGGAAAAGATAAAGGAATAATAAAACAGATAACTGATGAAATTGAAAAAATAGATGGAGTAAAACTTCTGGATGTAGATCCAGGTCCGGATATGAATAGAACTGTTGTTACTTTTGTTGGATCACCTGAAGGAGTAAAGGAAGCTGCGTTTAACTCAATAAAAAAAGCTGCAGAACTAATTGATATGAGCTCTCATAATGGCTCACATCCAAGAATGGGTGCAACTGATGTTTGCCCATTTGTACCAGTAAGTGGTGTTACCACGGATGAGTGTATTGAGATATCAAAAGAGGTTGCAAAAAGAGTGGGGGAAGAATTACACATTCCTGTCTATCTATATGAGAAATCTGCGCAAACGAAGAAAAGAGAAAACCTTGCTGTCATAAGGCAAGGTGAATATGAGGCACTAGCAGAAAAACTGAAGAAACCTGAATGGAAACCCGATTACGGACCTGCTAAATTTAATGCTGCAGCTGGTGCGACAGTTATAGGTGTTCGTGAATTCCTGATTGCATACAACATAAGCTTAAATACACGTGAAGTTTTACATGCAACAGATATAGCTTTTGAATTAAGAGAGAAAGGTCGCTCTGCAAGGGGTGGAAAAAGTGACAGCCCTTTCTACTTTAAACGTACAGAAGTATTAAAATATGCCGAAGGTAAATATCCATGTGGTCTCGATGATTTTGTTGGAAAAACTATTGATGAAACAGTTAAACATTGCACTTCTGTACACGGTTATGATTTAACGGATCTATTGAAGCTCAATGGTATCGATGAAAAACATCCGGACGGAGAGTCCGTAAAGGTTCCCGGTAAGTTTAAGTATTGCAAAGCAATCGGATGGATGGTGCCTGAATATGACCGTGCACAAATATCGATAAACTTAACTAATTATACAGTGACATCAATG
>JARRKK010000410.1:0-2180 GCA_037388105.1 Ignavibacteriaceae bacterium | reverse complement strand
TTGTATAAACAGTAGATAGATTACAGGAATTACCATGGACAGATTAATGACAGGCAAAAAAAGAATAGCCATCAATATTTTCGATACGCTGTGCCAATATGATTGATGCTGCGTAATAAAATAAATCTCACACGATCTTACAAAGGAGGTCATATATGTCAATATTCGCATTTTTCACAGGTAATATCACCAAGTCCCAATATGATGCTTTACGAGAAGAAGTCAATTGGACGGAACAACAGCCTAATGGCGGTGTATTCCACTATGCAAGTTTCGACGATTCGTATCGTATTCATGTTGCTGATGTTTGGGAATCCGCAGATGCGATGAATAAGTTTGTTGAACAACGTCTGGCGCCGGCAATGCAAAAGCTCAAAATTGCTCCCCCCGATGTTGCTGTATATCCGGTTCATAATATCGACGCATATCAAGCGATTGACAAACACAAGATTTGATCGTCGTTTATAATTTGAGTGTCGGCGAGGAAGTAGTGACTGATGCAACACGGCTGTAGTATTAAGACAGCGGAACGGAAGTAAACGATTCAATTAAAAAATTGCATAGCAATATTAAGGCTGTATGAGCTCCGACTAAATTGAATTTTTTATCAAATGTTAAAAATGAATTATGATTATATCCTGATGATTATTCTTTTGACCATAAATTTATTTATCTGGCGTAAACATTTGATTAAATTCCAAAATAAATTGAGCGGTGAAATTAAGCCCGCATTCTCAGATAAATATAGATAGAGCAGAATAATAATTATTGTAACAATTCTAATCTTACATACTACTTTTTATTCCTTGATAAATTTGGGTGGTTTTGGATATCATGTGTTTTAATTATGTACTGTTTACTTTAACATTCAATTTTAAAGTTAGAATATTACTATTTAGTTAAAGATTTATATGACGACAATAAATTTGTAAAAGTATATGTTATAGCTCTAAATCGATATCGGTTGATTTTAAGGAGTAATTAAATGAAGAGATTGATTGATCTCAGTCATACAGTTGAGGATGGTCTGATAACGTATAAAGGATTACCAGCTCCGATAATCTGTGATTTTTTGAGTAGGGAGGAAT
Source organism: Ignavibacteriaceae bacterium (assembly GCA_037388105.1). Taxonomy (GTDB): domain Bacteria; phylum Bacteroidota; class Ignavibacteria; order Ignavibacteriales; family Ignavibacteriaceae; genus BMS3ABIN03. The sequence goes on along the minus strand of JARRKK010000410.1, from coordinate 1,092 downwards.
CAAAAAAACATTATACGGATGGAACAACATTTCAAATTGGAAAAATAGAAATGTGCTCAAATACGGGCACCTACTTAGATTCTCCATTCCATCGGTATGAAGACGGAAAAGATATTTCAGAGCTTAATCTGGAATCGTTGGCGAACCTTAAAGGAATAAAAGTCGTGGTTAATGATCAAGTTACAGCCATAGATACAGATACATTTACCGGTTTGGAAGTTTATGGCAAAGCAGTTTTAGTTCAAACAAACTGGTCAAAATATTGGAATACCGGGAAATACTATGAGGGACATCCTTTTCTCACAGAAGATGCAGCCAAATATTTGAGAGACAACGGTGCTAAACTTGTTGGTATCGATTCTTATAACATTGATGATGTGAATAATAAAAAACGCCCCGTCCACTCAACATTGTTGGGTGCAGAAATACTTATTATTGAGCATATGTGTAATTTGAATGATGTGACAATGAGCAACTTTAGATTCTATGCTGTGCCAGTAAAGGTTAAAGGTTTTGGTACGTTCCCAGTGCGGTCTTTTGTTGAACTGGAAACATAGCAAGCTCTTAAAGATGGATCTGGTTAAGGCCTATACTGAATTTATTGCTATCAAGAAGATTAACTCAGAAAATAATATTAAATAATATCTCCACACTAAAATCTATCCAATCTTGTTTTAAATATTCTTCTCCAATCTCTTTCGAAGCATAAGTTGGAAATAAAAGTTGATGATACATCCCTATAATCCCTGCCATATTAAGAAATAATCTGCGACATATAGTATCAAAATTTCCATATTGTTCCTGATGAGTTTTAGAATCATCTGTCTTTATTTTAAATACTCTTTTACTTCCATTCAATTCTATATTTTTCCAAACTACACGTTCAAAAGTATTATTTTCACTATCATATCCTGAACAATTAAATTGCACTGTGAATGTTATATAAAAATATTTACCTTTTTTAATTACCTCCTCCAGTTCTTCGGCTCGTTCTTCCGCAATAGGATTTTGTAGTGAAATACCAGAATATTTATAAGTAAAAAATAGTATTGCATCTGTGTTATTTATTTGATATTGAGGAATATCATTAAA
>JARRKK010000409.1:0-2181 GCA_037388105.1 Ignavibacteriaceae bacterium | reverse complement strand
GTAACGAGTCATACCTTCAATACTATCAAAGAACCACCATGCGGGTCCAAGTTTCATTGCTGGATAATGTCCGGCTAATGGAGCTAGCTCTCTTGAATATGTTGTTTCATCAAGTGTAAATATTAACACTGTAAAATTCGGATCGTTACCATACTTATTTAATAATTCCTTCAGGTTGGATGTATACTCTGTTTGCATAGGAATGTCACATCCTTTGTCCGGACCATATTTGTTAAATATAAAACTATTGTGATTACGATGTGAGCCAGGATGAATTTGCATAATAAGACCATCCTCGATACTCATTCGTGCCATTTCCATTAACATATGAGCTGTGAATAATTTTGCGTCCTCTTCAGTACTTTTATTCTGTAATGCACGTTTAAAAATTTCTTCAGCTTCATTTTGTAGAAGTTCGTGCGTATATGGAGAAGAAATTCCATGATCAGTTGAAGTTGCACCCAATAACTTGAAAAATACACGTCTTTCCTCTAGCGCTACAATGAAAGTTTTATATGTACTGATCTCATATCCAACAGATTCCTCAAGTAACTTTAGATTTTGTTTCCATTTTATATTCGAAAGATCTGTAACACCATCTGGTCGAAAACATGGAATCACTCTTCCCCTCCAGCCGGAATCTCTAATTTTTTTATGATGCTGGAGACTATCGGAAGCTGCATCAGTTGTTGAAAGAACTTCAATATTTGTTTTTTCAAACAAATTTCGTGGCAGGAAATCAGGAGAATTTAATTTCTCATCTATCTTATCATAAATTTTTAATGCATTTGAACTATTCAATTTTTCTTTAATACCAAACACAATATTAAATTCATAATCTAACCAGGCAGCTGATGGAGTTCCCTGGAACAGGTAGTAATGATCGGCAAAAATTTGCCAGATTTTTTTAGGGTCCGATTCTGTCCTGGACCCATCTACTGTGGGAACGCCAAGAGATTCCATTGGAATTCCTACCGAGTATAGCATCCGAAACACATAATGATCCGGAATAATTATTAATTCAGTTGGATTTGGAAATGGTATATTCTCAGCAAAGATGGATGGATTAACGTGACCGTGTGGACTTACAATAGGCAAATCTTTGATGCTACTATAAATTTCCCTCGCATAATTCCTAATACTTTCAACAGGACTAAAAAATCTATCTTCGTGAAGTTTGTATTCTAACACGGTTTACCAGGCTTTCAGTTCAGTTTTACAACAATGGGATTATTAAGAAGTGCCAGTGTACGATCAAGATATTTAATAAAATCTTCTTCATTCGTAATTCCATCAGGTTCTTGCTCCCATGCTGCACAAAATGAATATTCAACTTTTCCATGATCTGGCTTCAATTTAATTATATGATTCAAGCTATCTTCACTTAACTCAATTAAGTCCGATTGTCTGTAAAAAACTGCTATGCCAAGTTTATCTTCTGAATCAACAAGTGTCTGAGTTCCATATAATGCAATATATGCCCACTCCTCACCGTCTTTTTTTGCAATGAAATTTGTTCCCTCAGACTTTACCAGACCAGTCACAATGTTTTCTGCATCTTTCGAAATATTGATTTTGCAGTTGCTCAACCTGCTACCTGCTGTAATTGAAATACTTGAAACTAAATCATATTTGTTATTGCCAACCCGCCATCCAAAATATGATGTCTTAATTTCAGATATAAAGGGACCGTTATATGGTATTTCGAAATACACACTGTCAGTTTGAGAAACCATATTTACTTTCCCATCATACCACATCCCGATGGAACCGATTCCAAGCGAATTTCCAACCTTGAAGATATCCATCCCCCAATCCAGCATTGAATGATATGAATCATCCGTTGCAACTGTATCGTGCGTACCAACGTTTTCAAGAACAAGTGCATTCACTTTTTTCCCGAATATATCATTCGCATTTCGCCAGTCTAAATAAAATCGGTAGCCAACTTTTTCAGATTCCCATCCAGGTCCTTCATATTTGAATAGAGCATCATGATCAGTATGAATTTTAGGAACTTTAATTTTAGTAACTTTTTTAAATTCATCTCCGCGAAACTTCCCATCGATATAGACGTTAGTAGGTTTCATAGCTAATTCTGCATAAGTTCTGGATTTAATCTGATGCACCTGATTTCCAGTATCTGTCTCCAACGTTAGAACTTTGGTTTCCGAAGGGTTC
>JARRKK010000408.1:0-2183 GCA_037388105.1 Ignavibacteriaceae bacterium | reverse complement strand
CAGGGTTTGAACAAGATGAATATGTTGCTAACAGTAATTTTACAAAAAGAATATTAACGGATCTGATTGAAGAATACAGGACACTTAGAGCTTCAAATATTATTTTGTTTAACTCGTTCACCGAGAATGAATTAAGTAAAAAAGGATATGCGAATGAAAGTGAAATATCAGTGCTTTCTCTGGCTTTTATAATTGCCGGTCACGAATTGCATCATATAAAAATATTAAAAGAAAGGTATCTTAAAGTATTGGACTAAATTACCCTTTCAATTTCATCAACTATTTTATTAGTGGCACCAATATTTTCCTGTACATAGTCCAGAGAAATTTTTCCCCGGGCTTGACGTAAGTCTTTATCGCTGAATAATGAACGCAGTCTTCTATATGCCTCTCTCTTCCCCCTGATCATTAAACCGCCTCCTCTTTCCAGTAGCTCTTTTGCCTCCTGTGAATTACTTATTTTAGGGCCAAACATAACCGGAATACCATAAACAGCCGCCTCAAGAACATTATGAACATTTTGCTTGAAGCTTCCTCCTACAAATGCAACATCAGCAAATGTGTAAAGACGGAGGAGGATGCCTATTGAATCAACTATTATTACTCTCTCTCCCGAATAATTGTTTAAATATGAAAATCGAATCGTCTTTATATTTCCTGCAAATTCATTTTCAATTTTTTCCAGATGAAGTACCGTAGGTTCATGTGGTGCAATTATGAGAATTACATCTTTATCATACTTCACAAGTTTCGTATAGGCAGGTAATATCACTTCCTCATCCTGTTCCCATGTACTACCTGCAACAAAAACCTTTTTGTTTTCCAGAACATCAGGATGAATTAGTTTTTTGTCTATCGCCTCAAGACTCTTTTGATAAACCCTGTCAAATCTGGTATCACCTACAACACTAACGATATCATTTTCCATGTCAAATAATTTGAATGCTTCTGCATCGGCTTTTGAGACGGTAAGTATTTTTGATATATCTTTATAAAGTGATTTATGGAAAGACTTTATTCCCGGCAGAGTACGACTCGAATTATTCTTCATTGTTGCGTCAACAATGAAAATTGGAATATTGTTTTGTTTTAGTTTCCAGATTAGATTGGGCCATATATCGTAACGCATCATTATATATAAATCAGGTTTTATTATACTCACAAATTTTTGAGCATTTCTTTTTGTATCGAACGGAAGATATGAGATTATATCTGCGTAAGGATATTTTCGTGAGTTATCAAATCCTGAAGGAGAAAAGAAAGTAACAATAATATTTTCTTTCTGCTCAATTTTTAATTTTTCAATAATAGGTTTGGCCTGTTCAAATTCACCTAATGAGGCAGAATGAAACCAGATCAACTTTCCAGTATGGTTAAGAAATTTGGTGTTAGCTCTTAAATCATCAAAAAGATTTTTTCTACCGGCTATTCCCTTACGAATCTTTTGTTTAAATAAACCGGCAAATCTAAGTAGAAGATATAATGCAGGAAGAAAGAGTATATTGTAAACAAGTGACCAGAAATTTTTCATCACCTTATAATTGATTTTAATTGTTCAAACGCTAATTGAGAGGAAATATCCTTCATACATTTAAAATGTTTTTTCGGGCAACTGCTCCTGCCTACATGTGTGCAGGGTCTGCAAGATAAATAATTGTTCTCTAAGATTAAATTTTTTGATTTGTATGGTGTAAAACCAAATTCCTTAACAGTTGATCCAAAAAACGTAATGACAGGAACTCCCACTGAAGTTGCCGTATGCATAAGACCGGAATCGTTACAGTAAATCGCCTGGCACATTTTCATATCTGCTGCAGATTGAAGAATATCATTATCATTTGACAGATTTATAGCGGAGGATAATCTTGAAGAAATTCTTTCACAAATCTCTTTATCATCCGTACCACCAAAAAGAACAACAGTAAATCCATTTTTCTCCAGCATATTTCCAAGTCGATTATAGTATTCCTCAGGCCACATTTTTGTAAAATGTTTTGAACCCGGACAGATACCTATCAATTTATCATTATTTAATAGTTTTGGATTGGGAGAATTATCAGAAAATAACTCTGGTCCTTTATCATCCAAAACAAAGTTACCTAATACAGAAGCATATCTATCCGGAATTTGGGAAGCATCTTTAAGCCTGTTTATTTTAAAGTGAACCAATAAAAATTTGTTTA
>JARRKK010000407.1:0-2184 GCA_037388105.1 Ignavibacteriaceae bacterium | reverse complement strand
TAAAGTACCTGTAACGGTTCTGAAAAGGAAATATGGAGATGCACTCGAATACGAAGCATCCGAAAAAGTTGCTAACTCTCATTTCTGGAAAATAGCAGATGAGAAATCATTGAAGCCTATCGGACAACCGACTATGACCGATTTTAAATTCCAACCTGGTGAAGAACATCAATTTAAAGTAAAATATGAATTTGTGCCGGAAATTGATGCTAAAGATTATACAAACCAGGATATAGAAATACCTGAGTTTGTTGTTGGTGATTCCGAAGTTGAAAATGAGATTAAAAGTATCATTCGCTCTAATAGAACATTTGAAGATGCAGAACTTGTTGGTGATGACAATAATTATCTATTAAATGTTCAACTTTTTCGTTTGAATAATGATGTTGTAAAGGATAATGATAAAGGTGAAAAGATAGAAATTGATCTTACTAATGAAGGTATAAACAAAGAAATACTTTATAATGCACGTGGTAAAAAAGTTGGTGACACTTTTACATTTGGATTTGATGATGAAAGAACGATAAAGAATGAAAAAGGAGAAGATGAAAAAGTAAAAGAGCATTTCGATTATAAAGTTGAAATAAATGGTATTAAGAAAATTACCTTACCCGAGTTGGACACTGATTTAATAAAAAAGGTAACTAAGGATAAGGTTTCAACTGAAGAAGAGTTAAGGGGTCAGATTAAAAAAGATATTCAGCATTATTATGATCACAAAACTGAAGACTATTTGCGAGGCAGATTAATTAATACGATAATCGAAAATAATGATTTCACACCACCTTCTACTTTAGTATATAATATTCTTGAACAACTTGTCAAGAATGAAGAGGAATACCTTAAGAAACAAAATGTACCAAATGTAAATGTTAAAGAGTTAGAGGAAAGATATAAGAAAACAGCTGAGAACGATGTAAAGTGGTTTTTACTTAAATCTGAAATCAGAAAGAAAGAAAATATTTTATTAAATGATGATGAACTAAACGAATTAGCAGAAAAAGAAGCGGAAAAGACCGGAATATCAAAAGAAAAATTACTCGGATTCTACAAAAGTTCCGGGCAAAGTGATAAACTATTAGATAAAAAACTTTTCGATTTTCTGATAGAAAAAAACAACATTAAAAAAGTGAGTCCCGAAACAATACAAAAAAGTGACTTAAAGGAAAAACAATGAAAAAACAATTGGAAATTTTTAACCAGTTAGTACCTTACGTTATTGAGCAAACTGGTCGCGGTGAACGCGGTATGGATATTTATTCAAGACTCTTGCGGGAAAGAATAATATTTATTGGAACACCTATTGACGATCACATTGCCAGTTTAACAATTGCACAACTAATTTTTCTTGAAGCAGAAGATTCTGAAAAAGATATAAATCTTTATGTGAATTCACCTGGTGGAAGTGTCACTGCGGGTCTTGCAATATATGATACAATGCGTTACATAAAACCTGATGTATCGACCATTTGTGTTGGAATGGCTGCAAGTATGGGCGCTATACTTTTAACCGGCGGTGCTAAAGGCAAACGTTCTGCTCTTCCGAATTCAAAAATAATGATCCATCAGCCCTGGATAGGTGGTTTGCAGGGACAGACTACCGACATAGAAATACATGCAAAGGAAATGCTCAAAACCAGAGATACGCTTTATAATATACTTGCGAAGCATACTGGTAAAACGATGGAAGAGATTACAAAAGATTGCGATAGAGACTACTTTCTAACCTCGAAAGAAGCGAAAGATTATCATCTTATAGATAATATCTTAGAAACCCGTGCTGTTCCAGGTAAAAAATAATTATTTATGGGGATGATATTCATCCCCAATACATTTATCTCCCGTTAAACCAATATTCATCATTCTCACTTTAGAATTTTAGGCCATTCTTACTGTTGTTCAGTAAATTTTAGCTTGTGTTATGATCAAATAACTTTTATTTTCATGAACAGAATTATATTGTAAGCTTTCTTCATAATTTAAGAAAAACAAATTGATAGAATATGATCGGGCATCGATTCACAAAATATACTCCAGGCGATCCAAGCGGCGGTGGATTTGAGAATCTGCTAAAACTTTTCCTCCAGCTAATAGTAGTAACTTCAGGTGATGTGTCTGAAACATTGAACTGGATGAATGAACTGGATAGAGAATACAATCTAACAGATGATGATTACGGAATGG
>JARRKK010000406.1:0-3376 GCA_037388105.1 Ignavibacteriaceae bacterium | reverse complement strand
CCTTTGAGAAAAAAGTCGGTATTGGTATCACACAATATATCTGTACTCGTTCCTACAGTTCACGACAGGAATTAAATATAAAAACATCAGATTCTCTCAATCAAGTTTCGGCAGTTTCCGGTATTACACAATACGATTATCTGGATTTCCGAATACTTTGGAAAGCTGGTCTCGGATTTACATTAAACTCCTTTAAATTCGGTCTAACAATAACAACACCTTCCATAAACATAACAGGTATTGGTTCGACAGATATAAATCTCAGCGGTGCTGGATTCGAATATGATAGTAGCGGTAATCATAATGATTTTTTGATAAGTAATTTTCAGGATGATCTTTCTTCAACTTTTAAATCACCGCTGTCAATTGCGTTAGGAATTTACTACGATTTCGGAAATTTTAAATTACATTTAGCTACAGAATATTTTAATAAAGTAAACAAATACAATATTCTTTCTCCTGAACCTTTTCAATCTCAGACCAATGATTTAACAATATCAAATGATTTGACAGCGGCTTATGATGAGGTATTAAATTATGGACTTGGAATGGAATATTACCTTAACCCTAAATTTACAATTTATACTGCTTTTGCTACTGATTTTTCCGCATATGCAGCAGGGGAAGAAATAAATTCTACAATATCCCAATGGAATATTTTTCACATCACTGCAGGAGCGGCATTTACAATTGACAAACTTCAAATTACTTCGGGTCTCGCAACTTCTTTTGCAAATGATAATGTAGGTTTTCCCCATATTAGATCAGCAACTATCGATAATAGAGAAGTTGATTTCGAAAAGCAAGTTGCAGAAGTCTCTCAATTTAAAATTAAAGTGATATTAGGTGTTACTTTCTAACAAGAAAGTTATTTAAATTTTTTACCAGTATTTAGATTGAATTCATGATAGGGTTTGATTGAAAATTCGTCTTTACAAAGGATTAGTTTAACTTTATTTTAGCCGTAATATCCTCTGAATAAATATTGAAATTCATAAAAATAAATTTGAAAAGCTTTCCACCAGAATCCAATCAATAAAAAATTATTCATTCTGTGACATCCCATTTTTGTGAATATTTATTAGATATGATAGCAATAACATAATTTGTAAATTTTTATAATGGAATTTACTCATTATAGAATACTTGCGGAGAATTTGTGATGATTTCAATAAATTTTTCATTGTCAAGTAATAGCTTCGCTCAGATTGGGGAATCAGCCGATACTACCCTTCCCTATTATTCACTTGATACTTTACATTATGAAATGGATGATGTAGTAATAACCGGTACAAGAGTTTACAAGAAAATAATTGATATTCCATATCCGGTAATCCGTATAAATAATACGTTTTATCAATACGATAGAAAAATTGGTTTAAATGATGTACTACCTTCAGTACCGGGTATGTTTCTACAGTCAAGGTATGGAAACCACGATGTTAGAATCGCAATTAGAGGATTTGGAAGCAGATCAAATTCCGGTATAAGAGGAGTCAGGATTTTATTAGATGATATCCCGGAGTCAGAACCTGATGGACAAACACGTATTGAAGCAATAGACTTTAACTCAATCGGAAGAATTGAAATCGTAATTGGCAATTCTTCATCATTATATACTAATGCCCCTGGCGGAGTTGTAAATTTTATCAATGATATAGATTTCACCAGATCATCAGTCGTTCAATTCAATCAGTTTGGATCATTTGGCTTAAGAAAAAACGGGGTCAAAGCAGGCATAAGATCAAATAATTATGGTTTCTTATCAACTTTCAGCAGCGAAGCTTATGAGGGGTATCGTGAACACAACAATGAGAACTGGAATATACTGAATATGGTTCTTGAATCTACTCCATCGGAAAATACAAGTCTCAAATTACTTGGATATTTTGTTGACGGAGAAATAAAAGTTCCTGGAGCACTTACACTTGAAGAATTCAACGAGGATCCGTATCAGGCAGATCAACAATTTGTAGATCGTGATGCAAAGAGAATCTCAACAAAGGGCAGATTGGGAATCAGGTTTAATGCAAAGTTTGGCAGCAAATTAAATAATGAAGTTGAAATTACAACTTATGGAACAATAAAATCATTTATCCGAACTTCAGGTACTTATAGAATAATTAACAGATATGGTTTAGGTTTAACCGCAAGATATTCAAATCAATCACAATTATTGGGAAATATGAACGAACTTTCTTTTGGTGGTGATTTGCTTATGCAACCTGCAAGGACGGAATTCTACCAGAATATAAATGGGATTAAAGGCGATCAGCTTTTGCAACTTTTAGATGAGCAGATAAGTAATAGTGGTTTCTATTTATCTGACAATTTTGAAATTATTAAAGATAAGTTTTATGTATTGCTAACCGGAAGGTACGATTATGTTGGTTATGATTTGACTGAAGAGACGTTACCTTCAAGAGTTGATAACAGAACCTTCGAGGCATTCACACCAAAGTTAGCATTTAATTATAAGTTAAGCCCATATATTTCTCTTTATACATCTTACGGATTGAGTTTTGATAGTCCTGCAAAAGACGAACTTGACAGCGTTGATCCTTCCAAACTTTATAATGATTCATTGCAAGCACAGGAATCAAAAAATTTTGAAGCAGGTATTAAGGGGAATGTTATAAACTATGATGCTAACTTTTTAAGAAAAATCCAATTCGGTGCAACATTTTTTTCGATTAATATCAACAATGAAATTGTCCCATTTGAAGTATTCGGAGATGTATTTTTCCGAAATGCTGCAAAAACCAACCGCATCGGGTTAGAACTTGGAACTGAAATGGAAATAATCCCCAGACTTAATATAGTCCTCTCATATACATACTCAGATTTTACGTATGAAACTTATAGTGCAAGATCAATACAATTGGACTCTACCGGGCTTTCAGAAACTGAACAAGATTATTCGGGCAACATCGTACCAAGTGTTCCGGAACATAATTTATATCTCTCATTGTTTTACTCTCAACCCTTCAGCAGAAATATGAATGTCTTTATAAAAGTTAGTTATATCGGTGTGAGTGGTTTATGGGTAAACGATGCGAATTCAGTTAAAACGGATGCATACAATATTATGAATTCAGTTTTGGGTTTAGATATGGTTTTCGGTGATTTCAACCTGATGCTGTCCTCCGGAGTAAATAATATTTTTGATCTTGTGTACGTTGGATTTACAAATACTAACTCAGCAAACAGCAGATTTTATGAAGCCGGTGAACCGCGGAATTATTTTGGTTCACTTAATTTAGGATATAGATTTTAATCTTTAATCTCTAAATTTTATACATCAATCAGCATTCGCATATATACTTTAAATTTCTATTAGGAAATTAATTGATCCAAAAATTTTTAATAATATTTT
>JARRKK010000405.1:0-2233 GCA_037388105.1 Ignavibacteriaceae bacterium | reverse complement strand
GCTGTAAGGAGAGATTGAAAAAGGGATCGGCAGTTTTAGTTGATGGTGAACTCCAGAGCAGAAGCTGGAAAACTGATGATGGTAACAATAGAAGTATTGTTGAAATTAAAGCAAGAAGAATTCAATTCTTAAATAAAAGAGGTGTTACTCCAGATATCGGTGAAGATATTGATCTAAATGATAATGGCGTTGATGTTTCTGAGACAATTGAAAGCACAGTGGAAAACAGTAATAAAAATAATAATAGCGATGACTACAGGAACGATTCATTTGATAAGTTTTTATCAAGTGAAGAATCCGACCTAATTAAGTGACAATAATTTAAATAAGTTATTAATGATATGAGAAATAAAAAGATATGCAGGTTTACACAAAATGATATCAAGTATATTGATTACAAAGATGTAAAGCTGCTTCAAAGATACGTATCGGAACAAGGTAAAATAATTCCCAAAAGGATTACAGGTACAAGTTCAAAGTATCAGAGAGAATTAGCTATAGCCATAAAACGTGCCCGACATATGGCCTTGATGCCATATGTATCTGATACTGTAAGATAAAAAGTAACAAAAAGTTTTATTATGAAAGTAATTTTGAGAAAAGATTTTGCATCGCTGGGACATATAGGCGATGTCATTGAGGTTAAAGCAGGTTATGCAAGAAATTTCCTTATACCCAGAAAAATTGCTTATACTGCTCATTCTGGAAATTTAAAAGTATTGGAAGAAGAGAAACAAAACCTCAGTAGAAAAAGTGAACATGAATTACAAACTGCAGAACTTCTTGCAGCAAAGCTTGAAAAAGTATCTGTAACAATTCCCGTTCAGGTTGGAGAAGAGGATAGGATTTTTGGATCTGTTACCAGCCAGATGATTTCTGAAGCCTTGAATGAGAAGGAATTTGACATAGACAAACGTAAAATTGAAATAGAAGAGCCGATTAAAACTTTAGGTATTTATAGTGTTAATATAAAATTACACAAAAACGTAAATGCCAAAATAAAAGCCTGGGTTGTACGAGAGTGAAAATTGTAAATACGTTTTAAACTGAAAAGGGAAGCAATAACTGCTTCCCTTTCTACTTTTAAATAATTGTCTTTATTATCGAACGTTGATCTGACCTTGACGGATCATTTTCGCAATATGTGCAGTTCCATTCTTTGAGATGTTTCTAATAGCACCGGTTGAAACTTTTAATGTAACGAATCGGTTCAATTCCTGTATCCAGATCTTTTTCTTCTGTAGATTTGGAAGGAATCTTCTTTTAGTCTTATTATGTGCATGGGAAATGTTATTCCCTGTAATAGGACTAACTCCTGTAATTTGACATTTTCTGGACATAATATTTCCTTAACAGCCTTACATTATAAAAATTAGAACAACAAATATATGCAAATTTATAGTAAATTCCACAAATTAGAGAATGATTCCAAATAAAAACTGAACTCCATTAGATAGTTTAATCCAATAAATATTGACATTCTCAAAAAGCTTTATATCTTACGTATAAGCACGTAACAAATAGCACCGATCACAAATAATTATCTAATACTTTAAATTTATTTAAATCTATAACAAAAAGGATAGCCATGGAATACTATGAACTGCATCCCGAAAATCCTCAACTACGATATATTAATAAAGCTGTAGAAGTACTAAAAAGGGGGGGAATCATTATTTATCCGACTGATACTGTTTATGGTATTGGATGTGATATTTTTAATAAGACTGCCCTGGATAAAGTACGCACAATTAAAAATGAACCTGATATTAAATTGCTTAGCTTCATCTGTCCAAATTTAAAAAATATCTCGAAATATGCTAAAGTTTCCGATTATGCTTACAGAAAAATGAAATATTTATTACCCGGACCATATACATTTATTTTGCCAGCGGCAAAACAAGTACCTAAAAAATTATGGACAAAAAGAAATACAGTTGGGATAAGAATTCCCGATCATAATGTTGCGTTAAAGATTGTTGAAGAATTAGGAAATCCGATTGTAAGCACTTCTGTAACTGATAGAAAAGGTAACGTACTTATAGATCCAATTGAAATTAGATCAATTTTTAACAATCAAGTAGATCTAATGCTTGCATCCGGCAACCTTATTGGAGAGCCTTCTACTGTGATTGACCTTAGTGATGATGAACCTGAAGTTATACGGGAAGGAGCGGGAGACGTAAGCTTATTTGTTTGAGATGAAAATCTGGCAGATGATTTTTTTGAAAAA
>JARRKK010000404.1:0-2242 GCA_037388105.1 Ignavibacteriaceae bacterium | reverse complement strand
TGAAAGCATAATGTTAGTATAAATAGAACCACTCATATCCTGGAAATCAGCACGATTTTTTGCTTGTGAGTAAAGAAACTGTCCACGGTAATCCAAACCAATGGAAATATTATCATTTAGTTTTGGAGACATAGTGAATTCATCTGATCGGGGAGAGACCATGCTAAGTAAATTCTGACCGTAGAAAAATCCGTTATCGTTTCTTATTACTCCACCCGTCGGATTATAATGGCAGTCAATACATTTGTTTTTTGCTCTAAGAGAAAATCGTGGTAATGAAAAACAATCAACTGTTAGGATCACAACAAAGGAACAAATCATTACAGAGGTTAATAACTTCATAATAATCCTTTCTGTTTTTTACAATAAATATCCCCAATGTGTGATAACACATAATTATCGAATGAATATTAAGAAAAACTTGTTAGATTTCAAATGATTCTTAATAATTATAAAAGGGAATAATTATTACTACAAAAATATTATTGACAATTTTATTATCACTTAATAAGTTTATAGTCGATTTATTGAAAAAGTTGAAATATGAGCATAGTTGTAAATAATCTGACAAAAAAGTTTGGAACACAACGGGCTGTGGATAATATCTCATTCGAAGTTAAAACGGGTGAGATACTTGGCTTTCTTGGTCCTAATGGTGCTGGTAAAACCACTACGATGAAAATCATAACCTGCTATATGGCTCAGAATGATGGTGATGTTAAAGTAAATGATTTATCTATCCTCGAGCATCAGGACGAAATTAAAAAACAGATTGGATACTTGCCGGAGAATAATCCATTGTATAATGATATGCCTGTTCTTGAGTATCTGAGTTTCGTTGCCGAGCTTCAAAATGTACCTAAAGATAAGATTTCAAACAGAATTGCTGAAATGGTAAATCTGTGTGGGTTGGATATTGAAAAGCATAAAAAGATAGGTGAGTTGTCCAAGGGTTATAAACAAAGAGTTGGCCTTGCTCAGGCAATGATACACGATCCGGCTATTTTAATTCTTGATGAGCCCACCTCTGGTTTGGACCCGAATCAAATAGTTGAAATTCGAAAACTTATAAAAGATCTCGGAAAACAGAAGACTGTAATATTAAGTACCCACATTTTACCCGAAGTTGAAGCTACCTGTGATCGAATCCTGATTATTAATAATGGGAAAATTGTTGCAGATGGTACTGCTGATCTGCTAAGAAAGAGAGCACAGGGTCAAGAGGTTTTGCGCGTGCAAATTGCAAAACCTGAGTTAAGAGATAAAGTGTTTGAAGCTTTACAAAGTTTGGATACTGTGGCTTTAGTAGATTTTGATAACGAAAATAATAGTTCATTTATTGTAAACAGTAGAGATAATGCATCTTCACGTGAAGATATCTTCCATATGTGTGTCGAAAATAAATGGGTGTTGACAGAAATGACACCGCTAGAAACAAAACTTGAAGATATTTTTAGAGATTTAACTACTACAAATTGATATGAAATCATCCTGGGTAATTGCAAAACGAGAGCTGAGATCGTTCTTTGATTCTTTAGTTGCATATATACTATTAGTTGTATTCCTTGGTATAAGCGGCTTTTTTACATGGCTTTTTGGCTCGGACGTATTTTTCATAGGACAAGCAACACTTCAACCTTTCTTTTCAATCGCATATTTTACTTTGTTTTTCTTCATCCCTGCATTAACAATGCGTATGATAGCCGAGGAAAAACGAAGCGGTACTTTAGAATTACTGCTTACCAAACCCGTCTCAGATTGGAATGTTGTGATGGGAAAATTTTTAGCAGCATTACTCCTTATAATTATTGCTATTGCATTAACTCTGCCATATTATATTACGATTTGGTCCTTGGGACCTATTGATCACGGTGCTGTTTGGTGCGGGTATTTCGGACTAATTCTTATGAGCATGACTTATATTTCTATTGGCTTATTTGCAAGCAGTATTACTAACAACCAGATTGTTGCATTTTTATTAGCATTATTCATCGGTGTATTTTTACTAATAATTTTTGATGTACTTTCCGGCAATTTTACAGGGCTCATAGGACAGCTTCTGGATTATTTAAGTTTATCTACTCATTTTGATTCGATATCACGTGGCGTAATAGATTTGAGAGATGTATTGTACTTTTTATCAATTACAGTATTTGGATTAGTATTGGCAGAAACTTCTTTAACTAAAAGAAACATTACTGACTAGGATTAGTTTATGCTTACAAGAAAAAAAGTTCAAAAT
>JARRKK010000403.1:0-2245 GCA_037388105.1 Ignavibacteriaceae bacterium | reverse complement strand
CTTCTAATATCGATATCCTCCAATTCATAATTTATACTATTTATAACACCGGAATTATAAAGCTGTTCAATAAATTGATCCTCAGAGTAGGTTTCGTGCCACTCATATCTGGATGAAATTTTACAGTAAGGCTGTATACCATCAATGATTGAGATTAAGTATGGATAAGGTGGTTGTGGAAATACATTTTCAACACTTTCATTTACACCACCACAAGTAGAATGATAATATATTTTTGCCGGTTTGTCATCATATTTTAATATTATTCCTCTTGTCTCATATACAGCTTTACTGGAAATCGTCTGTTCTGCATTTATCCCGCCATAAACCTGGTCCCGTGTATCAGAATAAATATCGTATAGTAAATTGTTTCCGTTCATTTTCATAATTGTGTATGTTCTTGCACAAACAGCCATTGCTTTAAGTGCTTCGAAGTTTTCGTTACCTTTTCCTAAGGGCATTTCCTTAGCGATCACACCTTTGAGATAATTTTCAAGCTCAACAAAATTGATTAATTCAATGGTGTTTCCATCCCCAACTATTTGCAGACTACCTGTATAACTTTTACCATTATATTGTAATGTATTGCCTGAAACAGGTTGGAGCATAAAGAATTTTCCTGAATAGGATTTTCTGCCAATTTGCAGTCGAATCTTGTCATCACTTATAAAACATTCAAGTACATTACCTTTGTTAACTTCCGCAATTTTATTCTTTTCGGAAAAAAGATAAACTCCTGATTGAACTGTTATAAAAAATGCCTCAGGTTTTTCATCGAGCAAAACTCGTAATGGAATCACACCAGTATTAATTTCTGCACTTCTAATATTCTTTTCAGTAATTTCTTCATCAGATGTGAAGCGTTTAGTACTTGAACAAGAAACCAATAGCTGAGAAATTATTAAGATTAAAATCCCAGGTTTGAAATGCTTAAAAATAGAAAACGAAATCGAGTTAATATGGATTTGTAGAAATGATTTTCGAAATTGGCGTAAATTAAATTGCAACGAAATGGTTATCTGAACATTGCTTTTATGCTTCCCCATGTACGCTTAACACCGGATACATTATGCGAAACAGTTACCTCGGATGAATATGAAGTGGTTCCGTCAGTATCAACTATTTTCAATCTATATGTAAAAACAAGATCTTCTGTTTTATATGCGGCTTCATCCAGATAAGTGTAAAAAGAATTGCTGCCTTCAGGTTCAATAGATGTTAATTCAACAAAAGGGCTCTTTGGTGTTTTACGTTCTATTGTGAATTTCTGTAGATGAGTTTCTTCCCCGGTCTTCCATTCAATTCGTACATCATCTCCTTCACTACGTCCGTGAAAATAATCGAGAAATGCACCGGCATAAATCGAAGTTACAATAAAAAATATCGGGAAAACTACTATTAACCCTCTTTTCATAATTAGAATATATTTCATTACTCCCACATTGTCAAGACTTTTTGTAATTCCGAACTATAAAAATATAACATTTTGACTAATTATCGACAAAATTTATGTTATTTTCTTATTAATTACTTGCTACTCTAAATATTTCTTTCGAATACAATAAATAAATAATGTTTCACAAAAATTCAGATGTTCTAGAATTACATTATAATTTTTGGACAAAATTAACATACAAACCACATTCCAATAATAAGATTGAACATTTATTAGCTTTATATAATATGTCATTTCTTCAATTTACAATGGTCTAATGTAAATCTATCTGGTTTAGATCAAATCTATTTAATTTTCAACAGGAATTTTTTTATACCAACTTTTGGAATTAAACTTTAAGAATATTATCACTGAATAAGAAACAATATAAAATGGAAGTGCCACCCAGGCCCAATATAATCCTAAATCAAGATAAACTCCTAAGAAATACGAGAGAGGTACAAACAGTAAGAGGTTCGTGATGATTTCGGAGTTCATAACATATACTGTTCTACCAGCAGCCTGTAGCCCGTTAGCCAGTACAATTCCAATACCATAAAAGATCTGAGCAAATCCGGCAATCCTCAAAACCGGAATTGCAACTTCTATAATTGATTGGTTGGTTGTTATTATTAAAAGAACATAATTGGGTATAATAATAAAAACCATCCCTAATAAAATTGTATAAATCGTTGCAACCTTTGCTGTTTCAAACCCATATATTTTGGCTAACAAATATTTTCCTGCACCTAAGTTATTACCTACCAAGGTTTGTACGGCAATACCAAAACCAAAACATGGTAAAAACGA
>JARRKK010000402.1:0-2991 GCA_037388105.1 Ignavibacteriaceae bacterium | reverse complement strand
ACCTTGTAGAAGGAACCCGACAGCACATCGGTGTCCCCGTCTCCATCGACATCTGTCGCGTAGACGTCCGCTGCCCATTGAACATCGTTGGTAATGACGTGAGGAGTGAATGTCTCCTCCCCATCATTCTCATACCAGGCGATCCTGTTACCGCCAAAGGCAGCGGAAAGGACATCCACATCCCCATCACCATCAAGATCTGTTGCGTAGACTTCGGTTGGCCCAAATGCGTCTGCAGTGATGATGTGGGTGGTAAACTGGAGCTGCCCGTAGATATATGAGTTCGTAGTAAGAACTGCTGCTAGAAGAAAGCAAAGCCTCATAGTGTCCTCCTGTTATATTTCCCCCAATTTATATAGGCAGACAAAAATTGTCCTAATTCTATTTTTGAAGTTCTTAATTGCCCAGCAGGAAAATCTGGAAATCCATAATGACAGTAAGAGATAAATTGACCTCCTTGCCAAAAGTAGGGCGTAGCAATTGCATTTGTATCTAATCCTGATAAAAACCAGGAACTTCTATTCATTTCCAAGGGATCAAATTCAAAAGAATATTTCTTTCTCTTACTTCATAAGTATCATCTTCTTGGTTTCAACAAAATCTCCTGCTTGTAGTCTATAGAAATAAACTCCGCTCGGAAATCCTTCTGCATACCATGTTAATTCATAAGTGCCTGTTGCTTTTTCTTTATTAACTAATGTTTGAATCTCATTACCGAGTATATCGAAGACTTTGATTACAACATTAGAAAATTTCGGTACTGAATATTTTAGAGTTGTTGATGGATTAAAGGGATTAGGATAATTTTGACTTAACTCAAAATTATCAGGAATTTCATCAGCTGTAGATGATTCAATATCGCTAATGACACTTAATTCTAAATCATCTATAAATGCTATACCACCAACGTTTTGAGAAAATCCAACATTTACTTGAATGGAACAATATACCGGATTTTCGGTACCTAAATAATTTATTGGGATAGAAAATTGAGTCCAAGTGTCAGCAGCTTCAGAATATGTCGCAGTACCACTCCCTATCAACCACTGTCCATCACTTAACATAATTACTGATACATCAAGAAAATCACCCTCCTGAGGAATTAATTTATAGTACCCTGTAAGCATATTGTAGCGTTCGGAAATTTGGAATCCGAAACCACCATCATCCGTAAATAGTTGTGGAGCAAACGGAATTCCCTGCCATTCAACTATCTCCATTCTTGCAGAGAAGTTTCCACTGTGAGCATCTGTTGAAGGTAAAACATTTTGAATCCCAACCTGATTGCTAGTTTCCCAACCTTCTGGTGTATCACCTATCCAACTTTCGAATCCAGAATTTTGAATGGGATTTCGTGGTACTGGTACAAATGGGGCCGTTGCATACCCGATATCACTTACAAAACCAGCACTTACCCCAGCGGTGTACCACATATCAAAAAATGTAGAATCAGAATTGAAACAAACGGTTTGATATCCTACCCATTGAACGGATAATCCGGGTTCAAGTACAGGATTATTCTTGTCATCTCTCTGCCAGGTTTTTCCATCTATTGATTTTGCATATCCAATTTTCCAATTGAAATCGGTACCACCACCGTACCACATGTGGAACATCTTTCCATCAAATAACACAGACGGTTGAGAGACACTAGCATTATCCCAGCTTCCAGCCATTCCAACTTGTAATACAGGAAGCGTATCTTTCTCCCAATCTATTCCATTAAGTGAAGTAGCGTGCCCGATTTGTGCCTGACTTCCGTCGAAGCCTCCGAACCACATATGAAAAACACCATCAATAAATAATACTTCGGGCGAGTTTATACCTTGATCATCCCAACTTCCGGGATCTCCCGGTGTTAAAACAGGATTATTCGTGCTATCTTTCTGCCAGGTTTTCCCATCTATTGAGTATGCATATCCAATTTTTCCAAACTCACCGCCACCTCCGGTATACCACATATGGTATCCCAGCTTCCAGGACCCCCATGGCTCAGAACCGGAATGGGGTGTTTTACCCAGTTTATTTTGTCTGTTGATGTGGCGTATCCAAAATTTGTGTTACTACCATTAAAACCATTATACCACATATGATATCTAGTGCCTTCGTAAATTACGGAAGGACTTCCGACTGTTACATTGTCCCAAGTTCCAATCGTTCCGCGTTTTAAGACGGGATTATTAGGATCTTTTGTCCACTGTATTTGGCTGAATGCTTGTGTAATGAATGTGGTTATTAGAAACAAGTAAACAAAAAATTTTTTCATCATTCTGCTAATCCTAATTTGTTAGTAAATTGGTGTATTTATTACTCAATTATGCTTTTGTGATTACAATTCGAAATTACAAACTGATAAAAACCCCCGCTAACTGTGGTGTGTATAAATTTGCCTCTATTGTGAAAAATGAGGCATAAATGCAGATTATAGACAGGGAAAGAGTATTGAGATTAATTTTTGACTAATTAACAGGGGTAATGCAGAACGGAATACTAGTTATCGGCCTTGGACGGAGAGCCCAGTTTCTTTTGATTATGATAGTATTACATATTCCGGATAACCGGGAATGACCATATTTGTGGATACCCATTCTGTTGGTTCAAATTAGTAAGATATATTAAGCTTTCTTTTTTATATTCTGGGACGAATAATGTGACGGTGATTGACCAAACTGTTCTCGGAATGCTTTAGCAAAATAAGATAAGCTCTGGAATCCAACATCATAAGCAATCTGAGTAACATTTCCGTAACCTTGTTCCAAAAGCTGCGCTGCTCTCTTTAAGCGCAAAGTGCGGATGAATTCACCTGTGGATTGACCGGTTATTGCCTTCAGTTTTGTGTGCAGTAATTTACGACTTACACCAATCTCCTTTGCCATCGTAACGGTATCAAATTTCGGATCACAGATATTACTCTCAACAACATTAATTGCTCTTTGCACAAACTGCTCGTCTATGGATGTAACTGTTATATCTCCTAGACTAACGGTGATT
>JARRKK010000401.1:0-2978 GCA_037388105.1 Ignavibacteriaceae bacterium | reverse complement strand
TTTAAGAGACCAAGTTCAAGTATTAGAAGATGTTAGAAAAAAAGATCAACTTGGAGTTCGAATGCTGGAAACTCCTGAGGACTTAAAAACTAAATTTTCAACAACTTTTCCTGAATTACCGGACGAAAAAATAAAGATCTTTGAAGAATATGTTAGTGAAGCAGGTATTTCATTACAATACTTTGGTGTACCCTTGTGGTTTAGTGAAACGTTCGTCATCGATCATAACAATTCAATTAATTATGAAAAACAGAAAAGTAAATTGTTAACACTGGACTCATTAAACCAAACAGTTATTTCACTTGATAAAAAAGTGCTAACGTTGGAGAAAGAAAAATCAGAAGCTTATAGAGTAGGTTATGACAGTGCCTATACACACTATATGGAAATCAGTAAGCTGTATATGAATGAATTAGAAAAACCGAGATTTGATTTACCCCACTGGGGCGCAGTTATTGGCGGAGCTGCCGTTGGCGTATTAATTGGGTCACAAATAAATAAATGAAAATAATATGATACTATTCATCAGCTCGTTTTACATTATTAGACTGTTTTAATTGAAGTCGGTTCAAATAATCAGATAGTCTTATTCAATCATAGCTAATCAATAAATATCTTCTAATAAGTAATTAGTGGTGTTTTATCAAGTAACCCTAACAAAATCAAACTTTTAAAGTTCTCGGCATTTTTGATGTGAAACATAAAATTGCTTCTTTTTTTTAATTTTAATTAAGCGAAGATTTGCAATTTTTTACTTTACAGGTAATTATATAACCCCTTTATCTGCCTGTTAATACTGATTATAAATAAGCCAGATTTCAGGAGAACGTTGGATTAGACAGAAGGGTGCCACTCACTTAGTTAAAATCATTTTTTTCAGTTCAATAAATTTTCCTGATACAAGTCTGTACAGGTAAATACCGCTGGGTAAATCACCGGTATAAAAGTGAACCTCGTAAAATCCCCTGGCTTGCTGCTTGTTTACAAGTGTAAGTATCTTCTGACCCGTGACATCAAAAACATCGAGAGATACCGGTCCATCCTCTGGAACTCCATATCGAATTACTGTTGTCAGGTTAAACGGATTTGGGAAATTTTGAGCTAGTTCATAGTTTGAAGGTACAGTTAATATTGTGAAATTATTATCTGAGAAATCAATAATATTACTATTATTGATACTTCGTATCATTATCTTATAATCTGAACCTTCTGGAATTTCAATAGGGACCTTCCAATTAAAAAGACCATCACTAGCTGTTGAAGATGATATTTCATAATAAGAAGTATCAGCTTTCTGCAGTTCAATCTTAACATTTTCCGTAATAAAATCTGTCCACGTAATTGAATAAGTTGTTCCTATTCTCCAGTTTTCACCACCATTTGGTTCTGTAATTTGAATTTGAGGAAAATCCAACGTAAATGTGCTGTCAGATATGTCTATAATAGTACTATCATCAATACTGGTTATCCTTATCTTGTAATCTGTATCCGGTTGCAGGGTATCAGGTATGGACCAGCCACGCAATCCGTCACTGTTAGTCGCGGGATCGATCAAATAATAAAATGCTTCAGATTTAAGTAATTCTATAGAGACTTGACCAGGAATATTATCATTCCAGGTTATATCTTCATTGCTACCAAGTAGCCAATAGTCACCGCCATTTGGTCTTGTTACAAAAATTTGTCCTCTGGATAAAGTGAAATCGTTATCAGAAAAATCATAACTATTTGAGTCTTGACGACTTGTAATCTTAATCCTGTAGTCAATATCTGGTTCGAGAGAATCAGGAATCGACCAGTTGAAAACGCCATCACTCGGATCTGATGCATCAATCACAGCATAGAAAACTCCTCCTTTCCAAAGATCGATCTCTATATTTCCAGATAAATTATCGATCCAGGTAATAGCATGATTACTACCTAACTGCCAGTTTTCTCCACCATTAGGTGATGTAATTATAGGCAAATTTATTATTGTAAAATTAGTATCGGATATATCAAATACATTATTACTGTTAATAGCCGTTATTTTTATTTGGTAATCAATTCCGGGTTGCACAGTAGAAGGAATATTCCAGTCAAATGCACCAGTACTTGGTGTAGAACTTGTGATCAGTGAATTGAAATTATCATTTTTCATGAGTTCTATTTTAACGTTCCCTGTAATGTTATGTGTCCATGTAATTTGATGCGTACTATCAGTATACCATACTTCACCACCATTGGGTGATGTTATATTTATCTGATTGGCTGTAATTGTAAAGAAATCCGAAGTATCGTTCACAGCACTGTTAATAATACTGCCAACTCTTATCTGATAATCTGAGCCTCCAATCTCATCAAACGGTATAACCCAGTTGAATGAATTGCCGCCTGTTGAACTTGAAAGAATCCTGAATAATGAACCACCCTTAAGAAGATTAATTGAAACATTATCGTTAAAATTTGCATCCCAAGTAATTTGATGAATGGACCCCGCATGCCAATTGGTACCATTAATTGGTGAAGTAATCGTGATCTCATTCGGTGTAATGGTAAAGTTACTATCCGAATAATCAAATTTAGTTGTGAATTGAGTGCTGGATATCTTTATCTTGTACGCAGATCCACCTTCAAAACTGTAGGGGATAAGCCATGGATGAGATCCATCACTCGGAGTTGATGATGTAATGGGAAAATACAATGATCCATTCCTATAAAGCTCTATTTTTACTTGTTCAACTAAATCATCATTCCAGGTAATAATATGTGTTTGTCCAGCCTGCCACATTTCTCCACCATTTGGCGAAGTTACCATAATATCAGGAGAGGAAATTGTAAAGTCTTCATCAGATAGATCAAAGTTACTTGGATCTACAGTGCTCTCTATGCTAATCTTGTAACGATCAGTAATAGCAGTTCCCGGGGGAATAGACCAACTATATGAGCCATCATTAGCTGTGGAAGCTACTATGACTGAGTAAAATGTCCCTCCTTGA
>JARRKK010000400.1:3071-6079 GCA_037388105.1 Ignavibacteriaceae bacterium | reverse complement strand
TGGTTATCCTCTGTTTTATTTATATCGTGTATGGTACAAATGTTTGGGTGATCCAAAGATGAGGCAGCTTTAGCCTCAGAAATAAAACGTTGTTCTGATTCTTTATCAGTAAGTAGATGGGGAGGCAGAAACTTTAGAGCAACTATACGGTCAAGTTTACTGTCCTGGGCTTTATAGACGACACCCATTCCGCCTTCGCCGAGCTTCTCTATAATTCTATAATGAAGTATTGTTTCGCCAATCATTATTGCTGAAACTAATGTTTAGGCAGGAAAAAAGCTAATCTACACCACATATTGTGAGTAATGAAATAGGCTTGCTCAAACTAAACAAATAAATGATCTCTACAAAGTTGAGTGAATTTATAAAACCTTAATTAAATAGTGTCATTTTGTCAATTACTAAATTAAAATAACACTCCCATCAACTCATTTACTCACTGATTTCTTCTTATTGAGTAGCTGAGTCTAAATTCATTTTTACTAAACCAATATATTATTTGGCGGAGCTTGTAATGGGAAACGGAAGAATTTAAGAATTGAGGTTTTGAAAATTTGGATTACTGGGGAACCTGCTACTGTTTATAGAACTGCAAAAATTCTTGTTGCTTCTGTTTTTGAAAAAATTATACGTAGATGCTTTATCCTATAGATTTTATGACATCATTCGTCGGCAGAACTGCGTTTGCTAAATATCCAAAATTGACAAGTGCTGCTTTATAACCGTCACCTAATTCTGGGTGACGAGCACCAGCCGTAGCATCCTTAACAACAGTAACTTCAAAACCTTGTTCAAGCAATTCACGCAAATGGGCTTCAACACAAAGATTGGCTGACATCCCTGCCAAGAGGATCTTGTTGATTCCACGTTTGCGTAGTTGTAGAACCAGGTCATTATTCTCTGGTCCGTAAACCTTATGTGGACTGACAACAATTGTTTTACCATCATCAATGAATGGCTTAAAGCGCTCAAGCCAATCAGCACCTGAACCACTGAAACCTTCTAAATTTAGAGCACCCCCACGATTGAACATGTTTATTTCGTGCATCATCTTCTCGACGGTTCCACCAAATTTCCAGTTGTGATCGGTAGGGTAGTAGTAATGGGGCGAAATAAAAACCTCAAGTCCATTTTTCTTCGCAGCCTTGAAAAGATTTTCAATATTTTCGATAGTGTTATTCTCCTTCACACTATCTCCTACCAATTGCCAAGTAACACCTTTCTCACTGAGAAAATCGTTTTGTGGGTCGGTAACAAGTAATGCAGTATCATTCTTATTAATTTTCATAATTCTCCTCCTTATTTATATTAAAGAAATGACTGGTAATGAAATTAACCTTTAAAAATAAATTAAGGTATTATTTACTAACAAGCAATCAAATAAACGAAAGAAGGAAGTGTATCTGAATTCTTGAGTAAATTTAGGATCAGTACCGCTTTTCAAGATTATGCTACAGGACAAACACCCAATCTCATTTGCCAGATAAATAAGCGCATAATCAAAATTATGGGGATTATTCACTTCCTTAAGCTTATATAAGAAGGATCATCTTATTATTACGTTTTGTATCCTCAGCTTTATAGACTATACCCATTCCCCCGCCACCTATTTTTTCCAAAATTTTATAATCTAAAATTGCTTTGCCAACCATAGTCAACGCATATCAACTTTAATTACCCGATAAACGGCTGCAGCATATGTACAGCCAATTGCCCAGTTAGTTTCAGGACTTTTTACCTTTCTGGATAGAAATTCTGCAATCGCTTTTTCATACATACCACTATGAAAATATGCTCTTGCCAACCACCATTTTATATTGATATCATCCGGATCCAACTCACGTGCGAAAAGGTACGATTCAATTGCTTTATCAAACATTCTGGCGTTAAAGTAAGTTCTTGCAGCAGTGATATAGAGATCTTCAGAAAGAGGATCAAGTTGTTGAATAATTTTAAGTTCGTCTAATGCTTCCTGATGACGGCCTAAACTTGACAATAAGTTTTTATAACTTATGTGGGCATCAACAGAACTGGGATTAAGCTCAATTACTTTTCTAAGATTTTTTTCGCGTTCATTCCAATCCAGGGTTTCCTCAAATTTAATATTGGATAATATACTATGCGCTTCACTCAATGTACTATCTATTTCCAGTGCTTTATTAACAGCTGTTTTAACTTTGGGAAGAATATCTTCATAAGACGAATAGCCTGTATTGGAATACCTTAAATATGCTTCTGCTAAACCCACATATGCCAATGCAAAATTGGAATCAATTTCAAGTGCTTGCTTCAAATAGTCAATGCTTTTTAGAGTTGCTTCTTTTACAGTAGATTTATTCATTTGATGAAGAGCTCTCAGGTATAGTCTGTTTGCTTCGGGGTTAACAGTGCGAATATCTGTTAACCTTCCTTTCTCTTCCGGCGTCAAGGAAATCTTTATTTCCTTCGCTATTTCTTCAGCAACTTTACCAGAAAGGGTCAGAAATCCAGTAAGATCATTGTCATAATTGTTTGCCCATAAGTGTCTTTCTGGCGATAGTCCTATCAACTGAACTGTTACTCTTACACGGCCATCAGACTGAATGACTGATCCTTCCAATATTGAACTCACATTTAACTCTTCTGCAATTGAAGGCAAAGATTCTTTTACATCTTTATATTGCATCACAGAAGTTCTGGAGATTACACGCAGAGCTCTAATTTTTGAAAGTTCTGTAATGATCGCTTCCGTCATCCCATCGACAAAATATTCTTGTTCAGGATCTCCCGAAAGATTATCCAGAGGTAAAACAGCTATTGAGTCTATTGCGCTAACAGTTTCTTTTTGAAATAATAAGGAAAGAACAATAGCTAAGATTATTAAGATCGATACCCCACTCAAAATTTTTATTATTTTTTTCGGCTGAGATATTACAGTTGATGTTTTAGTTGATGAGGTAACAGTTTTATTTTCTGCTTTTATATCATTTAAATCAACCAGGATATCTGTAATATATTGATATCGTTCT
>JARRKK010000400.1:0-3004 GCA_037388105.1 Ignavibacteriaceae bacterium | reverse complement strand
AACAATTTTTTCAAGTTTCATTGGTATTTCGGCACGAAGTTCAGTTAAGGGCTGCTGATTTTCATTCATTATTGAATATATTATTGCCTGGTCATAATCACCATTAAAAGGTAGTTTACCAGTAACCATTTCGAAGAGAACAATTCCCAATGACCAAATATCTGTCCTCTGATCATCTTCGACTCCTTTAGCCTGCTCTGGGGACATATATGCAACGGTTCCCATTGTCGTTCCCATTTCGGTTATCTGTGATTGTGTGCTTACCTTAGCTAAACCGAAATCCAATATTTTAACATTGCCGTCATTTTTAATGAATATGTTTGCCGGTTTTATGTCACGATGCACAATTCCCTTGTCATGTGCTCTCTTCAATCCTTCAGCAATTTGGGTTGCTATATCAATTGCATCTTCTATT
This sequence comes from Ignavibacteriaceae bacterium, assembly GCA_037388105.1. GTDB lineage: Bacteria > Bacteroidota > Ignavibacteria > Ignavibacteriales > Ignavibacteriaceae > BMS3ABIN03. The sequence continues at coordinate 2,589 of JARRKK010000400.1, read as the reverse complement.
TTAATTGGTGCCCTTTCTATTTTTTTCTTTAATGTTTCACCCTTATAATAAGCCATAACAATAAATAACTGATCATCATCAGTTTTGCCAATATCGTGGATAGTGCAAATGTTTGGATGATCAAAAGATGAAGCAGCTTTGGCTTCAGATATAAAACGTTGTTCTGATTCTTTATCGGCAAGCAAATGCGGGGGTAAAAACTTTAGAGCTACAATACGATCGAGTGTAATGTCTTGGGCTTTATAAACCACACCCATACCGCCCCCACCCAGTTTCTCTAATATTTTGTAATGAGATATTGTTTTACCGACCATTACTCTTTCTCTAAAAATAGCTAAAATATTTCCAACCGACCCTTTTCTTGAAGAAATAATATTTCAAATTTCGCCGGATTTTTTTCAATGATTAATTTTGCAGTAAGATAATTTTCTTTTTTTAATTTCTCATTTCCCTTAAGATTGTATATCTCCGCTATTAATTGTTCAACTGGTATGAAATTAAATTGATCCCCGTAAATTTTAAATGCAGAATTTGATAATAGAGATAACGCTTCTTCATAATCCCCATTCAACTTGAGTATTTTTGATAACATAGAAATTACAACATCTCTATCAGTTATAATGATATCTAAATTATTTTTCAGGTAACTCTTTGCGCTGGCAATATCGCCATTTAACAATAAATATATTTTGGCCTTATACATATATGAATAGCCATTCTCCGGAACAAAATAATTTAATTTTTCTAAATATTCTGATGCTTTTTGGTAATCTCTTAAAAGCAAATAAGTCGCACCAATTTGTTCATATCTACCAGCAGATACCGGATCTTTTTCCAAAGCTCTTTCCATATATTCAATTGATTCTATGAACTTGCCCTGTCTTCTCTTAACGTTTCCAATATATTGTAGAATATCACTATTATCTGGATCAAAATTTAAACCTTCATGAAAAGCATTTAATGCTTTATCATAATCAAGATAGCCTTGATAGTAATACTTTCCCAATGCAAAATAGACCTCAGGTGATTCAGGAGCTAACTCAAATGCTTTATCAATATAATGTTTAGCATTTTCCAACCTGCTTTCAGTTCTATCCCAGTAAAGCCAATAAAAACTCATACAAAGACTAGCATACCTTGTATAAGCAAGGACAAAATTAGAATCGAGTTCAATGGCGCTTAAATATAATCGCTCAGCTATCCTAGAATTATTCTCACCATAACCACCTTTCGCATAGTTATAAGCTCGAAGGTAGAAATCGTATGCCTGAAGATTATCTGTAGGTTTCTGTGAAATTAATTTTTGTTCAGTCTCCAACAGTGTTATATCTAATGCATTTGCTACTTTTTCAGCTATATCAGTTTGTACATCAAATACACTCTGCAACACAGCATCATAACGCTTTGTCCATAAATTTGTGCCGTCAGAAACTTTAATAAGTTGAACTGTTACGCGTACTCTGCTTTCTTCACCCTCTCCTTTCTCCCAGCGCACTGTACCTTCAAGTAGATATTCTACGCCTAACTCTTCTGCTATCTGTTCAACAGATTTACTGGTGTTTTTATATTGTGTTGCGCTGGATCTCCCAATCACTCCTAACTGTTTAATTTCACTAAGTCTACTGTTGATTTCCTCTGTTATACCATCAGCGAAATAATCATCTTCAGAGAGGCCGAGATTCTCGAAAGGTAGAACTACTATCATTTTCCTTTCAAGAGAACTCTCCCCGCTCCCCGAATTACTAGTGAAAATTAAGTACACAAACATAATTGCCATAATTAAACTGACTATGGATGAAATAATGAATGCTCGTTGTTTCCTTTTCCAAACACGTTCATTAACTATGGTTTGATGTACTTCAATACGATTTAATTTTTTAAGATCGTCGAGTATTTCATTTATGTTGTTATAACGATCATCAGGATTTTTCTGAAGAGATTTGCTCAGAATCTTTTCAAGTTCCGTAGGCAACGATTCCAGTAAAGCAGGTTCTTCATTTAGAATGGAGTATAAAATTGCCTGATCGTAATCTCCCTTAAATGGTAGTGATCCTGATAACATTTGATATAATATAACACCTAACGACCAGATGTCTGTTCTATGATCAACTTTTTCACCTCTGGTTTGTTCAGGTGACATATAGGAAACAGTGCCGGCTGTCAAACCCAACTTTGTAATACCTGGGTCACCGGAAGTTTTTGCAAGCCCGAAGTCAAGTATCTTAACTTCATCTCTGTCAGTTATCATTATGTTAGCTGGTTTTATATCACGATGAATGATGCCCGCTTCGTGTGCTCTTGCCAATCCTGTTACTATTTGAACGGCATAATTTATTGCTGTGTTGATTTGCAGTGGCCCGGATTCTAATTTCTTCTTTAATGTCTCTCCCTTATAGTATCCCATTACAATGTAAAACTGATCGTCTTCTGTTTTATTTATATCGTGAATGGTACAAATGTTGGGATGATCAAAAGATGAAGCAGCTTTAGCTTCAGATATAAAACGTTGCTCTGATTCTTTATCGGCAAGCAAATGCGGGGGTAAAAATTTTAGTGCAACTATACGGTCGAGTTTAGTGTCTTGGGCTT
>JARRKK010000399.1:0-2308 GCA_037388105.1 Ignavibacteriaceae bacterium | reverse complement strand
ATTTTTGCCGCGGCTGAAGTGCCCCACCCGGCGGGATTCGAAAACCTCCATGGCGCAAACGAGATTGTCGACGCCTTGTGCAGGCTTGCGGAACGGCGGCCGCATGTACGTCACGCGGTGATCAAGATCAACGAAGGCTTCTCCGGCGAAGGTAACGGGCATCAACCACTGCAATTGCAGTCATATTAATTATATCATCAACAGTAGCACCCTTTTGCAAAACGTGTATCGGTTTTCTCATTCCCATTAATATCGGTCCTATGACAGTTGCCTGACCAATTCGAGCCATTAATTTATAAGCAATATTTCCGGAATTCAAATCAGGAAATATTAGAACATTAGCCCTTCCCTTCAAGTCACTAAACGGAAACTCATTTTCAATTATCTCCGGCACTATTGCTGTGTCTGCCTGCATTTCCCCATCGACCATTAAGTCGGGTCGTAGTTTTTTAACAATTTTAACAGCATCTTTCACCTTATTTGAATCTGCATTCGGAGCGCTGCCAAAATTACTAAATGATAACATCGCAATTCTTGGTTCGATATCGAAATCTCTAACCGTATCTGCAGCACAGAGAGTTATATCCACCAACTGGTCTGTAGTAGGGTTCACATTTACTGTAGAATCAGCAAAGAAATATTCATCATGTTTCGCGATCACAATGTACAATCCGGATACAACACTGATACCTTCTTTTACACCAATGCACTGTAAAGCAGGACGAATAGTATTTGGGTAGTTTGTAGTTAGTCCACTCAACATTGTATCTGCATCCCCACTTTCAACCATCATTGCACCAAAATAATTCGGTTTTGTGATCAATTTCTTTGCGTCATTTAACGTGGCTCCTTTTCTTCTACGCATATTAAAAAATTCTTCTGCATACCTCTGTGCATTTTCATTCGTTTCGGGATTAATAATTTCAAATTGATCTAACGTATAACCCAATCTTTTAATCTCTTTTGTGATAATTCTATCATTACCTAACAATATTGGAAAGGCAATACTATCACGTCTAACCACATTAGCAGCCCGAATCATTTTCTCTACTTCTCCTTCCGGATAGACAATCCTTCCGGGATTCTTTTGAGCTTTGTTAACCATTATACGAATAACTTCCTTGGATAGCCCAAGCCTTTCCTTTAACTCTTCTTTATAAGCATTCCAGTCCATCTCTGAAACACCGGCAACTCCCGTTTCAATCGCAGCTTTTGCAACAGCAGGTGCAACATACCAAAGAACACGAGAATCAAATGGTTTTGGAATTATATACTCTTTACCAAATGAAAACTCTTCTCCACCATAAGCTTTTAACACCATCTCAGGTACTTTCTCTCTTGCTAAAGTGGCGAGCGCTTTTACTGCAGCTATTTTCATTTCCTCATTTATAGAAGTTGCTCTTACATCCAGGGCACCGCGAAAGATGAACGGAAATCCCAATACATTATTGACCTGGTTTGGAAAATCACTTCTACCAGTTGCCATTATAAGATCATCTCTTACTGAAATTGCGTCATCGTACATTATTTCGGGATCGGGATTTGCCATAGCAAAAATTATCGGGTTAGGTGCCATACTTGCCACCATTTTTTTCGAAACCACACCGCCAATTGAAAGCCCGATGAAAACATCAGCATCAACAAAAGCTTCTTCAAATGAAGCGATACCCTTTTCCTGTGCAAACTGTTCTTTGTATTTATTTAAATCTTTTCTATCCTTAGTTATACATCCTTTCGAATCGAACATGTAAATATTTTCACGCTTAACTCCGGCCTTCATATATAAATTACAACAAGAGATAGCTGCAGCTCCTGCACCGTTAACAATTACACGCACATCTTCAAGTTTTTTCCCGGCTAATTCTGCAGCATTTATCAGAGCAGCGCAAGAAATTATTGCGGTTCCGTGTTGATCATCATGAAAGACGGGAATATTCATGGTTTCTTTCAAAGTTTCTTCAATTTCAAAACATTCAGGTGCTTTAATATCTTCTAGATTTATTCCACCAAAAGTTGGTTCGAGAAGTTGTACTGTTTTAATCATTTCGTTTGGATCTTCGGTATTTATTTCGATATCGAAGACATCTATATCCGCAAACCTTTTAAATAATACTCCTTTACCCTCCATAACCGGTTTACCTGCTTCAGGACCTATGTTACCTAAGCCTAATACAGCAGTTCCGTTAGAAACAACGGCAACAAGATTTCCTTTAGCCGTATATTTATAAACGTCATTTGTGTTTTTATAAATCTCTCTACAAGGTTCTGCAACACCTGGTGTGTAAGCTAATGACAAATCCCGGGATGT
>JARRKK010000398.1:0-2308 GCA_037388105.1 Ignavibacteriaceae bacterium | reverse complement strand
TGCAAAGATTGATATGGCTTCGCCAAACATGAATATGAGAGATCCTATAATGTATAGAATTAAGCATGCATCTCACCATCGAACCGGTGATAAATGGTGTATTTACCCTATGTATGATTGGGCACACGGTCAATCCGATTCAATTGAAGGTATTACTCATTCACTTTGCACACTCGAATTCGAAAATCATCGTCCGCTTTATGATTGGTTTATAGAAAATCTTGAAATCTATCATTCCCAACAAATTGAATTTGCAAGGGGTAACTTGAGCTATACAGTTATGAGTAAGCGAATGTTTCTCGAGTTGGTTAAAGGGGGTTATGTAAACGGCTGGGATGATCCCAGGATGCCAACAATTTCAGGATTTCGTAGGAGAGGTTATACACCGGAATCCATACGTACTTTTTGGAACAGAATCGGAATTGCCAAGAGAGATGGATTAATTGATGTTGCATTACTTGAACACACTTTACGGGAAGATTTGAACTTACGTGCAAAGAGAGTGCTGGCCGTTCTCCGTCCATTAAAAGTTATAATTGATAATTATCCGGAAGGTACAGTTGAAGAATTAGATGCTGTAAATAATCCTGAAGATCAATCTATGGGAAAAAGAAAAATTCCTTTCTCAAAGACGATTTATATAGAAAGCGATGATTTTCGCGAAGACCCACCGAAAAAATATTTTAGATTGTCACCAGGAAAAGAAGTTCGTTTGAGGTATGCTTATATTATTAAATGCGAAGAAGTTATAAAAGATCCTGAATCCGGTAAGATCATTGAAATTCATTGTACATTTGATAAAGATACAAAAAGTGGTACAGGTACAAGTTCAAAGAAGGTAAAGGGAACAATACACTGGGTATCGGCTGATCATGCAATTGATGCCGAGGTAAGGTTATATGATAGATTGTTTTTAGTAGAAGATCCATCAGCCGAAAAAGAAAGTGATTTTAAGAATTTTCTTAATCCAGATTCTCTTGAAATAATTAAATCTTGTAAATTGGAGCCTTCATTAAATAAAGCCGACGAAGAAGAGAGATACCAGTTTGAGAGATTGGGCTATTTTTGTTTAGATGCTTTAGATTCGAGGCGTGAAAATTTAGTGTTTAACAGGATTGTTCCCCTTCGAGATAGTTGGGCTAAAATAGAAAAGTCTAATAAAGGTTAAGTTCTAAATTAGAACTGCCTGATTGTCTGTCCTAATGTTTTGTAAATCCTCATTAATTGCAAGAGATGCAGAACGCCATTTCTATCTGCACTGTTAGAAATATGTTTTGCATTCGAAAACTTTTTGGTCTTCCCATTAAATTTACCGGCATCATCTGAAATTCGCAATACCACAATACCGCTGTCATAGATATCATATTGACCCTCAAAACCAATGAATGTTCTCATGATTTGATTTCCCCTTGATTAATGTTAAGGTTGGTTAGATAATATATCGTCAATATCACTATCGTTCAGCTCGGATATATCAAGATCTTCAATATTGTGATCTTCCAGAAAGTTATTCATATCAATCTCCCCTTCATACTGTGCTAATCCATCGGATAAGTCGAAATTCAAATATGAAAATGTATCCTCATAAAATGAATCTCGGATTTTTTTATTATCACGGCTTTTTTTCATGGAATGTTTCTCAGTATTTATTGATATAAACTTACCCGGGGAGCCCAAAATTTGTGCCAGAACAGTGATTTTCGCTTATAAATATTTTCAGGCTAATAGATTGCTCTATAAAATTTCAATAAGAGACGCATTCAGAAAAACTGAATGATAATGAAACACTTTCACCATATGGTTAAGCAAATAATTAATTTACAACGATAAATGAAGAACAAACAAAAAATTTATTGATGTGAATTGGTATGTAATTTTTTGAAAGTAAAATTAGTAGATTTCAGTCAGAGAAATTATTTCTTTGTTAGAAGTTCTTTTTACTTAAAAGGTGGTTACAAAACCAAGTTTTTCATAGTTAAATCAAGACTTTTTAGTATAGTTTAAAGTTGTTCTGATTTATGGAAACTTAGTCCTGTAATGATTGAAAACTTTTTAGCCGAAGTGGTGAAATTGGTAGACCTGTCTGCCGACAGGCAGGCACGCTAAAGATGATAACTGTTTATGCTATTACAAGCTTAAAGCGGAACTACATATATGTAAGTATGACTCAGAATTTAACTGAAAGGTTTAATCGTCATAACAAAGGATATGAAAGAACTACAAAACCATATAGACCCTTTAAGTTAATTTATTCTGAGAAATTTAGTTCAAGAAAAGAGGCTAGAGCAAGAGAAAAATATTTAAAATC
>JARRKK010000397.1:0-2317 GCA_037388105.1 Ignavibacteriaceae bacterium | reverse complement strand
AACATTACTCCGGGTAGTGCCAATAGCATTGCACCACCTCCAATCATTAAAAAAGGGTCTGCTTCAGACTGCCAGCTGCCTACCCAGTAAACTGTTATTAAAGCAAGTACAAAAGTCATTAAATAAGTAGCCCGGTTTATTTCCGAGAGGGTTTTTCTTCTCTCTAAAACATAGAGATACGGTATAAATCCCAAAAACAACAGCAGAGTAGTGGGAAATGGAAACGGTGGAAACGAGATGCCAAGTAAAATTCCACTTGTGATAAGTAGAACTTTTTCATGATTGAGTTTCTTTTTTTCCTCTGCTGTTTTCGGAGTTCGGTATTTACTTGGCCACTTCAATTTTTATTCTTCTTTTTACTAATAAAGAATTTCGCAACAACGATCAAAACAATTATAATTGTTAATGCTATCGCAATATTACTATATGTTGAAAGATATTTATCAACAACTGTTACATTATTACCAAAAACGTATCCCAGATATATTATTATTGCATTCCAAAGCAATGCGCTTATTGATGCAAGCATCACAGTTTTCCTAACATTTAACATACTCATCCCCGAAAAGAAAGAAATTACTGATCTTGTTCCGGGAAAAAATCTGTTAACAGCGATAACCCAGTAACCGTATTTTTTAAACCATCCTTCCACTTTCTCGATTGCATCTACAGGTATGTATTTGAATTTTCCCGAGTGTATAATCTTTTTATCCACGGTGGACCCGAAATAAAAAAGCACCATGAATCCAATCATACTTCCGATTGTTGTAAGTATGAGCGTCGGGATAAAACTTATTACCCCGGTTGATACCAGCGATCCTCCGACGACAACTACAAGATCACTCGGAGATGGCGGGAAGACATTTTCAATAAAAGCAAAAATGAAAAGTGTAACATAAATCCAAAAGGGAGTGAAGCCAGAAATGTTATTAAGTATATCTTCAAACATACTATTACGACTTCACGATTAAAACTGTGGCAAACGCCGCGATACCCTCTTCTCTTCCTATGAAGCCCAGTTTTTCACTGGTAGTTGCTTTAACAGAGACTTGCTCAATTTTGGATTCTAAAATAGTTGCAATACTTTCTCTTATTTTTAGAATGAATGGAGATAATTTTGGTTTTTCAAGTGTAACAACAGCATCAAGATTGCCTAACTGATATTTTTCCTTTTTAACTAACTGATAAACCTTTTTTAAAAGTAATTTACTATCTGCATCTTTATATTTTTCATCTGAATCCGGGAAATGTTTTCCCAAATCACCTAATGCAAGTGCCCCGAGTAGAGCATCTGTTATAGCATGAAGAAGGACATCCGCATCAGAATGACCAGCAAGCCCCTTGTTAAATGGAATTTCAATTCCTCCAATAATAAGTTTCCTGTTTTCAGTAAAAGCATGAACATCATATACAATCCCGGTTCTATAATTATAATCCATCAATGTATCTCAAAACTATTAAATTCATCTTTCGGCTGTTGCCATTCAACAACACAATTTTTTACTGAAGCATGACTCGGACCAATACGTAATTTTTTAATAAGGTCTTCTATCTTTGCCTTATCTCCTTCTACAACTGTTAGTACCTCACCGGTATATAAATTTTTAACATAACCAAAAACTCCTAATTTCTGTGCTTCTCTATACACATAATACCTGTATCCTACACCCTGAACTAAACCGTTTACAACTATTTCCGCTCTCACTTGCACAATAGTTATTCCCTTCTAATATTTATCACCATAACCAAATTTTCTCAACCAATTTTCATCAGATCGCCATTTGCTTCTAACCTTCACCCTTAGTTCAAGAAATACTTTGCTCTGTAAAGAATCTTCAATCGCTTCCCTGGCAATTTTTCCAAGCTTTTTAATTGAACTACCTTCTTTACCTATGATAATCTTTCTTTGCGATTCTCTTTCAACAACAATTTCTGCATTAATATAATCTTTAACGCCTTCCCTTTCTTTAAAATCAGTTACAATAACTTCACAACTGTAAGGAATTTCCTCACGGTAAAGATCGAGAATTTTCTCCCTGATAATTTCAGATACAAAAAATCTTTCATTCTCAACTGCAATTACATCATCGGGATAATAACTTGGTCCTTCAGGTAGATTTGCAATAACTGACTGAACCAATTTATCTATATTAAAACCGTGTAATGCGGATACAAGAATGATCGAAGTAAAAAGTTTTAATTCTTCAAAATAATTAAGCAGATCTTTTGCCTCCTGTTGCGAGATCAAATCGATTTTGTTCAGAATGAGTATTGTACTTTTATTTTTTCTTCTCATCCTCATCTTTACAAATTCGTG
>JARRKK010000396.1:0-2319 GCA_037388105.1 Ignavibacteriaceae bacterium | reverse complement strand
GGCTATTAAGTACAACTCTCACTTTTATCATACCGAATCAATGAACACGGGATTTGAATATGGTTTTGGTCTTGTTTGGTCGATAAATAATTAGCTATCGAGACAATAACATTATAATTCAATCCATAAATTTAATCATTTTTGTGCCGGAGAAATCCGGCTTTCTTTTATATATTTTGATTCAATGAAATAATAATCATACATGTTTTCTTTTAATTCAATTATAAATGTCTGATAAGATCAGTAAAAAATATTTCTTATTTACCACAACTTGCTTTCTTCTGTTAACAACAATTGTTTTCCCGCAGCGAACAGATATTATTATAATGAACAACGGTGATCATTATACTGGTGAAATAAAAAAACTAAAGTTCGGTATTGTAACTTTCAAAACTGATGATGCAGGTACACTAAGTATTAAATGGGATAAAATAAAACATTTAATTTCAAAAAATATATTTGAAGTTCAAGTGCAGGATGGAAGAGCCTACTATGGCGCTTTAGACACCACATATTCTGTTCGACAAATGGTTGTTAAAAGTAAAGATCAAACAAAATTTCTTTTTAAGATTTACATTGTTGAAATTACACCAATCAAAGATACTTTTTGGGATATTTTGGATGGATATGTTAAGATTGGATTTAATTATACAAAGGGTAGTGCAACTGGTCAGTTTACCCTTGGTGGAAATACCAAATACAGAACAAGACACAGAAACCTGGAGTTGAATTTAAACTCTATAATTTCGTTTCAAAAACAAAAAGAATCGTCCAGGAAACAAGACTTAACATTATATTATCAAAGATTTTTAAAACACAAATGGATATTATCCAGTTCTACTGGATTGGAACAAAACACTGAACTTGGTATTGAGTTACGTGCTCTGATAAATTTAGGAGGTGGATATACCCTAATTCAATCAAATGAAAATTATTTGTACACTGTGATGGGTTTGAGTCTTAACAGAGAAGCGTACACAGATACAACTCAATCTGTTACAAATTTAGAAGGTTTGATATCATCCCAATATCAACTATTTATTTATGATCATCCTAAAGCAAGTTTGAACACAAATATGAATATTTACCCTGGTTTAACTGATTGGGGAAGAATAAGGATTAATTATGATATAACTTTAAGTTGGGAAATGATTCTTGATCTTTACTGGGATTTATCAGGTTATTATAGCTATGATAATAAACCAACAAGCGGTGCATCTTCAAATGATTATGGTATTAACACATCTTTTAAATATGAATTCTAGGAGAATGAAATGAAAATAAGGATTAACCTTTTTAACATGTTAGTGGGTATATTATTTTTGATTTCCTTTAACTCACTAATTGCTCAGGATGCCCACTATTGGAATATTGAATACGGAACACGTTCCACACTTTTAGGCGGAGCTGTAATTGGAAGTGTATCGGATTTGAGCGCAACATATTATAATCCCGGTGCAGTCGCATTATTCCCCGATCGGTCATTTGTATTAAGTGCCCGGGTATATCAACTTGAAACTATTTCAGTTGAAGACGGCGCCGGAGCAGGCAGGCAACTGGATTATTCTACTATTGTTCCCTCCCCTTCATTCGTTGCTTTTGATATTAAGTTTGACTTCCTTGGTGATGCACACCTGGCAGTATCATTACTAACCAGACAGAGTATGAATTTTGAATTTCGTACAAGATTAATAGAATCGATTGACGTAATTCCAAGTTCTCCGGGAACTGAAGATTTTGCAGGTGGGATTTCCATCGATAGAACCCTTGGAGAAATCTGGGGTGGTATAACCTATTCATCAAAATTAAATGAGACAATTGGAATCGGACTTACAGGGTATATAGCACACCGCAATCAAACTGCTTCTAAGGAGATAATAGTCCAGGTATTACCTAATGATTCCAGCGAGATTCTATCTTTAACTGATATTGTTAATTACAATTACAATAACATACGTGCATTGTTAAAGTTTGGAATTGGATTTAATTTTCAACCTCTTACATTAGGATTAACAGTTACAACACCGAGTTTGAACATTGCTGGTAGTGGTTCTGTTGGTACTCATTTCTTTCTAAATGGAGCTGATGCCAACAATAATGTTTTCGATAGTAATTTTCAGGATGATGTAGCATCCGACTATAAATCTTCGTGGGCAGTAGGTGCAGGTGGCGGATACAGGTTCGGGAATTTTAAAGTGCATTTTAGTACTGAGTGGTATAACGCTGTTGACTTGTTCACAGTGCTTAATACCGAGCCGTATATATCTCAGGGATCAGGAGATACCCTTACCAATGATCTGACATTAGAGTTAAAGAGTG
>JARRKK010000395.1:0-2328 GCA_037388105.1 Ignavibacteriaceae bacterium | reverse complement strand
ACAAAGGTTTGAAAAAATAAATTTGATGCTGCATCGCCAGCACTAAAACCAATTTTTTCTTTTAGTGATAGTTTTTCTGCTTTTAATTCCATACAACACTCCATGTGCGATGAAGAGCGGATACATCATCTTGACAACAATGAGTTAAATGTATGTGTTTCTTTAGTTTCATGAATCCTTAATAAAGAATCATTTTACAGTTAAAATATTTTGATTAAATCTACTTAACTTTAAGAATTGTCTTCAACAAATCTTCATCCCGTGAAGAATTACCAACCATTATTTCAAAATCTCCAGATTCAACAACATATTCTTTATTGATATCAGTAAATGCAAGATGTTCTGGTAAAATATCCAGCGATACTGTTTTTGTTTCACCAGGTTTAAGACTTATTTTTTTAAATCCCCTTAACTCTTTTACGGGTCTTGTTACTGAACTAACGATATCACGAATGTACATCTGTACTACTTCCTCTCCATCAAAGCTGCCAATGTTTTCTATATCAACTGATACTTGGGTAGATTCATTTAAACCGATACTTGGTTTCTTAAGTTTTAGATTATTTATGCTAAAGGTAGTATAACTTAATCCATAACCGAAAGGAAAGAGTGCGCTGGCATCATCCAAAAGGTAACCACGTCCTGAGGAAGGTTTGTGATTATAATAACAGGGAATATGCCCTACTGATCTTGGAATCGAAATCGGTAACTTGCCAGAAGGATTATAATTACCAAAAAGTACATCAGCAACTGCATAACCACTTTCCTGCCCAAGATACCAGCATTCGAGAATAGCGGGGATATTATCCTTTAGATAATTTATTGAATTTGGTCTTCCATTAAAGAGTATAGCAATAATAGGTTTCCCCGTTTCATTAATCGCATCAATAAGCTCGTTCTGCATACCGAATAAATCCAAACTTGTTCTGTCTCCTAAATGAGACCTTGAATACGCTTCCCGCGAAGTTTGTTCATTACCTCCCAATACCAAAATAACTATATCAGATTTCTTTGCAGTCTCAACTGCCAGTTCAATTGACTTTCTATCTTCATCAGGATTAGGGATTGTCACTACATCTTCCTCCCAGGAGCCATTAACGGTTATTTTACACCCTTCACTATAGAGAACTTTAACTTTGCTGCCAACTTTATCCGTTATTCCCTGTAAAACTGTGGAATTGTACTTTGGTTTGCCACTATATCCACCAAGCATTATTCGGTCAGCATTCGGACCAATGACAGCTAATGTAAACTCTTCTTTTAATTTTAACGGTAAAATATCGCCATCATTTTTTAGAAGTGTGACTGTTTCACATGCTGCCTGTTTTGCCAATGTTCTATCTTTTTCGAGCTTTGTTTCAATTTGAATTTTCTTAATATCAACGTACGGCTCATCAAATAATCCAAGTATAAATTTGTATTTTAAGAGTGTACCAACCAGTTCATCAATTACACTATCGTCTAATTTGCCGCTGGTAACTAATTCAGTTATATAAGGATAGCAATCCTTATCAGGTAGTTCTAAATTAACTCCTGCTTCTACAGCTATCCTTGCAGCATCACTTTTATCCTTTGCGACTGCGTGACTTGTTGCTTCCTCTCTTTCATGCAATTCAGTAATTCCATAATAATCTGAAACCAAAAAACCTTCAAAGTTCCATTCGTCTTTTAAAACATCTTTCAGTAACCATTTATTTGCATGAGAAGGCACACTGTCAATTTCATTGTAGGAGGGCATAACACTTATAGCTTTACCTTTTTGAATAACTTCCTTAAACGGATAAAGAAAAACATCCCGTAAAACTCTTTCCGAAATATTTCCGGGTGCACAATTAGAACCTGCTTCCGGTTGTCCATGTGCCGCGAAGTGTTTTAGAGTAGCGATAACCCTATTCTTATTCTTAAAACTTGCATCACCTTGAAATCCTTTAACAGCGGCAATACCCAGTTGAGCAATAAGATACGGGTCTTCTCCAAAAGTTTCTTCTACTCTTCCCCATCTTGGATCCCGTGCAACATCCACAACAGGTGTTAATGCCTGATGTGCTCCTCTTTTCCTCATATCATCTGCAATGGTAGCATAAATATTCTCAATTAATTCCGGATTAAATGTTGAAGCTAATCCAATTGGCTGAGGATAACTTGTAGCCTCTTTAGCTGCAAGTCCATGAAGACATTCTTCGTGAATTATTACAGGAATACCGAGACGAGTTTCTTCTATCAAAAACTTCTGAATTTTATTTGCTAAATTTGCCATCTCAACAGCAGTTAAACCATTACCTAGATCACTCAACCTGGCTATTTGGCCGATACCATCTTTAAAATGTG
>JARRKK010000394.1:0-2328 GCA_037388105.1 Ignavibacteriaceae bacterium | reverse complement strand
GATGCGATGAAGCTGTTGTATGAAGTCTGTCCAATGCTTCTGAAACTACAAAAACTGCAGAATCATGTCCAAATGTCATATCAGTTGCATCTAGATCATTATCAATGGTCTTTGGAACACCTATAATATTCATACCAAGTCCAAAAAGTTTATTACAGATATGCATCGTACCATCACCGCCTATCGCAATTATGGCATCCAAATTCCAGGCATGATAATTCTTTATCACATCTTCAGATCTGTCTTCGATAACCACCTTTCCGCTCCTTAAGTTAGGCCAGTGAAAAGGATCGCCTTTATTAGATGAACCAAGTATAGTACCACCTTGACTGAGGATCCCGGATACATCTTCGTTCCTTAATTCACGGGCCTTGCCTTCAACAAATCCTTCAAAACCATCCTGAATACCTAATACGGTCATACCAAAATCTTGTGCTGGTTTAGTTACACCTCTTATCACCGCATTAAGTCCGGGGCAATCACCACCTCCGGTTAATATACCGATTCTTGTTACTCTTGACTTTGATGACATTTAATTTATCTCTCCTAAATTTTAAAGTTTATTGGTTGTTTTAAAGTGAAGTTTTGCCAGCTTCGTTAAAGCAATTTCTCCAAGACTATTTTTAATATCTCTTGCTACCTTCTCAACATTATCGGAAGCACCTTTTGGTAACTTAAGTTTCAGTCTCTTATTAGCTAGGTCATACCAATTAATGAACGCGTCTCTTGCTAAAATTGAAGCGGCTGCAACTGCAAAATACTGTTCTGCTTTTGTTACCTGATGTAAAATTAATTCTCTTCCTTTTTCTTGAAGTGAATTGTGAATATATTTTTCGTTTCCAAATTTGTCACTAATTGCTTCAGGTGCATTTTTAACTTTAAGGATATTTTCAATCACTTTCGCATGTGCCCAGCCTAAAAGATTATTCAGGTTTCCCATTTTATTATAGAGTTGGTTATACTTTTCCGGACTGATTAAAATTACATCGAATGCAACACTATCGATATTTTGAATTTTATTTGCTAAAACTTTTATTGTTGCATCTGTTAGAGCTTTGCTATCTTTTACTCCCAATAATTTCAACCATTTAGTAATAGAATTATCTGTTAATACTCCAGCGATAACAAGTGGACCAAAATAATCTCCCTTCCCTGATTCGTCAGTGCCAATATAACACTCGGGTTCAATTAAATCCGTTGAGTTTGAATTAAATAACTTTTCACCAAATATTAGTTGATCAATCTCTTTATATAGCTTGAGATTTTTATCGCCCTGTAGTACAACCTTATTTCCTTTTCTTCCAAAATAAACTAAAAGAGTTATCTGACTATTTTCGTATTCAATATTGCACTGATAATTGTACTGTGCCAATTTGGGATTTGATACATAGAACCCATTTTGTCTCAAGATTTTTATGTACTTTTTTAATATTTTTTCTGACGATTCTTTGTAATCTGGCATTAAAACACTAAATTATTGTAAATAAAGAGCAATATAAACCATTGCTTTGAATAATTTTAATCTGGAACATAATTAAAGCGTAAGCGTAAAAAGTAAAACAATTTCAGGCATTTTAATTGCTTTAAACTGAATTATAAAGGTTCTACTGATAGATTAATAATTAAATATTTACTAAAGAGTTAAACAATATGAAAAGTATAAATAGAACATCATCATCGCGAATACTAAACTTATTTATTCTTATAATCTTTTTTGCATCATTTTCACTCTTTGCCCAGAATAAACCCTCGAATAGCGAAAATTCAAAGATTAACGAAATGACAGAAAAATTGAACAAAAAGTTAATACTTTCAGACGAACAGAAAAATGAAGTGCAGAACATACTTAAAAAATATTTCGATGGACTGCAAAATAAATCGGTGAATGCTGAAGAAGCAGCTAAACTTAAAAACGATGCAGACAAAAAGATTCAAAATCTATTCGATAATAAGCAGAAAATGAAATTCAGTATTATTTCAGATGATTGGTGGGCACTTGCAAAAGGTTAATTTTTATTTCTATAACCTCGAGTAAAAAATTTAAATCAAAATTTATGTGTGACCACCTCAAAGTTCCTCCTAACCAATAATTTAACTAGATCTTACCCGGAGTCTCCAAGACTCCGGGTTTGATTTGTAATGATAGTATAAATTCTTTCTAAAGCATCGAAGCAACTTTTACTATTGCGGTTTCACTTCTTAATCTTTTATCACCGAGTGAATAAATAACTTTATTATCGAATAAGTTCAACTCATTTTCTGTTAATCCACCTTCGGGACCAAAAATTAAATAACAGTCCAAAGCAGAATGATTCAGAAATTTAAACT
>JARRKK010000393.1:0-2342 GCA_037388105.1 Ignavibacteriaceae bacterium | reverse complement strand
TCGAGACAAGACTACTCAAACCAAATAAGTATTATATATTCCTACTTGGTGATTTACTCAGAAGGAAGATCTTTTCGAGAACGGAATTCCAAATCACAATTTGATTATTAATTTTATCTGATTAGAAATATATTCACATCTAATTTTTTCAATCCAGCTTCACTCGGGTAGGATAATCTAATTCATTTCAGTCATTAATTATCTATTAGATTAGTATGTGTTTATAGCAAATAAAGATTCCTTATTGGATCTGAATTTCCGAGTTGTACAAGTAACTATTTCCTTTCTCATATCCCTTCCCTATTTAATCATTGCCCAATTAACAGTAATATAATTCCAGTTTTTATAACCAGTTATAATACTATTACTTAAGTAATTCAACAATTAAATCAGCTAATCAGTTTAAGAAATAAGTTGTCTTAGGAAGTAAAAAGTAATGGATTAATCTTGAATTGAGAAAACTTGTTTCAATTTATTCAATAACCTCCAAATCTGCATTTTTTAATTGATTCATTATTAGAATGAGATCGTTAAAAAATCAATAAATCCAACGATTTTATTGAAACTTGGTATAAATGAAATATATTGAGGCGCAATTATCTAACGCACTATAATCGCAAAACTTAACTATTCTCAGTTAATAAAAACTATAATTAAACAAACGGAGGAAGAATTCAAACGTTGCAGTAGAATTGTTGATTAGATTCAGCAATTTTGAGGGATATTGGTTTTCTGTTTGAGTATGCAAAAAATTATTTAGGTGCTGTGCCGGAAACTAAAATTTTATGTTAACTATTTAACCTAAAGAGGGTGTTTTTTTGTTTGATTAATGAAGCAAACTTTACTATCTGAAATTAGTTAGTAATAAGTTTCTTTATTGAATTTGACAGCGTCAACACCGAGTAATTTTAGATTCACTTTCCATATTCCATTATTCGTCCAAATAACAAATCTGATCTGAGGGATAAACACATATTCTAATTGTTACGTTGATTCAATTCATATGAATAATTTATACTTCATCAAACTCATTGCAATTCTTGTATTATTCTCTAACATATTCCCTCAAATATTTGCACAAGGTTTCATCACCATTACTTCACCAAATGGCGGTGAAAGTTGGCAAGCAGGAACTTCACAGGAAATTACCTGGACAGATAATCTTCCTGGCAGTGTTACTATTGAACTATATAAAGGTGGATTATTAAATTCTGTTATTTCAGCCGGCACCGCTAGTAACGGTTCCAAAACCTGGGATATACCACTTTCTCTTGTATCTGGTTCTGACTATTCCATTAGAATAACAAGTATTGACAGCGTTTTTATTTTTGATTCTTCTCCAGACTTTACAATTTTCCCACCTGTAATAACGGTTACATCTCCTAATGGAAGTGATAATTGGTTAATAGGAGATGCCTACTTAATTACATGGACAGATAATATTTCTGAAGATGTTGAGTTGCATCTATACAAAGGAGGGTTTTTTAATTCAGTAATTTCATCTTCAACACCTAGTGATGGATCGTATGCATGGCTTGTTCCTTCTGGTACCACACCAGGAACTGACTATCAGATCAGAATTTCTAGTGTATCTAATGGTAATATATTTGATGAGTCCGATGCAAATTTTGCACTTTCGAATGAGATAATAGTAACCACACCCAATGGAGGAGAAAGCTGGCAGACTGGTAGTTCACAAATAATCAATTGGACTGATAATCTCTCAGGAAATGTACAAATTGAACTATTCAAAGGTGGTGTACTTGATTCTGAGATTACACCTTCAACAGAGAGTGATGGTTCATTCTCCTGGGATATCCCAATCAGTACCTTAGCCGGATTAGATTACTCAATAAAAATAACCAGCGTAGATAATGCATCTATTTTTGATTTTTCAGATACTAACTTTGAAATATTTTTGGGAAATATAACTGTAGCATTACCAAACGGTGGAGAGAGCTGGCAGGCGGGAAATCAACAAACCATATCATGGACAGATAATATTGCAGAAGATGTTAAAATAGATCTCTTTAAGGGTGGTTTATTTCATTCTGTTATATCAACACCAACGACAAGCGATGGATCTAAAAGCTGGGATATTCCATATACAATGGAATCAGGTACAGACTACACAGTTAAGATAACAAGCATCGATAACCCAAGTCTTACTGATTTTTCAGATGCCAATTTTGAAATAGTGGGTAACCAGATAACAGTACTAACTCCAAATATTGGTGAAAGCTGGTCCATAGGTAGTTCACAACTGATTACCTGGACAGATAATATAAATGATGATGTTGATATAAAGCTTTATAAAGGAGGCATTTTTCATTCAACTATAG
>JARRKK010000392.1:2258-6730 GCA_037388105.1 Ignavibacteriaceae bacterium | reverse complement strand
CAATTTGGTTTAGCTGGTTTACATATTTCTCTGCCTAACCGGATTAGATTTGTATGAAACTGATGTGCCATGCCATCAGGAATGTTTCCCAGAATTTTACTAAATGTTTTATCGGGAGATGTTGTTTTTATAATACCGATTCTGTTTAGTATTCGGTGTACATGAGTATCGACAGGACAAATATTTCTATTCATAGAAAAAAGTAAAACACAACTTGCTGTCTTTATTCCAACTCCATCGAACATAATTAGTTCATTTATTACTTTCTCATTATCAAACTTTTTTAAATAATCTAACGAAATTTTTCCATTCTTTTTCTTTAATCGAGTCAATACATTTTTAATTGCAGTTGATTTTTGCTTACCTAAGCCGGCAACTTTTATTAATTTTTCAATTTTCAATCGTGGAAGTTCAGCAAGTTCTTCCCACTTATTATATTTAGCTCTAAGATTTTGATAAGCCCTGTAGGAATTTTTATCATTCGTATTTTGCGACAGAATTGTACCTATAAGCATATCAACAGGATTTGGCAGCTTTTTATTTTGTGCTGGTATTCCAAAAAATTCCACAAGTAATGAATTAATTTTTTTAATTTTATTTCTCACGAGATCCATCTTCACAATATTTTATATTTATAAGAATCAAAATAATTATTTATTGTTATATTTTTCTTTTAATTATTAAATGAATTTGTAACTAAAGGAATTCGAATGAGTACTTTAATGGTCAGTGTTTCCGGTATTAGAGGTATCGTAGGTGATGGATTAGATCCTCACACAATTGTTAAGTACACAAGTGCATATGCTGATTTTATCGGGGATGGGAAGATAGTAATTGGAAGAGATGCCAGGATCTCAGGTGAGATGGTTAACAATTTGGTAACCGGAACACTTGTTGCAAAAGGGTTGGATGTGATAAACCTGGGTATCTGCCCTACCCCTACCGTTCAGTTCACAGTAAAAGAATTAAATGCAGATGGCGGTATAGCTATCTCAGCTAGTCATAATCCAAATGAATGGAATGCATTAAAGCTTTTGAATTCGACAGGTCAATTTATGACTCCCGATGAAAATAAGAGAATGCTGAATATGTTAAATTATGAATCGAGTGGATTCAAACCCTGGGATAAGGTGGGTAAGATCACTCAGTTTAAAGAAGGGATACAAAATCATATTAATGCTGTTATAAATATGAAATACATTGACCTTAATTTAATCCGAAATAAAAAAATTAAAGTTCTTGCAGATTGTGTGAATGGTGCAGGTGCTTATGTAATACCCGACTTACTAAATGAATTTGGGTGTAAAGTGGTTGAGTTAAACTGTGAGAAGACTGGTGTATTCCCGCGTCCGCCCGAACCTATACCGGAAAACTTAATTGAGACAATGAAAACTGTAAAAGATGCTGATGTTGATTTAGGTATTGTAGTCGATCCTGATGTTGATCGTTTAGTTCTTATTACAAATGAAGGTGAACCTTTTGGCGAGGAAAATACTATTACACAGGCAATAAATTTTGTTCTATCACAAGAAAAAGGAAATGTTGTTGTAAATCTATCAACAACGCGGGCAGTGGATGATATTGCACGTAGATATGGATGTGAAACATTTCGCTCGCCAGTTGGAGAGGCTAATGTGGTGATTAAAATGAAAGAATTAAATGCAGTTATTGGTGGTGAAGGAAGTGGGGGTGTAATCTATCCTACCCTTCACTACGGAAGAGATGCACTTGTTGCGATAGGACTTATATTACAGAGCTTTGCAAATTTTAACGGAACAATTGCTGAGTTAAAAAATACACTACCGCAATATTCAATTCGTAAGAGTAAAATGGAAATAGCAGACATTAATCCGGATGAGATAGTAGAATCACTAATGAACAAATATTCTAATGAAAAAATTGATACTGTGGATGGATTAAGAATAGATTTTGAAGATCACTGGGTACACTTCAGAAAATCAAATACAGAACCAATTTTAAGGATAATAACAGAAGCAAAAACTGATAAAGAAGCTGAAAGATTAGCTAAGAAATACCAATCGGAAATTGCGACTATAATTAAAAACAGCTAATAAAGTTTTGATCTCTTTTGAATATAGCTTAGCAAAGCTTTATCAAATGGGACTGGAAGTTTCAACTAAATTGTAATCAATATTAGAATTAAGACATTCCTTTTTAATTTTACTTATAAACTCTTCCATTGCCAGTTTATATGCTTTTTGGATTTGAAATGGTTGAGTGGTTATTTCTTCCTCTGTCTCCATATCCTTAAAGATCGAATCTCTTCCAAATGCAAAACTTCTTTCCAACGGATCTAATATTTGAAATACAATAACCTCATTTTTCTGATAACCAAAGTGCTTTAATGCCGTAATTATCGAACCCACATTATCGAACAAATCCGATACAATTATTACTAAACCTCTTCTTTTTATTTTCTCTGCAACCGATTTTAAGCATTCGGCTGTATTGGTTGTATCGGAAGCTTCTATGTTAACCAAACTCTTTAATATTTCCTGAAGATATTGTCTGTTAGCTTTGGGAGGTAAATATTGTAATATTCTATCCGCATAAAGAGTCAATCCAACTGCATCCTGCTGCTTCATCATTAAATAACTAAGGGCAGCAACTAAAGAAGAGGCATATTGAATTTTAGAAACTTGATTCCCGGAAGCAAATTGCATTGATCTGCTTATGTCTAGAACAATGTAACTTCTTAAGTTTGTTTCTTCTTCATATTGCTTAACAAAATATTTCTCAGTTTTTCCATACACCTTCCAGTCTACATCTTTAAGACTATCCCCTTGCATATACTGTCGATGCTGTATAAACTCAACGCTGAAACCGTGGTAAGGACTTTTATGCATCCCAACCATAAAGCCTTCCACAACCAGACGGGCACGTAATTCAAGTGAATTAATTTTAGGGATTATTGATGGGTCTAATAGATTCTTATACTCAAGATTCGCCTGAGTCAATTTTGTTCTCTTGCAAGATTCTTCTTAAGTATTTCCTCAGGAGTTAAGCCCATATTATCTAACTCTTCCTTTGCAGATGTTGCCAATTCATGATCCGGATAAGTTTTAAGAAACAAATTGTAGGTTTCCGAGGCAGCATCATAATCATGTAAATCGTTGGCTTGAACAAACCCTGCCATAAACAAACCCATTGGCGCTTGTTCACTGTTCGGATACTTGTCATAAATACTCCTAAAGAGTTCAACAGATTTTTGAATGGATCTGGTATCTTCGATATTTTTTAGCTGCTTATTTTGATAAATTGAAGCTAACCTTGCGGTTGCATCCGGGGCAAGTTTATCATCCGGATATTCATTAATTAATGTTTCATATGAACTGGCAGCTTCGGGAATTTTTGATTCGCTTAAGAATTTTTCCCCATCGTTAAATAAATCTGTTGCTGATTTATTTTTACTACATCCAATAAGAAAAAGGAATGATAACGAAAGGATTCCGACAATAATTTTCATAACCCTCAATATTTTTATTTATAAGAAAAGTAAAGCTATAAATAGGATTTTGATTTTGCAACGCAAAGATTTGTCAACAAATTGAAAAAACCCATAAAAAAAGCCGACCTTATTCAGGTCGGCTCTTAATGATTGGAAAGAATTTTCTATTTCGTAAGAATCATCTTTTTTACATCTGTAAATGTTGATCCATCAATACCGTTTGCTTCAATCCTGTAGAAATAAACCCCGCTATTAATGCCAGAGGCATCAAAGTTAAGATCATGTACTCCTGCACTCAAATTTGCAGTAATAAGATTAGCAATTTCTTGTCCCAAAACATCAAATATTTTTAAGCTAACCTTCGAATCCACAGCCAGATTAAATGTTATCCTTGTGCTCGGGTTAAAAGGATTTGGGTAATTCTGCTGTAAAGCAAATTTATCAGGAGCAATAACATTAACATCGACTATATCCGAATATTTATATAATCCATTAAAATCAACTTGTTTCAAGCGGTAAGAATAAGTTCCGATTTCAACATGAGAATCTGCGAATGAATAATTTTGAACTTCAGTCGTTGTCCCAGATCCCTCAACAAAACCAATAGTTCTAAATTGACCATTTGCTTTCCGCTCAATTTCAAAACCGTGATTATTTTGCTCTGTTGCGGTAGACCAGCTCAGAAGCACAACTCTGTCATTAACCTGGGCAGTAAATGAAGTAAGCTCAACAGGTACTGAACCAAGTGGTAAAAAGTCTGTTGCATAATATCTTGGTTGAAGCTGGTAACCAGTATCATAAGGAGGATTATTGTCAAACTGACTTCCAACACCAATAATATCCTTTGGCCAGGCTGGTTCAGGGTTGTCGTCTATATCAGTGTCCGAATCAATCCTCATATCCAACGTATCAGTTCCATCACTAACCTGCACTGTAGCACTATTCCCTGCTGATGGCCAGGTTCCTCAAACCATTGTTAACGATTCAAATGCAATCAGAGAAC
>JARRKK010000392.1:0-2240 GCA_037388105.1 Ignavibacteriaceae bacterium | reverse complement strand
CTGCCTTATATTGGGCTAGAGTTAGAACAATTGGTGTAGGTGTAGGATTACCTGAACTTATAAATACCCAACCGGATGTATCGGCAGGGATTATTTCAGTTACTCCATTAAACTGATCAACAGTGCCTGTTATTTCAAGTAAATCACCGGAATTCCAGTTAAATACTGTTGGTCCGAACATAAAAATGTCTGTTCCAGCTGTTCCGTCATCAATATAAAATGAGTTATTTGTAGTTTGGTAATTTGGGGTGAATACAACTCCCTGCACAGTGACAGTATCACCAAGATGATCGGGAACAAAATCACCATCTAAATCCTCAATTGCCCAGGATATTGGAACCGGACCAATTTGTTGAACGCGATAATTATCAAAGTACATTTCATCCGTAGCTGCAGCACCAAAAATGTCATTAACAGCTAACATAAGTGGTCCTGTACCTGTACTTGCGCTGTTAGTCCATGCCCATGAATGAACCATAGATCCTGCAAACCAAAATTCACCTAAATCACTATCAAGGTCTACAACCACTGCAACATCCTGCCATGTATCCTCCACCCAGGTAAAAGCTACATCAGGATCACCGGTTAAAAGTGTACCGCTACCACCTGCATCAAAGAAAACTTCCATTGCCCAATGCTGTGGGTTTTGATCAAACCTTGACATCGTGTTGAAATAACCGGATTTTCCAGCTGGAATATAAATCTGAAAAGAAATGTTATACTTCCCCGAAGTACGATCACCCAAACGGTGAATTAAGTCATTATTTTGAGTGATGACAGTTGAATTAATGCCACTTGCTGCAAAGTTTGATGATACTAATGGATCCTCAGATCCACACGGAGCATTACTCCAGGTGTCCCAATCTACAGAATTTTGACAAGCCAATCCTGTACCCGCAGTATATGAGTCCATATCATCAAAAAACAATGTGGTGTTTTGCCCCAAAGATAATGAGGAGAGATATAGTACTAAAATAGTACTGAAGAAAAAAGTACGAAAATTTTGCTGATGGTGCTTATGGTGGCAACGTTAGGATCATCGTGGCTGCCGGTATATGGCGCAGAAGCTGAAGTGCCACCGACTTTGATAAGCCGGTTGGCGCCGGCACAGTAATATTCTTTCAGATTATTTAGCTAAGATCATCTTCTTAACCGATGTGAAGCTAGTTCCGTTAACTCCTGTTGCATCAATCCTGTAGAGGTACACACCACTATTCAAATTAGAAGCATTAAAATCGATTTCCTGTGAACCTGCTGCCAGATTACCATTAAGAAGAGTGACAACCTCCTGACCCAAAACATCAAATATTTTAAAAGTTACCCTAGAATCTGCGGCCAGGCTAAACGTAATCTTTGTATTTGGGTTGAATGGGTTCGGATAGTTCTGTTCTAATGCATATACATCAGGAGCTAGAATTTCTACTTCAACAACATTAGAGAATTCTGAAGTTCCGTCAAAGTCTGTTTGTTTCAGTCTGTATGTATAGGTTCCAACTTCAAGGTTATTGTCAGAGTAAGTATAGTTCTTTGTTTCTGAAACTGTTCCGTGACCTTCAACAAATGCTATTCTACTATACTCCACACCATTTGAACTTCTCTGAATCTCAAAACCCATATTATTTGTTTCTGTAGCTGTTGACCAAGTAAGCTTGACAGCATTTTCACTTACTGCTGCTGTAAATGAAGTTAATTCAACGGGAATAAGATCTGTAGCATTAACGGCAACATTATCAACAGCCCACCACCAATCCCAATCGGGTTGAACTGAAACAAATCTTAAATCAAAAACACTTTGACCAACTAAAGAAGTCAGATCCCAAACTTCGAGCGTATTTCTTACATTTACGTCATTGAACGTGAGCACATTCATCCAGTTAGCTCCACCATCAGTACTTACATCCACCATAGCAAAATCATTAACATCAATAGCCTGCCAATCGTTATCAAATTCTAACCATACTGATTGATACATTGATGCATCAATACCCATGGCTTTTGCTGTAGATAGCGTTGATGACCCACTACCGCAAAAATCAGCATCGGCAGCCATAACATTTCCAACTGCGGATGGAGGTAAAGAATAACCACTCGCATCAAATATAGCCCAATCGCATGTTCCCCCATCATTTGTAATTGCCCAGTTATTTAACCCCGATGTAAAATCATCTGAAAAAAGTGTAAATATAGAAGGATCAGCTTCGGTGGTAAACGACCAGAGAGGTCCTATAAGACTATTACAC
>JARRKK010000391.1:0-2815 GCA_037388105.1 Ignavibacteriaceae bacterium | reverse complement strand
AGATCTGGGAGAGGAAAAGAAAAGAAAAAAGAAAAGGTAGAAGAAATTTGTTATACATCGTTACAACTCCCTTGAAATTGTTAATGAATATTTTATCTAACGTACACATCCTACAAAAAATGAAATTAAAAATCGTCCTGATTCATGAATCTGAACCATTTTTAAATAAAATAAGTGGTTTTAATTCACATTTACTTTAGTAGAATCATCTTTCTAACCGAATTGAAATTACCAGTCTCTATCTTGTAGAAATAAATCCCGCTTGGGATGTTTTCAGCATTAAATATAACATCGTGAATGCCTTCAGATTTGTATTCATTCACCAGAATTTCTATTTCCTCACCGATGGTGTTCAGTATTGTCAGTTTAACAACTCCTCCAACAGGGATGGAATATTTTATTGTTGTATTAGGATTAAACGGATTCGGATAATTCTGGCTTAAATTATATTCTGTTAGTGACAGAACTTGTACATCAACTATTTTCGAATATTCAAAACTGCCATCATAATCTATTTGCTTTAACCTGTACTGGTATTTTCCTGCCGTAAGATTTTCATCAACAAAAGAATAACTATTTTCTTCTGTCGTTGTCCCTTCACCGTTTACAAATCCAATACTTTCCCATTCTGCTTTCTTTCTTTGTATCTCAAAACCCGAGTTATTTGTTTCAGTTGCTGTTTGCCAATTAAGCGTTACAGAGTTTTCATATGCGATTGCTGTGAATGAAGTCAGTTCAACCGGTACAGGATTTACGGTTGAAATAATAGTTCCGAGGTGACCCGAGGCCCAACCACAATTCGCATCGCAGAAAAATACCCTGTACAGATATTCAACTGAAGGGATACTCTGTAACTCCCAGTTAGTTCCTCCATCAGATGTGTAATATACTATACCTCCTGAATCATTACCGCCAACTGCCCATCCCATCATGTTATTTACAAAATAAATACCTGATAAGCTTTCATCTGTACCAAACTGCGTTTCAATCCAGTTAATTCCACCATCGGTTGTTTTAAATACTGCTGTATAATGAGGCAAACCCAGCTAATATCCTGTCACCCAGCCGGTAAGATTATCTATAAAAAATATATTACGAAAGTGAAATGAAGATATTACCTGCTGTGACCAGTTGATTCCTCCATTTGTGGTTTTCATAATGATTCCGGATTCCCCGGCTGCATATCCATTGTTCTGATCAACAAAATAGATACTTTTAAGAGGAGACTCATATGCTTCTCCGTATTGCTCAATCCATGTAGCTCCACCATTACTGGTGTATAATATTACTCTGTGCGAGATGTAACTTGGAAAACCGCCTACATCACCGCCTGCAAGCCAACCAATATCCGAATTTATAAAATAAGATTCGTAATATTCAGTGGTTATAGGAGCTGTCTGGTCTACCCAGGTTTCACCACCGTCTGTTGTATGTACAATTTTTCCAGCGTACCCCGTTGCCCAGCCGTTAAGCAGATCAGTGAAGTACACACTGTAATATGCATTGTTCGGAAGAATATTTTGTGGGGTCCAGGTTGCACCCCCATCTGTTGTGTGAAGCATCGTTTCCGTCCAGCCTGAAATCCATCCATTGTTCTGATCAACAAAACATACATCGGTAAGCTCTCTGTTTAAGCCCGAATTTTGTTCATACCATTGAGGTTGCGTCAGGCTTACAGAGGAAAAAATGAAAAAAGAGAAAAGAACGGAAATAAGTATTTTACTATTCATCATTATTACTCCCTTGAAATTGTTAATGACTATTAATTTCTTTTTTAAATGTTAGTAAAAAAGAATCACAAAACTGTCACGATTCAGTAATCAGCACTATTATTATATATGCTGATTAATAAATAGTGTCACTTAAATCATTTGCTAAATTTTCTTAATTAGTAAATAGAAACAACCTGATTTTTGTCTCAGATAGAAGTCTCTCCAAATGCCCGGTTTTTCTGCCATCATATATAGTTGCACCTTACACAATGATTCATTGTTTATACACTAAATTTGGTAGCAGAAGTTTAAGGGGGTATAATTAAAAGAGTAAATAATCGAGGCGGTCTGAAATGAACAGCCTCACTAATTTATGTTTACCTTAGAAGAACTACTGCTGAAGACCAAATAATTTTATGTCTTTCAAATTAAGTTTTCTCGATTTGGGGATTTTGGATAAGGCAAAGTATTCTCATCTGTTGATATGGATATATCATAGCTGAAAATACTAATTGCTTCAATTTTCTCTGCAGTGAAGCCTTGTAAATAATATTTACCTGTTTTAGAATCACCCAAAAACGCCATGGTAGCGTCTTTGTCATTTACATAATCTAAAACTGCAAATAATAAATATCTGGTCGCTATACTTACTGACCTATCACTTACAACAACTGTTATCCCCTCTTTCTCATTTTGCCAGCTAACTTGGGCACTCTTTAATTCCGGGAAGGTCTGATATAGCTTATAAGGGAAAATTTGAACATCACCGGTTCCCTTATCAAGTTCTGATGATATAGGTGAAGTTATATTGTGCTCTTCGCTTGAGCAGGCTACCATAATTAAAGCAACCGATATAGAAACTAGCAACATTAATGTTTTCATTTCTTACTCCTTTATTAAGTTTATAAATTAGAACAAGATTAACCTAATGATAGAGTGTAACAAGAAAATCACAACTATTTAACTTTTTTATTAGGAAGATTATTCTTTAAATTCTATTGCTTAACATTGTTCAATAGTTAAACTGAAACATCAGGTAAAGATCACTTTTATAACCCGGTATTTATTACCGCAAAAAGATGAGAAACATGCCCAAGGATTTA
>JARRKK010000390.1:0-2383 GCA_037388105.1 Ignavibacteriaceae bacterium | reverse complement strand
GCGCAATATGAACTGAAAAGTAAGTAGGATTCCTTTGGTTCAAAAATAGTTAATGGTGCTTATAACATGATGATACGGCGAATTAATTCAAAAAATAACTCCCATTTCCTATTTCTTAATTATTCATCAGATAGTCTTCAGGTTCAGAATTTTCTAACCATACCGAATCATTATTTCACAAATGATATAATTGAACGAAGATCTCCTTTGAATCAAAATGCTAGAAGAGCAGGTTGGATTGGATGTAATATTCTGCTGCAAAAAATCCCATCTTCGGGGAAAATATTTTTAGTGAGAGACCAGAAGACTGAGAGAAAAGCCAAAGTATTAGAAAATTGGTCGAAGACTTTTTTCTTGTCAAAACAGAAAATTGAAAACAGGGGTTGGACTGTTGAATTATTAAAAATCGTTGAGGAATTACACAATAATGAATTTGAATTGAAAGATGTTTATGCGTTTGATAGCACTCTAAAAAAGAAGTTTCCACAAAACAGGTTTGTTAAAGATAAAATCAGACAACAATTACAAATATTACGAGATAAAAGGATTATTAAGTTTTTAGGAAAAGGACAGTACGTAAAAATCTAGTTAGTTGTTCTGATTTCTTCTTTCCAAAACTCTTCAACTATTCCGTTTTTAAATCTTACTCCTATCATAGGATCTTCAGGAAAACATTGTCCACAACCACATTCATATTCAAAATAAACAATCATACCTGATTGAAAAGTAAATCGTTCATCAAAGGTTTCATCATTATTCGGATTATTAAGTACTTTCACTATGTCAGTGATATGAAACGGTGCACCACATACATCTTTAAATAATGGCATTTTTTAGTAAATGTTTTTGATTATCCAATAATAAATTAATATCTCTCAATAAAAAACCGCAACTAGGTAATAAGTAAAAATTTTTTCTTTACAAACGGAACTACGGAAGGCAAACCTCCTAATTTATGTGGGAAAAAACTTGTCGTAGTAAATAATTTGTTAGCCTCTCAAACAAAAAAAGCAGTTACTACCAGTCAATCGAAACAGCAGCCAAAACCAAGTGGATTAATTATTAGAAGCTGCAGAAGAGCACCTACTGCATGTTTTAGGATATACATCAACCATCATCCCCTTACGGTCAAATTCAATGTGGCAGCGTTTCATATAAAGTTCTTTAAGCAGCTTACGTGCACGCTGAACTCTTGATTTAGCTCCCGGCAGGGAAATACCTAACTTTTCAGAGAGCTCTTTTTGGGTTAGTCCTTCGTAATCGGTCAGCAATAATGCTTCAGAGTATATCGGTGGCAGGCGATTAATCATTTTCATCAAGCCTTTTTCAAGTCTTAAATAAGATTCATTTTCATGATTGTCCTCATATATTAAAGAACTTTCGTTCAGTTCCGTCTCCTGCTTTTTATTCCGGTAATAATCTATTATAGTATTTCTTGTAATCTGGTATATCCAGCTGCTGATTTTTTCTTTGTTATTAACGGTTTCGATATTCGAATGAATTTTTACAAACACATCCTGTAAAATATCATCCACTGCGGATTGATCGTTAACACGTTTCCGGATGAATTGACTTAATAACTGCCGGCAATTATTCCAGATTGTTTCTGTTGAATTTTCCATGTCATCATAAATTTAATTTTCGAATCATTTTAATCCTACTGAAATATGATAAAAGGATTTGCCGCGGCCCGCCGCGACAAACCCTAACCAGGCTGATGTATATTTTGGAGTGTCCAGCTCCAAATTCCATATCTGTTAGAATGGCTTCTGTGCAACATAAGTTCTATACAGTCTGCTCAGAACTATCCTTACCCTTTCGCTCTTATCAGTTCCTGCTAATATTTTGATTTTGTAAATCCCTCTCTTCGAACCTATCTTGTAAAGTGATAACGCTGCAATAATACGCTCCTGATCAGTCTCCCCATATCTTAAAAGCTTTAATAATTGAATAATTGCTTTATCAGATTTCATTTCGCCGAGGAAGTATGCACAGCTTGTTCTCAGACCAATGTTATCTGAGTTTAAACCCAGCAAATAATTTGCTTCGATTTGTAAATATTCTTCATCACTAAAAAATGAGTAGTCTATATATGAATTCGAAGTTGGTTTCGGCTTTTCGGGACCACCATCGGCAAATACAAATGAATTAAGCGAAAAGCTGATTACAATAATGAAAATGAGTGAGACACCTTTTCTGTTTAATATGTGTAACATATCGGACCTCTTTGTAAATCGTTTATTAAATTTTTAACCGGATACGTATCAGTTATCTCACCCGTGTAGACGGTGGATTGCAAAAAGGGATGCAAAGTTCATCACAGTTATATACTGTTCATCACATATTTATGAACATATATATAAGACTGATCTTTTTATAAAGC
>JARRKK010000389.1:0-2395 GCA_037388105.1 Ignavibacteriaceae bacterium | reverse complement strand
TTTTCAATATTTACAGCCATAACCGGGCAGATGTATATTGCAATAATAATTGCATCACTGGTAAGTAAATATTTATCTCAAAAAAGTCCTAATAATTAATGAGATAAGTAAACTTTATTTTGCCTGTTTGAATTCGATTTCGCTGTTTACCGATCGAAGAATCGATATTCTTTTTCGAAACAGGGATCTCATTATTCTATCCCTTCTTTTACCTCATTTTCATAAAATTGATGCAAAATTGAACTTTTTAATTATAGACTCGTCCAAAAAGTTAAAAGCGATACTTCACTATTACACTGGGAAGACATTTATTTTTCTGAATTGTAAATGAGGCTAAATATGAAAAAATCATTACTATTAATCACATATGTTTTGTTGTTTTCTTCGTTAATTATTGCACAAAAGGATGATACTTCTATTCCCGATTACTTTTCTCTAAAACAAAATTATCCAAATCCGTTTAATCCCAGTACTATAATTAGCTGGCAGTTATTTACAGATAGCAAAATCAATATAAAAGTCTTTAATGTGCTTGGTAATGAAATCGCGACTATTGTAAATGAAGAACTACCAGCTGGTAACTATGAAGTAAAATTTGACGCTTCTAATCTTCCAAGTGGAATTTATTTTTATAAGCTCACTGCAAATCAATTTTCCGAAACTAAGAAAATGACCCTGATCAAATAATATTTCTTCATCGTTTACTAACACGCCAATTTTCTTACCAAAGTCGATTCAAAATATTTATATTTTGCTTTTGTAAATCTTTTCAGAACTAATCATCAAAATATAAGCACTAATAAACCATCTAGAATTCGGTATGTGTGACTAATTGAATCAAAATTATATAAGGGATATTATGCAAAAACCTATTTTCTTTTTATCAATAATTCTACTGGCTATTATTGGTTGTGAGCAACGTACAGCTGATGCCGGAAACTTCTCCAAACTCCACGAATTGTTCAACGAAGATTGGGAATATAAATTAAAAGAACATCCGGAGTATGCCACAAGTTTAGGAGATAACAGATACAACAACCGGCTAACTGACTTTTCGCTTGATGCGATTAAGAAACGGAAGGAACACTCACAACAAATGTTACTGAAACTGAAACAGATAGACCGCTTTACTCTGAATGAACAAGATGCTATATCATATGATTTGTTTTTATATGAGAAGAATTTAGAAATTTCATTGAACGAGTATCCGACTGAATTTATGCCTGTAGAACAGTTAGACGGAATACAGTTATCCTTCCCGGCATTGATGGAAATTATGCCACTTAATAATAAAAGTGATTATGAAAATTATATCTCACGGCTTAAAACCTTTCCAGAGCAAATTAACCAGATAATTATGTTGATGGAAGGGGGAATAAAAACGAATTGGGTTCGTGCAAAAGTAGGAATAATAGGTATCCCCTCCCAGATTGAGGGACAAATTTATAACACCCCGACCAAGAGCAGCCTTTACAGAGCATTTGAGAAGTTCCCGGGAAATATACCAGAAGATGAAAGACAACGAATTAAAAAGTTAGGAATGGAAGCAATTGAGAACTCAATTTTCCCTTCTCTAAAGAAGCTGAAATTATTTATCGAAGACATTTATTTGCCAGCTTGCCGCGATGATATTGCATCTTCAAACCTTCCGGGAGGAGAAAACTATTATTATCTGAAAACGAAGTATTATACAACCACTAATCTAACACCGGAAGAAATTCATAAAATTGGTTTGGATGAAGTTGCACGAATAAAAAAAGAAATGGAGAAGGTAATAAAACAAAGCGGCTTTAAGGGAAGTTTTACAGAATTTATAAATTACCTGCGAACAGATGAACAATTCTATTATGAAGATGAAGAATCTTTAATAACAGGATACCGTGATATTTCAAAACGTGCTGATGCAGGATTACCGGCGTTATTCGCTGTGCTGCCACGGAACACGTATGGTGTTAAACCCTTTCCTGAATATGAAGCACCATATCAAACAACAGCTCGTTATAACCCGGGAGCAGAAGATGCGTCACGTCCGGGTTATTTTATGGTAAATACTTACAAGCTCGAAACAAGACCAATTTATGAAATGGAAGCACTAACGCTTCACGAAGCAGTGCCAGGTCATCATTTGCAAATTTCACGTGCTGCGGAATTAGATTTTCTACCAGATTTTAGAAGAAATGCGGAGTACACTGCCTACGTTGAGGGGTGGGCACTTTATGCAGAAAGCCTTGGTGAAGAAATGGGATTTTACACCGATCCATATTCTAAATTTGGTCAGCTAACTTATGAAATGTGGCGGGCATGCCGTTTAGTTGTTGATACGGGAATGCATATGTTTGGATGGAGTCGTGAAAGGGCAATAAACTACATTAAAGATAATTCATCTAAATCGTTA
>JARRKK010000388.1:0-5217 GCA_037388105.1 Ignavibacteriaceae bacterium | reverse complement strand
TTGCGTGCATAGTATTAAGTTTAATATCCTGTAATAAAAACTCTGACAAGGATAATATGACAATAAACATTAGTTTCAACCAAATGTTGGATGAGTACTACGAGGATGGTTTAAAATTAAAACCAATTGATGCGACTTTTGCTGGTGATAGTCGCTACAATAATAGTTTTCCGAATTTTTTATCCGATGACTATAAATCAGAAATAAAGGCATATTATTCTAACTACTTAGGAAAATTATCGCAATTCAATGATGAGGATTTATCAGATAGTGAAAAAATTAGTAAGGCCGTACTTAAATGGGAATGCGAAATTAATCTAAATCGTTTGACTTTTAGACAAGAGCTGTTTCCGATAGACCAAATGTGGTCGGTTAATTTAATTATGGGTCAATTTGCAAGTGCCTACAGCGCCCAGCCATTTAACACGGTTGAAGATTATAACAATTGGTTACAGCGGTTGGCAGGGTATTTAGTTTGGATGGATTACGCAGAAATGAGAATGAAAGAAGGAATGGAATTAGGCTATGTGCTTCCGAAGTCACTTATTGTGAAGGTAATTCCTCAACTTGAAGCACTAACTGTTGATGACCTGGAAAATCATTTGTTTTATGATCCGGTAAAGAATTTTCCTGAGTCATTTTCAGCTGAAGATAAAAAAATGCTAACAGAAGCCTACTCAACAATGCTAACTGAAAAATTAATTCCGGCATATAAAAGATTGTATAGATTTATGAGTACAGATTATCTTGAAGCAGGAAGAGAAAGTAGTGGTATCGATGCTATACCAAATGGTAAAGCATATTATAATCATCAAATAAAAACTTATACTACTACCAATATGACAGCCGATGAAATACATCAACTGGGATTGAATGAAGTGGCCCGTATCTTATTGGAAATGGAAAAGGTAAAAGCTGAGGTTGGTTATAAAGGTGATTTAAGATCGTTTTTTGATTTTGTAAGAGACAACAAAGAATTAATGCCTTTTACAAAACCCGAACAGGTTCTTGATAATTTTATTGTTATTCAAAACCGAATGAAACCTCAGCTTGAATTACTCTTTGATAAAGAACCTAAAACAGCATTCGAAATAAGACAAACTGAAGCATTTAGGGAAGAATCCGCAAGTGCAGAATATAATCAGGGATCGGTTGACGGAACGCGTCCCGGAATTTTTTATGTACCAATCCCGGATGCTACAAAATATAATATTTGTTCAGACGAGTCTTTATTTTTGCACGAAGCAATTCCAGGTCATCATTACCAGATTTCGTTAACGCAGGAAAATGAAGACTTGCCGAAATTTAGAAAAATTATATGGTACAGTGGTTATGGTGAAGGCTGGGCGTTATATTCTGAATCGCTCGGTAAAGAATTGGGATTATATACTGATCCCTACCAATATTTTGGAATGTTGAGTGCCGAAATGCACCGTGCAATCCGTTTGGTGGTAGACACAGGGTTACATGCTAAAGGCTGGACACGTGAACAAGCCATCCGTTACTCTTTAGATAACGAAGCCGAAAGCGAAGCCAATATCATTTCTGAAATTGAACGTTATATGGCAAATCCTGGACAAGCTCTGTCATATAAAATTGGGCAATTAAAAATCAGAGAATTACGTACGAAAGCCGAGAAAGAGCTGGGCAAAAATTTTGACATTAGGGAGTTTCATAATCAGGTATTGGAAACGGGTTGTGTACCACTTGCAATTTTGGAAGACAAAATAAATAATTGGATAACCGCGTCTAAATAAAATCTTTACTTCTGAAGAAATAGAGTCATCAATTTGAAGAGAACCTTAAACAATTCAAATATCTTTTATGATTTTTCGAAAGTTTTTGGATGGTCGTTTGTTGATTATGGGCCATCATACATTGCTTTTTCAAATGAAGGAATTGACGGAGGATTTTTCCAATCTGAATTATCTTCATCAACGGAAAATGGTAGTGCTCTAATTGTTTTTTATAGTAAGGGTTTGGAACAAACAAAGTCTAAAATTGAAAGAGCGGGTGGTAAAATTAAAAAGCCTATATTCTCTTTTCCAGGAGGGCAGCGATTTCATTTTACTGATCCAAATGATAATGAATTCGCAGTTTGGTCAGATGAAAATACGTAACAATTTATTTAGTAAAAGATCGATTCACTTTATCAATACTTATTTTATTAATTACTATTGTTAATCGGATATGGAATAATACAGTGATAATATTTTTTCCCATTCAATGAAGTATTGAATTGGTGTAAAAATTGATGGACGCTGTTTGTGACTGAATGATTGATCGAAACTTAATTCTACATTTTTGTTAATTCAAACATTTAAATTTTTGGAAGATTAAGAAATGAGTTTAAATGTTGCTTTGGTTGGTGACTATAATGAGGACGTTCTTGCACATAAAGCTATTCCATTAGCGATTGATTTAGCATCAGATAGTTTAGGATTGGTGACAAAATTTAATTGGATTTCAACGGATAGCGTAAATCTGAGTTTAGTAAATAATTATGACGCTATTTGGTGTGTACCTGGAAGTCCATACAAAAATATGAATGGAGCATTATTAGCTATTCACTTTGCAAGGGAAAACAATATTCCATTCCTGGGTACCTGTGGAGGGTATCAGCATGCAGTATTGGAATACGCCAGAAATAAGCTTGGTTATAAAAATGCAGATAATTCTGAAGTCAATCCGGAAGCTGAAATGCCACTGATTTCGGTATTGTCCTGTAAACTAGTAGATGAAAATGACATTCTAATTCTGAAACGAGGATCGATTACCGCCAAGTTCTATCAATCAATAAGAGTGGAGGAAGGATATCATTGTAGTTTTGGCGTAAATCCTAAATACTTATCAATTTTTAACGACAGCGATATGAAGTTTATAGGATTTGATGTATCCGGTGATCCAAGGGCTTTTGAATTAGACGGTCATCCATTTTATATTGGCACGGCTTACCAACCAGAACGCTCAGCTTTCGAAGGTAAGGTACATCCGCTGATAGTCGGTCTAATAAATGCAGCCAGAAGTAAAAACATTAACTATCCAAACAGTCGTTAAAAAATATTGTATCTGGTTAATGAATTCTATGAATGATATAGGACAATTTGTAAATTTAATATATCAAGTTATTTAATTATATAACTATTCAATTGTATAAGAATAATAAACTTCTTTAAATAATTTGGGTAATAGTAAATAGTATGAAGAATAAAATAATTCTAGTAATTGCTTTTTTTGCATTCTATGTGCTTGGAATGTACGCGTTTAGTCATAACTGGTTTCCAAAACCTATTTTAGTACAAATAAAAGATTATATTTTTCCGCCAGAACCACCCCCACACATCAACAAATTGGTAGCTCGCTATTCTGCTGGCCTCCCTGTATTTTCAGATAGAGATTATTATGACAAAATTGGTGATCCTAGGCTTGATTCATCTTTTGTGCTCCAGATTCCCCGGCACTTAGACTTCCCTGTTCAAATTAAAGTAAATCATCCAGTGAAAATTTATAGATTATTGTCAGGTTCTAAAAGTACAATTGATTTGAGTGGATGGGATACAACCGATATAAAAGTGGATGTAGAAGGTCATACATGTGCACACACATCAGTAGTTTCAAAAATTTTTAATCCGGGTATAATAACTTTAGAGCCGGGAGGACCCGTCGCTGCATCACCCATAATAATAAAAGATTTAACTGAAATTTCGTTGGATTGGCCGATAAATATACTGAGAAATAAATACACAAATCATAATTCAAAATAATCAGCATTCATTGCAGTTTTTTCGGTCGGTTGATCACAATTGAAATTTTTAAATTACAATTAGAGTAAACAGAACAACTTTTTCAGGACTCCAATTATTTTGCTCCTGATAAAAGTTTAATTATTAAGATGGTTTTGTGGTTATATTTATGCTGTTAACGACTTAGATAGAACACAATCCGGAAATATTAACTAGTGATTAATACAAAAAAATTAAATTGGGGGATTATTGGTGCGGGGATCATAGCGTATAAACTGGCTGATGCACTTAAATTAAATCCGAACAGCCAATTGTTTTTCATTTTGATAATGCTAAACTGGCTTTGGAACATGGCAAACATGTATTGATGGAAAAACCATTTACAGTGAATGCAAAAGAGGCAAAAGAACTTGTAAATATAGCCAGAGGAAATAAGCTTTTTTTAATGGAGGCTATATGGACGAGATTTCTTCCGAGCGTCAAGTTGTTAAAAAACAAAATTACAAACCATGAAATTGGCGATGTAAAGCAAATCGAGATTTCCTTTGGTTGGTTTGTTTCAACTCAATATGAAAAAAGACTTAAGGATCCAAAATTGGCGGGAGGGGTTACTCTGGATATGGGAATCTACCCAATTTCACTTGTTTGCTATTTGCTTGAAGAACTTCCAATACATATTAAATCGATGACACGTTTCAGTGATCTGGGTGTGGATGAAATTTCAAATTATATGTTTCGATTTCCATCAGGGTGCTTAACAAACATATGTACAAGTTATAATTTAAGAATGAAAAATGAAGCACTCATTTATGGAACAGAGGGTTTTATACAATTCCCTCAATTTCAGACAGGTGAACGATTTACTATAAATAAACATCATCGTACAAATGATATAGAGGATAAGATAGAAGTTTTTGAAAAGAATCATAATAATGGATTTATTTATCAGGTTGAAGAAGTAGTTAGTTGTATTAGTGAAGGAAAGCTGGAAAGTAAAATTATACCATTGAACGAAACAGTTGGAATAATGGAGGTCATGGATAAAATGCGGGAGGAATGGGGTTTTAAATATCCGTTTGAATAAATTTACTGATGGTAATAATAAATAATTTCAATCCAGATATTTCATGAATTTTATTTTAATTCATTTACTATTGAGAATGATTATCCCATTAATACTTACATGATAGAATTTATTTTGGATTGATAAGAATAACATTTCTGTTCGGGTTAAATCTTTTTGTAATGTCTAAAAAATATTGAAAAGTACATGAATTGCTGTTTACGATTACCGCTAGATTGGGAGTTAGACAATTCTCTTTGAGAGCCAAACCATGAAGCGAAAAATTGCATTAATCGGCGTACCTTCTAGTGCCGGAGCTCACTGGCCGGGTCAGGAGAAAACTCCACAGTATTTAAGAAATGCTGGACTTATTGCACACCTTGAAGCTGTTGGTCTTAACATCCTTGATTA
>JARRKK010000387.1:0-2477 GCA_037388105.1 Ignavibacteriaceae bacterium | reverse complement strand
CATCGGAAGCAAAAACTTTACATTTTTATTTTTGCTTGCACGCAATACAGCCCTTATCTGTTCCTTAAATAATTTTGGATTTTCAAGTAGTAACCTGATCCCACGTAAGCCAAGGAAAGGATTGGGCTCATCATAGTCAAATAAATTGAATTTATCGCCGCCTATATCAAATGCCCTGATTGTGATTGAATCCGGGTATACTCTTGCAGCAAGGCGTGAGTATGCTTCTGTTTGTTCTTCCTCCGAAGGAATTGTTCCAAGTTCATTTAATAATGATTCGGAACGATATAGACCAATCCCATTAGCACCGCTAGTTTTTACAATATCGATTTCACCGGTTACATCAACATTAGCAAACAATTCAATTTTTTTACCGTCCTTAGTAATTGCCGGTTGGTCAACTAATCCTTCCAACTCCTTTTGTAGTCTTACAAGATGTTCATGTTTTTCCTCAAAGAAATTAATTTGATCTTTAGTAGGCTCAAACAAAACGTAACCATGAAATCCATCTACAATCACTTTTTGACCATTTTTAAGTTTATGTGAGGCATCATGTGTTCCAACAACAGCCGGGATATTTAATGATCTTGATATGATTGCAGCGTGCGATGTTAAACCACCGTGATCTGTAATAAAACTTTTAACTTTATTTCTGGAAAGTAACAGAGTGTCTGCCGGTGTTAGAGAATCACTCACGATTACCACATCTTTTTGAATTTTTGACTGCCACTGCTTTTTTCTTAAGTTTCTTACAATACGATTCTTTATATCTTCGATATCATGTGCACGCTCTTTCATATAAGATTCTTGAGATAAGACCATCATATCCTGGTATTTTGATATTTCATCGTGAACAATATATTCTGGCTGCTTCTTTTCTTCCTCAATTCTTTTAATTATGTTTTTGATAAGAACAGGATCATCAAGTATCATTAACTGTGCTTCAAAAATTCCAGCTCTTGTCGGTCCCATTTTTTCCTTAGCTATCATAAAAATCTTTGTAAGCTCCTTCTTAGATCGTTCTAAAGCTTCATTCAAATTTCGCTTTGCTTCCTCTATATTTGTAATATTCCCTTTGCTTATTTTAAGTGTCTCTTTTGTAAACAGATACACTTCACCAATCACAATACCCGGAGCAGCTCCGATACCGGATATTTTATTTTCTGCGTTTTTATATACATCGATAAAGGATTTCATTCTTCACCAAATCCAATGTCAAAAAATTCTACAATTTCCTTTGCAGCATCTTCTTCATCTTCACCGTTAAAAGTTAAAACCAATTCAGCACCCTCTTCAGCAGCAAGAGTCATTACTCCAATTATACTTTTTCCGTTTATATTCATACCATCACGTGATATATAAAATTCACATTTATATTTAGCGGCTAATTTAACAATAGTTGCTGCAGGTCGTGTATGTAGCCCGGCTCTATTTTTTATTTTTACTACCCTTTCAATCATAAGTTGTTTTTATAGATCTACAGATTGAGGTGAATGAATGCAATCTGTACACTCTCATAAAAAGGAGCATAATCTAGTCCGGTTCCAAAATAGACAAAGTTGAAGTCTTTCAACCATCACTTTGTTCTCATTATCAGGCTATCAGCTAACCAAACCAAAATTTCTCTATCTGATTCCTTCCTAATTGTACTAATGGATTTTAATGCTTTCTTAGTATAGTGATTTATAACACCTTTTGCATCATTCAGTAAATCTAAATTTTCATAAAGTTTTTTGAATTTTTTTACCTGATTTCTTTTAATACCTTTACGCTCAATTACCTTTCTTAACATCTTGTGATCATTACCTTTAGATTTATCAAGAGCTTTGATGAAGAGATAAGTTTTCTTTCCTTTAATAAGATCACCACCGATTTGTTTGCCAAATTTTTCTTCTGTGGCAGTTATATCCAGCAGATCATCCTGAATTTGAAAAGCTATTCCTATATTTAATCCGTAGTTTGCCATAGCTTTTACATCTGCTGGTTGTCCCCCTCCCAGGGTTGCACCAATTTCGCAACACATCTTTAACATAGAAGCTGTTTTTTTCCTAATCATTTCCATGTATTCTGCTAGAGATACCTGCTTTCTTTTTTCAAACTCAGTATCAAGACTTTGACCTTCACAAATTTCCTCCAAACCTTTGGTAAAAGAATTCAAAATAGATTTTGATTTCCCATTACAATCTTTGAGCAAATATTCATAGGCAACGGATAGGAGGCTGTCCCCAACTAAAATTGCAGTATTATTATCATATTTTTTATGAAGGGTCTGTCGGCCACGCCGCTTATTTGCGTTATCCATTATATCATCATGTACAAGGGTAAAATTGTGGAGCATTTCAACTGCAGCCGCAGCATTATACGCTGACTTAAAATCTCCACCGGCAGCTTTAGCCGATAACAATACCAGGAATGGACGCAATCTTTTCCCATTACTATTGAGAATGTATGCACCCGGACCATATAACGATACAGGT
>JARRKK010000386.1:0-2493 GCA_037388105.1 Ignavibacteriaceae bacterium | reverse complement strand
TAAATAGAAGACTTTCTATCTTTATAAAAGCTAACCAAATACCTGCATTATATTTTTGTCATTAAGAACTTATTCTTTAGCATCATTAAATAACCTTATCTTTAATTGCTAAATGCACTTTAACATAGTGCAAATAATTTAGCATTTAAAGATAAGGTTATTTAATGATGCTAAAAAGAAGAAGTTCTTAATGACAAAAATATAATGCAGGTATTTGGTTAGCTTTTATAAATATAGAAAGTCATCTATTTAAAGAAAGATGATTTCCCAACAAATATTGTGCTTCCGAAAGTTTTCCCATCGAATTTCGTATCCGGATTTTGAGAAGAAGTTATAACATAATTTGTATCTACAAATGCACTTATCTCAGTAAACTCTAAACTTGAATCAGCAATAGATAGTTTATATGTGAAATTGCGGTTCGGTTCAATGTCAATAGCGTCAGCAAAGTTACTCCTGCTTAATCTGGATAAAGTACTTAAATAACGTACAGTTTTAGCAGAGTCTGTTTCAACATTGTTAATGAACCATTTATTATTAAACTTATTTAAAGTAAAAGAAGAATCAGCGGGATAATCGAATTTTAAATTATTCCACGCTTTATAGTCTGCGTTCACAATAGTAGCGTCTCTAAAAGCATCGGCATTTTGATTAAATGTCATTGCAAGAAAACCATCCACTTCATAAACGTCGTTGTCGTTTGATAGCCGAACATACGTGGAAACACTTCTTGGTTGTTGCTGATAGTTAAATCTTCCTAAAACTATATCAAGTGTATTATTATCACCTTCAAATACCTGTACTCTTGTTCCTGTGGAATCAACTTTAAAACTGTTCCATTTATCCTGTCCCCTTGCTGCTAGTCTTTTTGGTTTAATAGAGGATAGTTCAGTAAATGATCGTTCTATTTTTTGATTAGTTACACGAGCCGATTTACCGGATGGTAAATCAACAAACCACTCATTATTTTGCTTATATAAATTTAACGGTTTAAAATTACTTGCCTGTGAGTAAATAACTAATTTAGTAACAGCGGATGTGTCAATATCTACTAAAACTTCTCGGAATGTTCTTTCATTTCTATCTGAGTCTAAAAAAATAAATACGACCACAAAAATTAAAAGAACAATAAATGTTATACCTAAAATTCGATTATTAATTTTCCGGAACATGTTTCAAGTTCATTAATTTGTTTCTAATTTTTCTTCTTTGCTGAAATCTAAAGGTACCGTACAATATTACTAACAATATTGGCAGTAAAAAGTTAAGATATTTTAAGAATGATTTTGTACTCTCTTCAAGAGATGCATCCAGTGGTCTTGCAGTAACTCCTTTCGTTCTTAACTCGATTAAACCGGTATCATCCGATAACCAATCAATTGCATTGGCCATTAAATTAATATTATCTTCCGGTAGTTGTTGTGCCTGCTGACCTTCACCGTTTACAACAAAATCACCATCGCCAAATACAACTATTTTTGAGTTTATATCACCCGCAATCTTTCCCTCCATTACAGCGGCAACTGCTAAAGAAGAATTACTGAAATCACTTTGTGTCCAGTTTTTCATAACATCAAAATATAACGGTGGTGATTGTACACCGGAGCGCTCCGATGTGAATGCAAGAGGGTACATAATCACTGTGGTATCTTTGGGAATCATTACAATAGAACTAACAAACTGAAACATCACAGATTCCAATCCTTTGGTAATAGGATGATCTTCATAATTAGTAATATTGGGAAGATAAGGAAACTTGACAGGTGTGTTCATTACAAATAAACCCTGCTGCTGGCGCACCATTAC
Source organism: Ignavibacteriaceae bacterium (assembly GCA_037388105.1). GTDB lineage: Bacteria > Bacteroidota > Ignavibacteria > Ignavibacteriales > Ignavibacteriaceae > BMS3ABIN03. The sequence goes on along the minus strand of JARRKK010000386.1, from coordinate 687 downwards.
ATTACTGCAGTTTGCATCAATCACAAAATTATTTTCAACTTCTAAACCCTTATTTTTTAACCAATCCTCAAACCCAGTATACACTGACTTACCGGATCCTGTAGTCAGATCACCATCGACACGGTTTATAGCTAGTAGTAGTCTACCTCCCTGGGATAAGTATTTATCTAAAGAACTAAAATATCTTTCAGGAACTGTATCAGTCGGAGCTATTACTACGATAGTTTTATAACTCAGAGAAAATTCAGAAGTATCACTAAATTCAACAGTTTCTACTTCGTAAATTACGTTAAGCTGATTGATCAACTGCTGGATTGAAGAAAGACCAGGTTCACCATCACCCTGAAGAAAAGCAATTTTTGGTTTTATATTTATAGCTAATTTTTTAATGTTGGAAGAAAGATCAAATTCCATCGCGGCACCTGGTTGAATGAAAGGTATAGTTTCCTTTTTTTCACCCATTTGTATTACCGCACCAAGATATGCTCTCTGTTGTTTCATCTGATCCCGTTCCCGCACATTAATCATTATCGGCTGTATACCATTCTGTTGTGCTGTAACTTCAGTTTCCTGGCTTTCACTTGGATTTACAAATTCGTAAACAATCTGTCCGTTGGAGTAACTGGCATATTCAACCAGAAGATCCCGGAAGTCCTGTCTTACTTTCTCAATATTGGGCGGCAAATC
>JARRKK010000385.1:0-4451 GCA_037388105.1 Ignavibacteriaceae bacterium | reverse complement strand
AAAAAAATTGTTCGGGAAATTGATCCCAAGCCGGATGATACAATTGTAGAGATTGGACCGGGGCGGGGTGCCTTAACAGAACATATTTATGGTAAAACAAATGAATTTATTGCCGTAGAAATAGACAAGAGAGTAATTGATGATTTAGGTTCAAGATTCCCAGATCTTAAACTTATCCAATCAGATTTTCTAAAAATTGATCTAAACGTACTGCAAAGTTCTGAAAAAAACCGGATTCGGATAATTGGTAACATTCCTTACAATATTACATCACCAATTATTTTTAAGGCTATAAATAATTCTGACCTGGTAAAAGATATGGTTTTTACAGTCCAGGAAGAGGTTGCAAAAAGAATGATTGCAAAAAAGGGAACGAAAGACTACGGAATACTGGCTGTGCTTCTAAAATATTTCAGTGAAACGAAATTATGCTTTAAGGTTTCACCCAATGCATTCTTCCCGAAACCTAAGGTTACTTCGGCTGTAGTTCATATAAATTTGAAAAGATTGAATATTGGAAAGACTGAGCTCCAGACTTTCATTAAAATTGTTAAAGCCTCTTTCGGTAACAGGAGAAAAACTTTAAAAAATTCACTTAGTAATAGTATATTTAGAGAAATAAATTTCTCCGGTGCAGACATCGATCTTTCCCTGAGAGCGGAGCAATTGGATGTTAATGATTTTATACAATTAGCAGAATTTGTACGTGATCAGCTTAACTTGTCTGACTTAGCTTTTTAATTACTAAAAGCACAGTGAATGATTAAAACCAAAGAATATGTAAAGCACCTGAAAGCATTTGATCTTGTGGTGGTGGTGTTTTATCTCATACTTACCTTGCTGCATATAATTTTTTACCAAAGAATAGATAATTGGTGGATGTGGATAATTGTAAATGCAGGAATAATCTTTACAGCATTTGCTTTAGCATATTTTGAAACTAATTTCGAAAATAAATTCTGGAGAACCCTGCACTATTGGTATGTGGTGCCATTGATTCTTATCACATTTAAACAGATTTACTTTATGGTTAAACCGATAAGAGTGTATGATTTCGATAATTTATTTATTGCAATAGACAGATGGATGTTTGGTACTGATCCGACCCACTTCCTTCATCAGATTGCTAATCCAGTTTTGACAGAAATTTTACAAATCATTTACAGTTTGTTCTATTTGCTTCCAATTTTTTTAGGATTATTCCTCCTGCGGAAAAAAAGATATATAGAGATGGACTTTGCAGTGTTCACAGTCATTTATGGATTTTGTTTATCATATTTAGGATATTTTATACTTCCGGGGATCGGTCCGCGTTTTACTCTGCACAATTTCCACACTATAAATGAAGTGCTACCCGGATTATTCCTGACAAATTTTTTAAGAGATTTTACTAACGCCGCTGAATCAATTCCTTCCGGAACTCTGAATCCTGCAATGTACGTGCAGAGGGATATTTTTCCCAGCGGGCATACGATGATAACATTAATTATCATTTACCTTTCAGTACGTCTGAAAAGCAGATCCAGATTTTTCTTTGTGCCTGTTGGTTCGCTATTAATCTTTTCAACCGTTTATTTATGGTATCATTATGTGATAGATTTAATCGGTGGTCTTGTATTTATGATTTTCGCTGTTTGGTCTGCCAAATACATTTTTAACTGGTGGCGTAAACAGATTGGCAAACCTGAGTTTTCTTATGATAAAGCCTGAGTAATCAATTTCTTTATTCGTAAATAACCAATAAGAATATGCAAATATCAAAACCAATCTTCAAATAATAATCAATGACCAATGATCAAAATTCCAAACCACCGTATGATCTTGAGGAACGATCTTTTCTGTTTGCCAAAAATGTAAGGATATTTGTCAAAACTTTACCAAAGTCGTTAAGTAATATTGAGGATTGTAGACAATTAGTGAAATCATCAGGATCAAATGGAGCTAATTATATTGATGCTAATGAGTCATTAGGTAAAAAGGATTTTCTAATGAAGATGAAAATCAGTCGAAAAGAATCAAAAGAAAGTGCATATTGATTAAGGCTGATAATTGAAACTAATAGTCTTGAAAATATTGAAGAAGCGGAAAGATTAGTACGAGAAGCCACAGAATTGAAAAAGATATTCTCTTCGATAATTGAAAAATCCAAATAACAATTTATCATCGGTATTTCAATTTAATTATTGAATTTTATTTGTTATTTGAATTTTGTTATTTGATCATTTATCTCTTTTCGCCAGATCTAATAATGATATAAATAAGTTTATTGAATGAAATACCATTAAATGACCAATGCTTGAAAAGAAAACTGTTGTTAAAAGAATATTTGATTCAATCGCATTTCGTTACGACCTTCTCAATCATCTTCTGAGTTTCGGCTTAGATTTCTATTGGAGAAAAAAAGCACTCAATCGTAAAACTTCCTCAGGGGTCTTTTATTTCGCAGATACAACCGGGTTTTCTGAAATAGTTCCCGATAGTCTGGTTGATTTCCTCAGCCCTCCATCGGACTCAAGAGCTTTGTTATTCTCCAAAAAGTCCGAGTGGATTTCCGGCCGGACAATACAAATGGTTGCTGAAAATATTCCTATAAAAAATGAATCCGTTTCAAATATAATTGTAGCATTCGGTGTGAGAAATTTCTACGATATTGAAAAGGGATTTAATTCGTTTTACAGAATACTAAAACATTCTGGACAGGTAACAATACTAGAATTCAGAATGCCGGAAAATATATTTCTTAAAAGAATCTATAAATTTTATTTCAAAAAAATTCTTCCATTTATCGGTGGATTAATTTCAGGTGATAAGGAAGCGTATAAATATCTTCCTTCATCAGTAGAGGAGTTTGATCTAAAAATAGATTTGCCCGAGATGCTGAAAATGGCGGGGTTTAGAAAAATAATTTCAAAATCTTTAACATTTGGAATTGTTCAGGTGATTATTTCAACTAAGTGATTAGTAAATTTCATAATCAATTAAAGTTTGGGTGATGGTGCTTGTTGTATCAGAAAAATCTACTTCGCCTCCCAGAAGATTGATTAAAACTGCTTTCCCTTCAAGCTTCACTATTCCAATGTCTTCGGTAAACCAGGCATAAGCATTCAGTTGCTGCGGTATCTGTTGAGGGTTTTCCTGACGTGTAAATGTATATTTAACCTTAATTGCATCAACATCTATATCTCCACCTACAAGGTGAAGAGTAATATTCTCTGCTCCTACAAATTCTCCGTTAACTGCCAAAGGACTAAAACTTACCTGCTGGTTAGTAACCGTAACACGAAAGACCGGCCAAAAGCTTCCTTCCGCTAACGGGAATAACAAAGCTCTTGATTCCGATGGAGTGCTGAGGAAATCAACCAGACTATCGGGAACTATTTCAGAAAACCCGGTTGTATCTGCGAAATAAAAGACCCCTGAGGAAGTTTTACGAAAAAATGATGATTGTTTTAAAGCAGAGGTATCCAGTGATAAGTCTTCCAGTTGAGTCGTATAATCAATGTTGTTTATAGTTGTATCTCCGGTATATTGAGAAAACCTTGTTCCATTCTGTGTACCTCCAGAAGAATCAACCTGCGAAAAAAATAACATCATTGAATTTGTTTCTTCAATTTTATAAAAGCCCGGTAGCGATGACTAATTTTGTTTTTGATTTCAGATTCGAATTCAGCTAAAGTCTTTTCATAATTTTCCGGAACGAATAATGGATCGTATCCAAATCCATTTGTCCCGCGTTCATGATCTATTATTCTGCCTTTTATTTCTCCCTCTGAGGTATATGAATTTTTTCCATCGTAATATACTGCAGAGCAGACAAATTTTGCTTTATGCGGATCAGGATATTTCTTTAGATCTGCTAAAAGTTTATTATTGTTCACAGTATCATTTCCATCATCTCCGGCGTATCGTGCAGAATAAATTCCCGGAGCTCCGTTTAATTGTTCCACTACCAAACCTGAGTCATCTGCTATTGTTGGCAGTTTAAATTTTTCGAACACGATCCTGGCTTTAATCAATGCATTCTCTTCAAATGTAGAACCGGTTTCTTCAATTTCAAATGATTCATTAATATCATCAAGAGATATAATTTCGACATTGAGATTCTCAAATATATGTTTTACCTCCTGTGCTTTTCCTCTATTTTTGGTTGCAAAAATTATTTTTTTCATTTAGTCTCACTATAGTCTGCGAAATAGTCTTTTTAATTCAGCTCCACAATCGGATTTTAATTCTGTGATATCATTAATTAATGATGTACTATCCTTTACAACCCATTTACCATCGATCATTACAGATTTTACATTATCGGCGCCCTGTAATAACAACTTATCTGCTTTTACGGAAATGAGATTAGCAGCACTGATCCAGAAGCCGCTGCATGGTCCGGGAGTAATGGATGCTCAAACTGTTTTTGATCTTGCTACTATTGAGGGAGCGAAAGCATTACACCT
>JARRKK010000384.1:0-3809 GCA_037388105.1 Ignavibacteriaceae bacterium | reverse complement strand
GCCGGTTTACCAGCACTGTATGCTGCTTTAACCATAGGGTTGCTGCCTGTTGCTAAAATTACTGCGATGTTTTTGTCTTTCATTAGTGCATCGGTTCCTTCAATGGTTGGTTCCGATAAACACTGTATTAATCCAGCCGGAGCGCCGGAGCTTTCTGCTGCGTCAGCAAGAATTTTCAATGATTCTGCAGTACATTTTGAAGTGCGTGGATGAGGACTTGCCACAATAGCGTTTCTGCCTTTTAAAGAAATCAGAGCTTTAAACATTGCAGTTGATGTAGGATTAGTTGATGGGACAAGCGCACACACAACACCCATCGGAACTGCTATTTTCAGTACTTTACCATTGTGCTCTTCGCCAATTATTCCAACAGTTCTAAGGTTCTTTATCGATTCATAAACATTTCTTGTACCGAACTGATTTTTAATAACCTTGTCCTGCCATTTGCCAAAACCACTTTCATCGCTTGCCATCTTTGCAAGTTTTTCGGATGCTTCGTAACCTGCATCAGCCATAGCCCTTATAATTTTATCAACTTGCTCCTGTGAGTAATGTTTGAATTCGAGTTGAGCTTCGTTTGCTTTACGGGCTTTTTCGCGTGCTTCCTGAATTGAAAGAAGATCCTTGTCAAGTATCATGTTTTCCTCTGAGATATATGTAGACAAATATATCCATAGAAAAATAGACTTTCAATTTAAGAGATGAGATAATGGAAACAGGTTACCGTATTCTATTGAGGTTAGCTACAAGGTACTCTTTAATTTTGATAAACCTGTTTTACTTACAGGCAGTTCTCTGCCATTCTTAAGAATTAGCTGGTAAGACTCTTTTCCCTTTTGTTCCAGATGCTGAATAAAATCAGCATTTATAATGTACGATCGATGGATACGAATAAACAAATTTTCATCAAGGTGATTCTCAAAGAACTTCATTGTTTTCTTTTTTAGGAATCTTCCCTGCTCAGAATTTATCATCACATAATCATCTTGTGCTTCAATCCATTTTATTGAATCAACAGGAACGATTGATATTTTAGATCCATCTTTAATTACTATTCGTTCTAAAAATTCAATTTTTTCGTCATGATGATCAATAATATTCTTTATGGCTGAGTTCTGCTGGAATTTATCTTCTATCAGAGAGTAAGATTTTTTTAAAGCCTCGTTAAATCTCTCTTCTGAAAATGGCTTAAGTAGATAATCAACCGCACTTACTTCAAATGCCTTAATTGCATACTGATCATATGCTGTTGTAAAAATTATAGCAGGAGGATCTTCTAGTAATTCAAGCATTTCAAAGCCGGAACACTCTGCAATTAACTCAATCTCCGGATGTTTTGAAAGATAGCCTTTGGTTATTTGACGGGCTAATTTTTCATCGTCAATAATAATTGTTTTGATTTTATCGCTCATAATAATAACTCAATTTTGAGATATGGGAATATATAATGTTACACTAAAAATATCATTTTTGTTCGTAATATTTAACAAATTATCCTGATGGTAAATTAATTTTAATCTTTCTGAGATATTTTTTAATCCAATACCAGCACCTTTTTTAGCATGTACAGTTGCATCAAAATTATTTTCCAAAATAATTTTAAGAAAACCATCGTTTAAGCCACACTTTAATTTTAAAGTAACAGTTTCCAGGGTTTCGTAAACTGCATGTTTAATAGCATTCTCAAACAATGGTTGGAGAATCATACTTGGTATTTCAATATTTTTACAACCCTCATCAATTTCTTCAACATAATCAAATTTATCTTCAAATCTTACTCTTTCAATATCCAGGTATAATCTAATATTTTTCAGTTCCTCGTTAAGTGAGTTTTTATCAAGCTCATTCGTTCGAAGAATGAATCTGAGAAACTCCGCCAGTTTAATTATCATTTGCTTGGCACGACCCGGATCAATTTCAGTTAGTGCACTCATTGAATTCAAACTGTTGAATATAAAGTGAGGATTAATTTGAAACTTTAATGACCGTAACTCTGCTTCAGTCACCAAACCTTTTAATTCTGTTTCCTTTATTGCTCTTTCCTGATATCCCTCATAGTATATTATCATATAGTAGAACGAAACAAAGAGGGAATAAAATAGCAGACCTATTAATATTCTCCAGGCTAATGTACTGTATAGAAATGCAGGGTAATTCTCTACAAACCCAAAAACTTTTACCATTAAAAAATATCCTGCCAGCATCCATAGGGTTGTTGTTATTAAAGCGCCAATAACATGACTTGTAAATATTTTTGCAGGACGGGTTTTTTCGATTGGGATATAACGTGCCGGATACCATAAGGTTAATCCTAAACCACTCAACAAAAAATTAAATACAAGACCATCTGCAAGAGCAGCTGACAATCCAATATCAGTTCCAAGATATATAAGAAGGATAAATATAATTGCTAGAATAGCCCAGAAAAGGAGGTAGTAATTAAAGCTCGTTAAACTTTTAAGTATCGGATTTGCAAACATCTCTTATTATATCAAAGATAATTTTTAATTTCACCTCCTCCAAACATTGCAAGACCTTTTACATGCAGTGTTCTTGACTGGTCGGGAATCATGTTCGGATCTCTTATACTCTTATCGGAGAATCCGCCTAATATTGAAGTTACATTTACAATAACATTCCAGTCTTTCGGAACAATAATAGTAGTGCCGCCAAAAATAGTAAGTACATCAATATATTGTTCTCCTTCAGCAAGTTTACAACCAGAAAGGTTAATTTCGGAACCGCCGAATACCGCTGTAATATTTCCACCTCTAAAATTATCAGAAGAAACTATCTTTGTACCACCACCGAATATTGATACATCATCAATCAAATCTTTTTTTAAAAAGCCTGATTTTTCCGGATCTTGAATTGCCTTCTTACGATGATTTAATATTATATATGTTCCAAGTGAAATTAATATCACCGGAATAATAACCCCGCCACTATAATGTATTCCTGGAACTATTCTTTCAATCAAAAAGAACAGGCCAATACCTGATAATATTCCACCAAATATTTTTTTATTTGTATTCAGGAGAATGAACAAACCAATTATTAAAAAGAAGAACGGCCACGAAAAGATTATTCTGGATATTCTAAAATCCAGTATATCCATAGAACCAAGAAGAAGGAATGCACCAATAACTATTAATATCCCGCCTAAAAAAACTCTTTTATCTGTTTTATTTTCAACGTTTTCCATCATTATTCCTTGATTGTAATTTTTCTAAAGGCAACATAACTATTTAACTATATGAATAAAAGAAAATTTCGGTGAGTTGCAGAGATGAGTCGGTAAACGATTTTATAATAGTTTAGATATAATAATATTGTCTGAGCCTTTGGTTTTATAAATGATCATTATCTACGTTTGATCTGCGCTTAGAAAAATTTTGGGTTAAATATCTTTATATTTCCAACTGAAAATTACATTAATAGCTAATTCCTTTATTAAAACTTTGGCTAAAGAAAAAATACTTGTAACATCGGCTTTGCCATACGTAAATGGGCCGATACATTTGGGACATTTAAGTGGAGCTTATCTTCCGGGGGATATTTATGTTCGTTATAAAAGATTAAACGGTGATGATATAATTTATATCTGCGGCTCCGACGAACATGGAGTACCAATTACTATCAGTGCTGATAAGGAAGGGGTTTCTCCACAAGTTATTATTGACCGTTATCACAAACTTAACTACGAAACATTTAAGAAGTTCGGGATGAGTTTTGATAATTATTCCAGAACGAGTCTTCCGATTCATCACGAAACTGCTAAGGAATTCTTTTTGGATTTTTACAAAAAA
>JARRKK010000383.1:0-2522 GCA_037388105.1 Ignavibacteriaceae bacterium | reverse complement strand
AATTAAATCGCAACTCTTATTAATAAAGAAAAACCAGAAGACAGCTATGAAATAGAATTTGTAGGTAATGGGTTAGCAAGTGGAATTTATTTCTATCAAATTCATACCAATGAATACACCGAAACACGGAAGATGTTGTTGCTAAAATAATAAAATTAAAAAAGGTTAAAGATTAGCAGTGAAAATTAAAAAACGAAAAATATTATTTATAGGATTGCTGTCAATATTTATTGTGTTGATAGTCGCCTTTTGGATTAGCCCCTATTCCACAGCATTATTTAAATCAAAATCTCACTTCATTCAACATCCTTTGGTTCATAATGTTTACTATGAACCGGGAGCCGAAGTTTATGCCGATAGTATTGCTCTTTATTTACCTAAAGCAGTTGAAAGAGTTGAACGGGTTCACGGACTACCATTTGAGGAATCATTTAAAATTTATGTTTGCAATACGCAGAAAAGTTTTAATGAATTTGCTGCAATTACTTCCACACCATATCCTATTCGGGGAACAGCTTTGCTTGGAGATGTTTTAATTGCACCAAGCGCTTTTAATTTTATCGGAATAGATACGCACAGGGAAACCCTTACACATGAATTATCGCATTTACACTTTCAACAACGATTGGGATTTTTTGAACGAAGAAAGCTTCCTGCTTGGTTTAGTGAAGGCTTTGCTGATTATGTAGCAGATAATAGAGGTGAAGGAATTGGTGAAAGCGAGGCAATCAATTTTATATTGAATGATAAACATTTTATCCCGGAAGAAGAAGGTGAAATTTTTGGAACCCTAAAAAAGGCATCCAATGGCCTTTCCGGTCCGATGTTTCATAAGCAGGTGAAAATGTTTGTTACATTTATAATTGAGTCAGATTCATTAAAGTTCAATTCTTTTCTTCAGAAAATTCAAAAGGGCGAATCATTTAGTGAAACCTTTAATAAAATAATTGGTGTAGGAATTAAAGATGAGTGGGTACAATTCGTCTCACAATTAAAACTATTAAAAATTAATTAACATTTGGGTTTCTTGCCAGTGTGGGAAAATTATCTAAATAAATTTAGTAGAATTATTATGAAAAAAGCAGTAATAATTTTTTGTTTACTTGTTTTTACTACATCAAATTTATTATCGCAGAAATATCACGATTCTTCCATCAAAATAGATTCAGGCTATATTAATGTTGAAGGTGGAAAACTATTTTATGAAATAGCAGGGGAGGGTGATTGGATTGTTTTATTACATGATGGGGTAGTCCATCGCGAGGTCTGGGATAACCAGTTTCCTGTATTTGCAAAAAAATACCGCGTTGTACGGTATGACCGGAGAGGTTATGGAAAATCGACTTTCCCGAAAGCTCCTTTCTCTCATATCGAAGATTTGAATCAACTCTTTGTACAATTAAAAATTGACAAAGCAATAGTATTCGGGATGTCGGGGGGTGGTAAACTAGCAATTGATTTCACCCTTAAATATCCCGAAAAAGTACCTACTTTAGTTTTAGTAGGCGCTGTTGTAAGCGGATATGGCGCTACAAATCATACTATTACCCGCGGAGGTCGTCTCAATTCAATAGTTGATGTACTGACCGATCCGCAAAAATTTCTGGAATATTTCGGGAAGGAAGATCCTTATGAAATCAATCCAAAAAATCTAGAAGCAAGAGAAAAGTTTATTCAATTGCTAAAAGAAAACCCTAACGATATCAATTTTCAAAGGGAGAGTTTCGTATTGCCTCTCGAAAGACTTGCACTTAATCATCTTTCCGAAATTCGGGTTCCTGCTTTGGTTCTTGTTGGGGAATATGATATGCCGGATATCCAAGCCAACGCCGGTGTTATTGAAGTTGGAATACCAAATGCAAAACGCGAAATAATTTATAAGTCTGGTCACCTGATTCCTTTTGATCAACCAGAAACTTTTAATGCGGCGGTCTTTAAATTTTTAAATGGCATTGAATTCCATAATATTCTGAATTCACAAGGTGCGAACGCTGCAGCTAAGTATTTTTATGATAAATATAAAAGTGAACCGGACATTGTCATGTTTGAAGAAATAGAAATGAACGCACTTGGATATCAATCTTTACAAAATGGAAAAGTTAAAGATGCAATAGAATTTTTTAAACTCAATACCATTGCTTACCCAAAATCGTGGAATGTTTATGACAGTCTTGGTGAGGCATATTTAAAAGATGGTCAAAAAGAATTAGCAATTAAAAATTATAAGAAGTCATTGGAATTAAATCCAAATAATACCAATGCTATAATAATGTTAAAGAACCTGGAAAAAACAAAATAAATTAATCTTGTTTAAACACGAATAATGTATCAAAAAAGTATAACAAATATTTAGCAGGATATTATGAAAATATTACTTATAGAACCTGATAAAGCTCAGGTAGTAATTGGGAGTGAAGATTTTTCTGTATATGAACCTCTTGCATTAGAATATATTGCAGCAGGTGTTGCTATTGATCACGAAGTGGAGATTCTGGACTTAAGACTTGAAAATAATCTCGAAG
>JARRKK010000382.1:0-2522 GCA_037388105.1 Ignavibacteriaceae bacterium | reverse complement strand
CTCTAACCACCACTTTGATTCAAGGTTTTCATGAAGGATATCCTGAAGCTTCTGTTGTAATTCTACTGATTGATTAAGATGTGGATATAATTTATTTTTCCTAAAATTTGATTGCCATTCTTTAGTAATACTGAGCAAAGTATATTGATTGGTTTCCCAATCGGAATTACAGGAGGTTAATTTTTTTACGTCTAGCTCTATCATTTTATTAACATTTATATTTTTGATACTGCCGTCCGCTTATCTAAAAGCCTGCCAATTATTTAGAGAAATCATGTAAAGACATTGTTATTGAATTGAAACACATTTAAGAAATTATTTCTTGGCAATTCAGTTGTGTATGGTAATACTAACTCGATTGGTTTTTATCATTGTTCTAATTTGGGAAAATGTATGATGAGGAGTATGGAAAGAATAAGAAAAGGGAACGGAAAAAAATACCGTTCCCTTTAATTGAGTTGAGATTTAAATTTTAGAATTCGAATTTAATCCCTTGGGCAAGAGGTAGTTCAGTACCATAGTTTATTGTATTAGTTTGTCTGCGCATATAAGCCTTCCAGGCATCAGAACCAGACTCACGACCGCCACCGGTTTCTTTTTCACCGCCAAAAGCGCCGCCAATTTCGGCACCTGATGTACCAATATTTACGTTTGCTATCCCACAGTCTGAGCCACTATATGAGAGGAACGTTTCTGCTTCACGTACATCGTTTGTAAAGATTGCCGAAGATAATCCCTGAACTACTCCGTTTTGTAATTCAATTGCATTATCTACGTTGCCTTTGTACTTAATTAAATAAAGGATTGGTGCAAAAGTTTCCTCCTGCACAATTGAATAATGATTTTTTGCTTCGACTATTGCAGGTATAACATAACATCCTGATACGTACTCCTTTCCTTGAAGAACCTTACCTCCAAATATAACTTTGCCACCTTCTTTTTTAACCTCCTGCAAAGCGGCGTTAAACATTTTAACTGCATCTACATCTATTAATGGTCCTACATGGTTTTTCTGAAGAAGAGGATTGCCGATATTTAAACTTTTGTATGCTTTTACAAGACTATTTTTTACTGTGTCATAAATTGATTCGTGGATAATTAACCTTCTAGTAGATGTACATCTTTGTCCCGCTGTTCCCACAGCGCCAAATACCATTGCTGGTATTGCTATTCTGAGATCAGCATTAGGTGTTACTATAATGGCGTTATTTCCTCCAAGTTCCAATATTGATTTTCCAAATCTTTTTGCAATTACCTCTGCTGCATGCTTTCCAACCTTTGTTGATCCTGTAATTGAAATCAATGGAACCCTTTTATCATTTAACATTCTTTCACCAATTGTGGATCCTCTTCCAATAATAAGATTGAATATTCCTTCAGGAAGTTTATTTTCTTTTAAAACATCTTCAATAATGTTTTGTGTAGCAATTGCAGATAATGGAACCTTTGATGACGGTTTCCAAACATTAACATCACCACAAACCGCTGCAAGCATAGCATTCCATGACCAAACGGCAACAGGAAAATTGAACGCTGAAATTGTTACAACAATACCTAAAGGATGGTATTGATCATACATACGGTGTGATGTTCTTTCAGACTGCATTGTAAATCCGTAAAGCTGGCGTGACTGACCAACTGCAAAATCACAAATATCAATCATTTCCTGTACTTCCCCCATTCCTTCCTGTATAGATTTTCCCATCTCATAGGATACTAATGTTCCCAAAGCTTTTTTATACTCCCTAAGCCGTAATCCTATTTGTCGAACTACCTCTCCCCTTCTTGGTGCTGTAATATTTCTCCAAACTTTAAACGCAGACTGAGCAGTTTTTATTACATTTTCATAATCCTTTTCAGAAGATTGATAAACAGATGCAATATACTTTCCGTTAACAGGCGAATATATTTTTAATTCCCCCTGGTTTGTTGTTTTGTTCCATTTAGTGCCGGTAGAAGATCCATAATTTTTTAATTTTATTCCTAATTCCTTAAGAATTTTCATTTTAAACTCCTTATGCGTTTTTTGTAACTATTTATATTTTTTACAATCGAATTGATTGTTATATCTTTCATTTTATTCTCGATATCAATCTGGATATCGCTAAACAAATTTAGGAAATACTCATTTAATTTTAGTTGATCTCTGTTCTGATTTTTTAAATCTTTATTTACATCAAGATGAAATGCTTTCCTATCTTCGATTGCGCAGTAAACCTCCTGAAGATGCAGCGTTGAAAGTTTCCTTTTTAATATAAAACCACCACTCATTCCATACTTACTTTCCACTATATTATTCTTAACTAACATTGATAATATTTTTCTCAATTTAGAAGCATTCACACCGGTATAAGCTGAAATTTCGGTACTATTTTTAGGCTCCGGATAGGAGTCTTTCAAGTAGCAAATCGCTTTCACAGCAGTGGAGAGTTTTGTTGAAGCAGACATTCTATTTTTAATTGTTACAGTTAGTGTAACAAACATAAATGTTTTTAAGTGAAAAAGAAATATTGGTGTGAAAA
>JARRKK010000381.1:0-2543 GCA_037388105.1 Ignavibacteriaceae bacterium | reverse complement strand
TAATTATTTACTATGTTCGCTTCATATGTTTATTTCAACTTGCTTTTGTTTTACTGAGCTCAGTTATCGAAAGGAATTTGTTTCATAAAATTAGATTAAAGATTATCTGTCTGCAAGTACACTCTCAATTTCGTCTAAAATTTCGTTCATCTTTGCAGATACTGCAATTACCGGCTCAGGAGAATTCATATCTACACCGGCAGATTTTAAAATGTTAATCGGGTAATCAGAACTACCTGCCTTCAGGAAATTCAAATATTTGTCAAGTGCCGGTTTACCTTCAGTTTTAACTTTTTTTGTCAGGACTTCAGAAGCAGCAAATCCTGTGGCGTATTGATAAACATAAAAGTTATAGTAGAAATGCGGAATTCTTGCCCATGTGTACTCCTCATCTTTGCTAATTAACATCTCCGCCCCCCAATATTTTTGGTAAATATCCTTGTAAATCTTTGATAAAACTTTTGGAGTTAATGCTACTCCGCTCTCTGCTTTATTATAAACTACTTTTTCAAATTCAGCAAACATTACCTGCCGGTAAAATGTTGATGTTATATTGTTAAGATACTTTTCAAGAAAATAAAGTTTTTCATCATCACTTTCCGCATTTTTTGTCAGATACTCGAGAAGTAATGATTCATTAAATGTTGAGGCAACTTCAGCAAGAAAAATTGAATAGTTTGCGTACGGAAATGGTTGAGTTTTTCCAGTGTAGTACGAATGCATGTTGTGTCCCATTTCATGTGCAAGTGTAAAAACATCATTCAAAAGGTCGGTCCAGTTAAGAAGAACATAAGGATGCACACCGTAAGTTGTTCCGGAAGAGTAGGCACCGCTCTTCTTGGCTTGTGTTTCATAAACATCAATCCATTTGTTATTAAAAGCAAGCTGTAAGGAATTTAAATAATCATCTCCCATTATTTTTAATGAATTTAGTACAATCTCTTTTGCATTTTCGTAAGGATAATTTTTTTCTTCTGAATTACTAAATACTGTAACCTGAACATCAAAAGGTCTTAATTTTTCAATTCCCAAAAGATTTCTTTTCAAGCCGGCCCATCTATGCAAAGGAGCAAGATTTTGATTTACCGAATCGACCAGATTATCATAAACCGAAAGCGGAATATTATTTTTGTCGAGTGCAGCTTCGCAGGCCGAGTTATATTTTCTCGCCCTGGCAAAAAAGATATTAGTTTTGAGGTTTCCGTTAAAAAGTGATGCAAATGTATTAACATAATCTTTATAGCGACCGAGATATGAATTAAATGCTCTTTCCCTGTAATCACGATTTTTAGAATGCATCGCCGCATAAAATCTACCATGCGACATTTCAACATTATTTCCATTATTGTCCTTCACCACCGGAAATTTAAGATCGGCATTAGTAAACATTGAATAGCTGTTATATGGAGTTTGAGCAATCTCGGTTGCCAGACCTAAAATTTGTTCCTCCTGTTTTGAAAGTGAATGGCTTTTAGTTCTTAATAGATCATCAATATTATGCTTGTAAATATTAAGCTCATTATTCGATTCTACCATCTGTAATAATTCATCACTGTCTATTTCAAGCAGTTCCGGCTTAATGAAAGAACTGACTGTGGTAACTTTTGCATATAAAGATTTTATTCTATCATCCATAGCCTGGTAGGTATTATCCCTTAGATCACTATCTTTAGCAAGCATAGCATAAAGATAGAGTCGCTCAAGTCTAATTCCTATGCTATCATCAAATTTTAAACAATCTAATAAAGTATCTGCACTAGAATTTAACTTCCTCTTGAATTTATCATAACCGCTGAGATTTTTTTCAATCCAGGAAAAATCTTTTTCCCACTTCTCATCATCTTCATATATATGGGAAAGATCCCATTTATATTTATCCTCAATATCTTCACGAACAGGAAGTGAAATCGTTTCTGCCTTATTAAGAAATTTAAAATTTTTCTCGTTACCGAATAGCATAGTCATTATCCCCCATCAATTGGTTTAAAAGCATATAATATAAATTAAAAATCGCGCTAAAATAATAATTTCTAACAAGTATAAAAATATTACAGATCTAATTCCTTCAATTAACTAAATAAAACCATCTTTTTTGTAACGGTTAAACTGCCGGCATTTAACTATAAAAATATACACCGCTGGAATGTTCTGAGTATTAAATGTAAATTCATATTCGCCGGCAGGTAAGTTTTTATTGATCAGAGTTGTGATCTCGTTTCCTATAATATCATATACCGCAAGGGTTGTAAAATAAGCAAACTGATTCCTCTTTCAACCAGAAATTTTTTACGATCAATGGAGTGCAAAACAAGTTTTAAATTTTACTGTTTAATGCAAATAGCAGCAATTAAAATGTTCTATGCAGTTCGATTTTTAATTTGCCGCTAAAATCAACTGCTTTAATTCCAACGGAGGCAGGCACATAACCATTAAGTGATTCAGTAAAAAAGTTTTCATCATCGTTCCCAAAATAACTGAATCTGTTATTTGTTTGTCTATCAATTACTCTAACACTTACATATCCGGAAGAATAATCGACTATA
>JARRKK010000380.1:0-2544 GCA_037388105.1 Ignavibacteriaceae bacterium | reverse complement strand
GGAAGATGAAATCATTGCTTACATAGATAAGGAAAAAATTGAGAAGATAATCACTAACCTGCTTTCAAACGCATTTAAATTCACGCCTGAAGAGGGTGAAATAGAAATCACAACATCTCTGAAACTCCCTTCCATTCCCCCTTTGGTAATGGATGATTTAAATGAGGGTTTTGTAAAAATCTCTATTCGCGATAATGGTATAGGTATCCCTAAAGAAAATATCTCCAAAATATTTGATCGTTTCTACCAGGTAGACGGAGGCCATAAAAGAGAACAGGAAGGAACAGGAATCGGATTATCGTTAGCAAAAGAATTGATAGAACTTCATAAAGGAACAATTGAAGTTGAAAGTGAAGAAGGGAAAGGATCTGTTTTCACTATCAGTATACCACTCAGTAAAGAACATTTGATGCCTGAACAAATCTGTGATACAAAACAATTCGAGCCCACACATAGTTCTATTGAACCAAATTTAATTGATGAGGATAAATTAGAAAAACCTGGACTTGAGCAATTGATAGAAACCGAAAAATCAATCCTGTTAATTGTGGAAGATAATTATGATGTTAGAAATTATATCAAAGATAACTTGAAGAATGATTATAAAATTATTGAAGCAATAAATGGACAAGATGGATGGAACAAATCTATTGAATCTGCCTTAGGTGGGCCTGACTTAATTATCAGCGATGTAATGATGCCCAAAATGGATGGTTTTGAATTATGCAGAAAGTTAAAGACGGACGAAAGAACAAGCCATATACCAGTAATACTTTTAACAGCAAAGGCATCAAGCCAGGATAAAATTGAAGGATTTGAAACCGGTGCGGACGAATATATAATGAAACCATTTGAACCGGATGAATTAAATGCAAGGATAAAAAATCTTATTGAGCAGAGAAAGAGAATTCATGAACATTTTAAGAAACATGGAATATATAGATTAGAAGAATCGAAAATTAATTCGGCAGATAAAAAATTCCTAAAAAAAGTATTTTGTGCAATTATGGATAATATGTCTAATCCAACTTTTAATGTAGTAACACTTTCTGAATTAGTTGCTGTAAGCCGTTCAGTTCTTCACAAGAAAATTGTCTCATTAATTGGTGAACCTCCTGTTGAAGTAATTAGAAGAATACGTGTAAGCAGGGGTGCAGAACTAATAGAAAAGAAATTTGGAAATATATCTGAAATAGCACTTGAAGTGGGATTTAATAATCCGGCACATTTTTCAGAGTATTTTAAGAAACAGTTTGGTGTTACACCTTCACAATATCTTCATAAGATCTAACTTTTGTTAATGTAAGAACTTATCACCTATCTGGAAAAATTGCTTAACTGTTTAACTGTTAAATTGTTAAGAACAACATAGCAATAAAGCATTTAACATTTTATTCTGGATAACATCTTACTATAATAGATTTACTTCACTTCTCTTCCAATATTGTTAAAAAAGACAAATCGGGTAATAAATAAAGACAAATCGGGTAGAAAAACCTTCCATTAAATAATATCTATATGCTATAGAATTTTAACAATTGAAAAAAAGAGATGAATAATTTAGTTCCTGCAGAATTTTATTTAGGGCAAAATTTTCCGAATCCATTTAAGGAAAAAACAACAATAAAGTATTGTGTTGCTTATAAAACAAGGATTAAGATAACGGTTTTTAATTCTAAGGGTGAAATAATTGAAAAACTGGTAGATGAAGAAAAAGAACCAGGTACTTATAGATTAGAATTTCCGTCAGCCGAATGTAAGCAGCCTAATGATGAGGCAGGTGGGCAATTGGTAAATGGAAATTATTTATATCGTTTAGAAGCTGGAAATTATACAATCGAGAAACAAATGAAATTAGGAAAATGAATACTCATATTCTCAATCAATTAATTATCAATATCATTTCATAAATAGGAGGATGTTATGAAAAAGTTAATTTTCATTTTCACAATTCTATTCTCTTACTCAATATGCCCTCAGCAGATGAGGCTATTAAGCAGTAATATCAATACTGATATTCCACAAAAAAATAATAAACTGATCCTTGACCCATTACCTGCCGGTTGGTATACAGTTGGCACAAATGGTGATTTCCCTACAATCGATTCCGTATTTAATAAATTAAGTACCGACGGAATTGCAGGATCAGTTGATCTAGAACTGATTGATACATTATATATAGCCCCTGCAAATTCAACTGGTTTCGTTTTAAATGGACCAATACCAGGTGCTAATCCTGATCATAAGATTAGTATCATACATGGATTTGATAAAAATGTAACTATTGAAGGTAATGGAAATTCTGTTTTAACATTTATGAACACTAGCTATGTGACTTTGGGCTATATAGGTCCTGGAAGGTATCGTCCCGGAGGGATTACTATTCATGCTCTATATAATGCACAGTATAATCGAAATAGCTGTATCAATTTTATTAATAATTCAGATCACAATGTGGTACAAAATTTAACAATCATTGATGAAGACAATGAGCGGGTATCTGTTGGTATTGGTTTTATTGCATTAAATTCAGCCCCATTTGAG
>JARRKK010000379.1:2594-4158 GCA_037388105.1 Ignavibacteriaceae bacterium | reverse complement strand
GCCAGTACGACCACGGGGAATTCGGAGGATCTTGAAAAAGCGGATCTCAACACGGTCTACCGTGAACTTGCCACGTCAACCATTATTTCAGAAGTATCATCTTCTTAGTTTCAACGAAGGAACCCGCTTGAATTTTATAGAAGTAAACACCACTCGGCAATCCTGTTGCATCAAAGTCAACTTTATAGATGCCAGCTGGCTTCTGTTCATCAATAAGTTTTGCCTTTTCATTTCCAAGTATATCATAGATTTTCAAAGTCTGCCAACTGTCAATCGGAGACTGCCATCTGATTGTTGTAGATGGATTAAACGGATTTGGGTAATTTTGATAAAGAGCAAATTTTTCAGGTATATTATTATTTGGTAAGTCATCAACTCCTGTAACAGCTTGTCGGAAAACAAAATCCGTTAATTCTAAATTAAATGTATGATTGACCGAGTCATATTCAATTTTGTAGGTTGTTGGGTAATATCCTCCCAGCTGGAATTCTGCTGGCTGTTTTATTATTTCTGAAAAATGAGGATTAGTTTCTAAAAAAGCTTTTGAAACAGCCAGCTCATAAAAAACAAATTTACCCTTCGAATAACCATATAATAGAGTTTTTGTAAAAACTTGACCATGAAGTTCAGCAGCTGTTGTATCCCACCAGTGATTTCCTACATAACGCGAATGAAATGCAAATTCATAATCTTGCGGGATAAATCGAGGATCGACGCTAAATGTATCTGTTTCACCTGGTATAGTTTCCCGTTCTTCCGGACTAATTATATTAAAATGAGCATTAAATTGTGGTACGTCATATATACCTTCCGGATTATGTCCTTGGGGAAGCCACAGAAAAAGGTTATGATCGAATACTGTATTATTTACTTTAGAAGGAAAATACATTACGTCGTAGGGGAAGGATCGTCCCGGTGGATTTATAGCCGTACTCTGCAAAGGTAAATTTGTCAAAACATCTTCCGATAAACTTAAGCCTATGCCTCGGGGGTTGTCGGAAGTATCGGTTATTAACCATGTTTTTACAATACCATTTCCAAGGGCAGCTGAATCACCATAGCTGATTTCCTGAGAGTACAAAATATTGGAAGAAAACGCAGCAACAATTATTACCAATATAGTAAACTTAAAATTTAAAATGTTTTTCATGTTATACTCCATTCATGGTTAAATTTTCCAAACAAATACACAAATTCAGGAGGGTCACCACATATCAAATATTTAATAAAATAAATATTGATTAAAAATTTTATAGCATTTGATTGTTACTTGATAAGGAGACGCCTGAAACAAGCGTCTCCTTAAACCGCATTTAAAATGTTAATTAGCTTCATCTTTCTGTATTCTACATATGAGCTAATACATTATTTTCCAATTGTTCCGTTATTTGTTTATAGATATAATCGTAATCATAAGATCGGTGTTTTACATTAACATCAATAATATCACTTGCACTCAAATAAATGTTTGCTAAATAAGCTTTTGCTCTTATTGATGGATCAGGGTTTTCTTCTGCAACCCGATTTAACTTATCTATCATTTCAGTGTAATCTCCAGAAGGAA
>JARRKK010000379.1:0-2548 GCA_037388105.1 Ignavibacteriaceae bacterium | reverse complement strand
AACTACTCCCTGGATTTTACTATCCAGTAATGCAGGGATCACATTAAAAGCTAACCTTGCCTGCCGTTTATAAAAATCAGCACTATGCTTCTGTAAGTTGATCCGGGAATTATCACTTAATACCCCAAGATCCTGAGCAATTACTGAACAGGCAAAAAGAACTGTGAAGATGAATACGAAAGAAAAAATTGACTTTTTCATAACTGGCTCCTTTTGTTGTTAAAATTGTCTGTAACAAATAAACAAAATTAGGAGAGGGGTTACATATCAATTTTGTAGCTACTTATTAATGTTTTGTCGCAAAGAATTAATCTTTAGTCGCATATTGAAATTTATACGACATTAATAGAATTTTTCCGATTATTGATATGATTATAGGGTGCTTTTATCCGGTTAGATTTTTAGGCGGGTATCCGAATTCTTCCTTAAAGCATTTGGAAAAATATACAGGGCTTGAGAAACCGACTGAATAGGATATCTCCGATATATTTCCTTCCCCGTTTTTTATCATCTCTTTAGCTTTTGATAACCTGATTTTTCTAACATGAGCGTTGGGAGGTAAACCTGTCAATGCTCTGATTTTTCTATGAACTTGTGACCTGCTCATTCCAACTTCACTGCCAAGCTGTTCTATGCTAAAACCTTCATCTGAAATATGTTCATTTATAATTTTTATGACCTTATCTATAAACTTTTGATCAATATTTCTAAGTTTTTCCTTCCCGGTTTGAGTTTGTCGGGAAAAATTCTCTGTATGTTCTAATACAAATTCTCCTTTACTATACTTTTCCTGTAATCTTCTCCTTATATTAATCAAGTTAGCTATCCTGATCTGCAGTTCTTTTATATCAAATGGTTTTGTCAAGTAATCATCGGCTCCGGTTTCTAAACCTTCCAGCTTACTCTCCTGACCTGTTTTTGCCGTTAATATAATTATTGGTATATGGCTGGTCTTTTCATTATTCCTTAATAACCGGGTCAATTCATTTCCGTCCATCTTAGGCATCATCATATCACTTATTATAAGGTCAGGGATTATTTTTTCCGCTTTTCTTACACCCTGCTCACCGTTTATTGCTTCTTCAACCAAATAATCGCCCTCAAGGAATTCCTTTATATATTCTCTCATATCATAATTATCTTCTACTACAAGTATTATCGTTTTATCATCTTTCAATAAATCAATTTCAATATCTTCGGAGGTAACTTCCTCAGAACTTTTTGTCATATAATGGTTTTCTTTGCTGATAAGAGTTTTTGTCTTGCCCTCTTTCTCGCCGGTTAATATTTCTTCATCTTTCAAATGTTCTCTGCCAACAGGAAATTGTAAAGTGAATTCCGTCCATTTTCCTATTTCACTTTCAACAGAGATGCTACCATGATGGAGCTCCACTAATTCTTTGGTCAAAGCCAGACCGATACCTGTACCTTCATATTCATTTGTAAATGAAGAATCAACCTGGTAAAACCTGTCAAATAATTTCGGTATTTCCTCCTTTGGTATTCCTATTCCAGTATCTCTTATTTTTATTTCAACACTTGAACCAGGCTTCGCTAAAGCTTCGACTGGCAGGCTCGAACTCTCTGTTATCGAAACTGTTATCTTTCCATCTTCCTTAGTATACTTAAAAGCATTGGATAAAATGTTCGTTAATATTTTTATCATCTTTTCTTTATCAAAATACAGTTCTATAATCTCTTTTTCTGATGATATCTTCAAAGCAATATCTTTTTCTTCCGATAACGATTCAAATGACAGGACAACTCCTTTAACAAAAGATACTATATTATTTTTAGAAGCTTCGAGTTTCATTTTACCCGCTTCTAATCCTGATAGATCAAGTAATTGATTTACTAATTTTAACAATCGTTGTGAGTTTCTTTTTATAATTCCTGAATCTTTAGTAACATCGTTAGAAGTATTAGAATTAATTTTTTCGGCCGGGCCAAGTATTAATGTTAACGGGGTTCTGAATTCATGGGATAGATTAGTAAAGAAATTGGTTTTTAACCTGTCCAGTTCCTGTAATTTTTCAGTTTCCAGCTTTGCAATTTCAGCTTCCTTTTTCTTCTCAAAATTCACTTGCTGAAGCTTCGAATTTTCTATTATCTGCCCCGCCTGAGCCGAAATAATTGAGATGAGCGAAAGATCATAATCCGTAAAAAAAGGCTTACGTTCCCGTTCCTTCTTTTTATTTATCATTTGTAGAATACCTATTATCTTTCCCTCAAACCAAATAGGCGAGCATATTAAGCTCTTAATTATTTTCTTTTCTTCTTCAGTAGTTTTAAATCTTTTATCTTCGCTTAAATCCTTAATAATCAAGGGTGCTTTTTTTGCTAATACCCATCCTGTTATATGTTCTCCAATATGAGTTTTCTTGTTTAACTTACTATTCCTTGCCAGCTTTATAAAAGTTTCCAAAACTTCATTACGTTCAGAAACCAAAAAAATAGCTCCGTGTTCGGCATTAATAAAACTTAAAGTTTTATTTAAAATTAATTCAAGAGTCTGCTCTACATTTTCAGCTTTTCCGGCAGCAACAGC
>JARRKK010000378.1:0-6092 GCA_037388105.1 Ignavibacteriaceae bacterium | reverse complement strand
AAACCAAGTCCGACCTGTTTAGCTATAACTTGTGTTAGTAAGGAATAAGCAGCAAGATTAAATGGAAACCCGAGAGCGATATCACCTGAGCGCTGAGTTAGATGACAATTTAGTTTATTATCCTGTACATTGAAAACAAAACTATAATGGCAGGGAGGTAATTTACTCGTAGTTGCGTTTCCAGGTTCCCAAGCTGAAACAACTAATCTTCTGCTATTTGGATTTTTTTCTATTTCATCCAGGACATACCTTATCTGATCAACTTCTTTTATCTCCCACTCACCATACTTATTTTTCTGTGCACTTGGAAAATGTCTCCAATAATATCCATATGCTGTTTCTAAATTTCCATCTGCATCAGCCCAGGCATCCCAAATTTTTGTGTGTTTTCTCAAATTACGGATATGGTTTTCACCAGATAAGTACCAAAGAACCTCCCGGAGTAACGAATTCCAATGCATCTTTTTAGTTGTTAAAAGTGGAAATCCTTCACTTAAATCAACTTTATAGAATGCACCAAAATATGAAATTGAATCCACACCGGTTCTATTGGACTTTAGTGTGCCATTTTCCATTACTAATTTTACAAGATCTAAGTACTGTCTCATGATTTTACTGTTATAACCTGATTATAATAAAAGAAATGATTCGAAGTAGAAGTTACAAAAAATTCTGTAAGTCATAAAATACCTTCTATTATCAGTTTAATTATGGTTAAAACTAAGTCACTCTTCCTTATTTCCTCAGCTGCATTTAATTCTTCCAGAATAAATTTTTCAGCTGGGATTGATTCAGCACCCAGAAAAATTTTAAATCCGGCATGAATTCCACCCCCGGCTCCACTTAACACTTTAGAACTATCTATTAAGCCTTTATTCTGTAACAAATTAAGGATATTAACCAAACCATTTTCAATAACTTGTAATGATAGCTCATCTGCACCTTTCTGAAGACCAAATTCTCTTGCAGCTCCGTTCACGCCAACTAATGGGTTTGAAACATCAATGATACTCAATACAGAAAAAGGTAGTCTATGCTTATTCCACTCTATATATTTTACTTTATTAAAATTAGAAGGAATAACCGGTATTTCATTACCGTTTAAATCAAATAATTTCAGGCCTAATGCGGAGCAAACACCAAGTCCCATATCAATTGTGGCCGTGCCACCAATACCAATTATAACTTTCCTTATATCAAAATTTTCATCTGCAAGAGCTAATAATAACTCCCCTAATCCTTTTGATGAAAGCAATAGCGGGTTTCTTCTCTTAGAAGGAACAACTTTCAAACCTAGTACATTTGCAGATTCGATATAAACAGTTTTTGTTACCTTTGAGTAAACTACCTTACACTCAAGAGATTCATCACTATATGGTGTTGAAACATTATAGATTAGTTCTTCCCCCCTAAAATAATGATTGCAAACTTCAGTAAATCCATCACCACCATCAGAAATAGGTTTTTGTATTAGACTACAATCAAGGTGTTTCTTAAGATTATTATAAATAATGCTTGAGATGATAACAGAATCGGAGCACTCCTTAAAACTGTTAGGAGCAATCAATATTTTATAATTTGCTTTCAAAAATTAATTCTGAGCTTCGATAAGGGTTTTAAACTAAATACTTATTATTTCATAAAAGTAATTATTTATTTTCATTTGTGTAATCATAAATTTACTTTTCATTTATATTCATAATAATTTCGATTAGATTTATGTATCGATGAAAATTGATCCTGAACTGGTTCTAATTAATTATAGAATAAGAATTATGCAGGATAAATGAGGCTGATTAACATTCAAACAAAAAATACACTTGTTCTTTTATTAATATTGATCCTTGGAATACTTGTTCGTCTTTATTTTTTTACAGGACACGTTTTTTCAGATGATGCATACTATTCTTATTTAAGTTACACAATATTCAATAGTGATTTCACTGGGGACTATCAGGGTTATCCTATTTTCCCTCTTAGAATATTCCATCTGTTTATCACAGCTTGCCTTTATAAAATATTCGGAATAAACGAAACTGTTACAATTTTATTCTCTTTTTTCATATCTATTGCAAATCTGATTTTAACATACAAGTTTACTCAGCTTATAACCGGTAATGAGAAGATCGCTCTTTTATCATTAATACTGATAGCATTCTTTCCAACCGATATCATATTTGCCACAATCAACTTTGTTGATTTACCGAACGTATTTTTCATAAACCTCGGCATTTATTTTCTTTATAAATCTTACAAGAAAGAGGAAAATAAACTAGCAATAGTTGCGGGAATATGTTTCTTTCTTTCCATGCAAATAAAAGAAAATATTTACTATACAAGTATCCTTCCCAATAGTTCTTTACACCACTGAATTTTTGAGCTGTATAAGGGAAGAAATCGTAATAACTATAATTATAATTTTGCGATAATAAAGTAAACGTAGTAGTAGAAGGATTTGTTTATTTAATCCTCCACCAGGATTTTCTCTACAGATTTACTTTATTATCGCAAAATTATAATTATAGTTATTACGATTTCTTCCCTTATACAGCTCAAAAATTCAGTGGTGTAAAGAACTATTGGCGGAACCTCTTTGATCAGATTTTCGTAATAAATTGTAAGGCGATTTTTCTCAGACGCTTTTATTTATTTCTTCCGATACTTGCATTTTTTAAGAGTTTCATAAATATCAAAAAAAGAGAATACTTTCTTCTTACTTACTGGTTTCTCGGAACTCTTATATTATTAATTACTTTCACAACCTCATTTAGTGAATATAAACCATTAGATTTAACTCGAAGCTGGTACATTTATCCGCTGCTCACTCCTGCAATTATTTTGTCGGCTATAACTCTTAATCAATTAAAAAAATATATTAAATATATTCTAATAGTAATTTATATTAGCGGCGGAATAATTATGAGTACACATTATGAAATCTATTTTAATAAAGAAAATATTAACAGCCTGAAATTATTTATGATCGGGTATCCGGAAAAGAAAATATTCACGGATCATTTTACAAAATACAGTGTGAACCTTTTAAGAAATTATGCTGATTTAACAAATTCGGAAAGAATACTGGGGATTGATTTTGATTGGGGTAACGTGCATCCGGGCGAATGGGTAATCTTTAATCAAAAGCATATAGATGAATTGATAATGCAAGGATATCAGTTCCCTGATTTCTCGACTCTTAATTCCGGGTTGTTCAATAAGATTGAACAATTTGGAGATTTTATAATTTATAAAAAGATACAACAATAAGTTGACCACTGCGATGAGAATAATTTGTATTTTAATGGTATATATTTTTACTCTGTAAAATAATCGGGTTTTTATGGAAATAATTGAGTACTCTGAAGAGTGGAAAACTAAATGGGATAATTTTGTGTTGGAATCCAATAACGGGACTATCTTCCATCTTCAAAAATTTTTTAATTATCATCGTAAGGATTCTTTTACTTTTAACCACTTATTATTTCTGGATAAGGGAAATATTGTAGCCCTTCTTCCCGGTTCAAGGATGGGTGACCTATATGAGTCACCAATTGGTTCAAGTTATGGCTCAATTGTTACAAAGGATGTAAAATTTTCATTTGCAATGGAGATAGTTTCAACGTTATTAGATTATGGAAGAAAAAAAGGAGTCAGTGAATTTCTCTTAACATCGGCACCAAGAGTCTACGAAAGACATCCAAATGAGAACCTCGATTTTGCAATGCTTTGGCAGGGTTTCAATTACGATCTTCACTATATTTCCAGTGCAATAAAGCTTTTCCCGGATACTGATATCATTTCACGATTTCAACCAACTGTTAGAAGAAACATACGAAAAGCATTAAAGAACCCCGATCTTCGTGTTGAACAAAATGATAATTATGAAGAGTTTTATCCGATATTAATTGAAAATAAAGCACGCCACGATGTAAAACCTACTCACTCGTTAGAAGATCTGTTAAAATTAAAATCGTTACTACCGGATAATATTTTGCTCTTTATGGTTTACTATAAAACTAAACCAATTGCCGGTTCTTGTGTATTTATTTGCAATGAACGGGTGGCACTGTTTTTTTATAATATGCTTTTATACGAATATGAAAATTTAAAACCAATACACCTGGTTATGTATGAAGTTATCAAATGGGCAACAGAAAATGGCTACAAATACATTGATACGGGTGTATCACAAGATACAAAAGCAGATAATCCGATGACACCAAGTATGACCTTAATTGATTTTAAAGAAAAATTTGACGCCAAAACTGTCATGAGAAACACTCTTAAAATAAAGCTTTAATTATTGTTGTAATTTATGTCCACTCAAAAGATTGTAACAATCGCTTTCCTAGGTAATATCGATTATGATACGAGATGCCTCAATCTTTTCATTTCACTCAAGGCTAAAGGATATGATGTTAATTTTATTGGATTCGATTGGCTGACAGAAAACTTTTCAACTCAAAAGGGGGAAAAGACTATCTTTAAACTGCATAAGGGATTTCTTTCACTCACCTACTATTTTAATTTTATTTACAAACTCAAATGGAATTTATTCAAATCAAATGCATCATTATTTTTTGCTGAGGATATTTATACTCTACCTTTTGTAGTAATATTTGCAAAGATGAAAAAAGCAGATGTAATTTACGATTCACGGGAATTGTTTGGTCATCTTGCCGGCCTTAAGAATCGAAGAATCATTCAATTAGTTCTTGGATGGATAGAAAAAATATTTATAAAAAAAGTTGATTTCGTAATGGTAACCGGTAGGATGGATGAGGATTATATCAGGGATAAGTATGGGCTGGTTAACACAATTGTGTTACGAAACCTCCCCTTTTATAGTAAATTTACCAAGGTGTAATTCTTCACGGCAGAGGATTGCAATACATTTTTGATGTGATAAAAGAATTACCGAATTGTGTTTTGGTTATTATTGGAAGCGGTGAGCATGAAGAATATTATAAAGACCTTGCAGATAAAATGAATTTACATTCTCAGGTATTCTTTATGGGTAAAGTAAATCAAAATGAATTATTAAGTTATACTGCTGCGGCAGATGTTGGATTATCATTAATTGAAAATATTTCACTTAGCTATCACTATGCACTACCAAATAAATTATTCGAATATATAATGGCGGAAATACCTGTTGTTGTTAGTAAATTACCCCAAATGGTGGAAATTGTTATGCAGTACAATCTAGGTGAGGTTGTAGACCTTGACAATCTGGATGAGTTGATACACAAGATAAAATTATTATTGGAAAATACAGAACTTTATTCTAATTACAGTGCAAATTGTGAAAATGCTTCGAAAGAATTGAATTGGAACAATGAGATTAGAAATCTGTTCAAGGTACTAGATAATTTAGAACAGTCATCTATCATACAATCAACTATTTAATAATTACTTTTTTCGATACATACTGATGATATGAATCGGTCGGTTGATAATCAAATTTGCAAACTTATCTTTTAACTTCCATAACCAAAAGGGAAATATTTGAAGGATCTTGTAAGTCCTTAAAAAGATCAGCAACTTATTTCCAAAGGTTTCATACTTAAATTCATCAAGATCCCCCCCATTGTAATAACTTTTTAATTTCGTTTCATCAAAAGAATGGAGATGCGCATTCGCAGGAGTTTTTTGATTACAGTGAACGCATAGATAATAAATTAATTTTTCTTTGTACGGTGTTGTAATTATCAACTCCCCACCCTGTTTAACAACCCTGAAAAGCTCTTTAACAAAATCTGCTGGTGCAACAACATGCTCAATTATTTCGGATGCAATTACACAATCAAATGATTTATCGGAGAAAGGTAGTTTAAATGAATCTGCAACAATACCAATATGATTTTCAGACGGATATAATTTTAATACTTTTGCAGGATTTACTGTAGAAACATCCAGTGAATTTACGCGAATACCCTTTGATACAAAATGTTTTGCTACCCAGCCGGAACCGCAGCCAACGTCTAAAATACTCCTAACATTTTTTGAAACCTTCGATATAACATATTCTCTTACACGTCTTTCATCGTGAGCTGTTGCACCTTTCCTTTCTTCAAAGTAATCGAACTCAG
>JARRKK010000377.1:0-4133 GCA_037388105.1 Ignavibacteriaceae bacterium | reverse complement strand
AATCATAAATTCCTCTTTTTAGAGGAATGGTAATGGATTTAATCCCATCATCAGAGTGTAATATATATTCTGGCAATAACTCCCAATCATTAAACGCACCAACAAGGAAAATTTCCTTGTATACATCTTCAGGCGGACGAATAGAAAATGTAACATTCAGATATGTCGCATATGGATCATTGAAATCCAAATAAATTTTATTTCCATTCAGATCCGGTTTTGCTTTTAAAGAAAATCTTGAATATTCTAATCCATCTCTCTGTGCATTCACTTCCTTCGAACTAAAATAGTTAAAGTCTCTGATATCAACCTGCCTGTATTCATTACCTGCCGGTATATCCCTGATAATGTAAGTGAACTTTCTATTAGCATCCCACTTGAACTGTCTCTCCAAAGTATTTGAATTTCTTTCGATAATAAGAGGGTAATAAATATTTTTATTCTGTATTATCTCCAACGTCTCAACATAACCTGGATAAAAGTCTTCAGGTAACACAAAATTGGTTGTTATATTAAATGTTTTTGCAAGCTCAACAGGCCAGTAGTTTTTGTTTTCAAGCTCATCTCTTTTAAGTACGGAATGTAATTCAACCTGGTTATCGACAAGATAAAACCTACCAGAGGCATAGACTATTGCCGTATCCTGAATATCTGTAATATAAAATTTCCATTTCCCTGAAAATGGCAGCTCAATAAAATTATCTTTGTCGGGGAAAGAACCTTCGAAATGGAAGTCAGCATCTTCAACTGTAACCGGAAGTCGTTCAAAGTTAAACAATGGTAAAGAGTTTCGGTTCTGATTCAGTAAAAATAGATTCTTAGTTGGGGTCCATCCATAATCACAAAACCTGAAAAGTATGCTGAGTGCAGGTTCAAATTCCGACTTTACATCAAATTCAATTATTAACTTATTATTTTTTGTTAATACTGGTAATGCCAATCTTGCTTCAGTAGTATAAATCTCCAAACTTTTTATTTCAATATTTTGTCCGGTCGTAGTGGAAGGAATAAATAGAAGAAAAAAGGATAATAAAAAATATAATTTCAATTCTACACTTTTAACCACCAATTATCCTTAAAAAAATTAGTTGAGCTGTATAATCACCCCAAACCCGAACAGGAAAAGTTTATTAAAATTTAAAAGGAGTAATTACTAAAGTTCTTTCAATTCATTATTTAATTTACTCATAGCTTCCTTAGCGTCACCAAAGTACATCAGCGTATTCGGATAGAAGAATAGTTCATTATCAATCCCTGCATAACCAACGTTTAATGATCTCTTATTAATCACCACAGTTTTAGAATAATCAACATTTAAAATCGGCATACCATAAATGGGACTGCTTTGGTCGTGTCTGGCCGCAGGATTAACAACATCATTCGCACCAATTACTATTACTAAATCGTTGTTTGGAAAATCGTCGTTAATATCTTCCATGGCTACTAATTTATCATAAGGAACTTGTGCCTCTGCTAAAAGAACATTCATATGTCCGGGCATTCTGCCGGCAACCGGATGAATGGCAAATCTCACATTAACACCTTTTTTCTCGAGAGTATTTGCCAGATCTCTTACGGCATGCTGTGCCTGAGCGACTGCCATTCCGTAACCAGGAACGAATATAACACTACTAACTGAATCAAGTATCATAGCCAACTCTTCTGCATCAACTGATTTTACATCACCTTTAGGCGCACTACCATCTGCTGGAGCCGGTCCTCCTGAACCTGCGGAAGCCCATCCACCCATTACAACATTCATGAGTGAGCGATTCATTCCCCGGCACATTATTAATGTTAGAATAATACCAGAGGCACCAACCAGAGCACCGGCAATGATTAACATATTATTCTTTAATACAAATCCTGTCATTGATGCTGCCAGACCTGAATATGAATTAAGTAAAGAGATTGCAACAGGCATGTCAGCACCTCCGATTGGAAGCACAAGAAGTACACCGAGTACCAGAGATACTCCAACAATAATTAAGAGTAAAGTCAATTCACCTAGTGGGTTTAAAACCACTATAGCACCTGCAGCCAAAACAAAAATAAGTAATAATAAATTAAATGGATGTTGTAGTGGATATTTTACTACTTTGCCGGTAACAAGTCCTTGCAATTTACCAAATGCTATTAATGAACCGGTAAAGGTAACGGCACCAATTAATATTGAAAGAATAATCGTAATCGAAGTATCAAGTTCAAAATTAAGAGCCGGATCATTTTTCAGTTTGTAAAATTCTGCCAGCGCTACGAGAGCAGAAGCACCACCACCAAAACCGTTTAGAAGTCCAACCATCTGGGGCATGCCTGTCATTTTAACTCTTGTTGCAAACAAAGTACCAATGCCTGAACCAGCTACAATTCCTATGATGATCCACTCATTTCTGTCTGTAACTAGGTAACCACCGACAACATTTATCATTGCAAAAATGACAGCGATAAGACCGAGAATAGTACTGATGGTGAACTGTTCCAGTCCTGCACTCAATAGGGCGCCAACTATTGTTATCCCTGAGATAGCATTTGAACCGGACATCAAAGGTGTATGGAGAGTCGGAGGAACTTTTGTTATAAGTTCAAAACCAACAAACACCGCAAGTACGAAAATATATACTAACATTAGAAAGCTTGGTCCGTCCATGATTAAATCCTTATTTTTATTTTTAATAGTTTTTGGAAAGCATCACTAATTACTGTAACAAATCTTTTACTCTTTTATTTACAACCTCGCCATTATTTGTAATTAGTGCTCCCTTAATGATTTCGTCTTCCAGATCGAGTTCAAAATTACCATCCTTAGCATAATGACTAATTAAACTGAAAATATTTTTTGAATACATATCACTCGCGTGTGTCGGGACTAAACTTGGCAGATTGGGTTCACCTATTATATGAACGTTATACTTCGTAACTGTCCTTCCATTTTCACTTAATTCACAATTACCGCCGAACTCCACTGCCATATCCAGTATTACACTACCAGGACGCATATTTTTAACCATCTCTTCAGTTACAAGCACAGGTGCTTTTTTCCCGGGAACGAGAGCTGTAGTAATCACTATATCCGCTTCAGTCACGTGTTTGAATATAAGTTCCTTTTGCTTCTTTAAAAATTCATCAGAAGCTTCTTTTGCGTAGCCGCTTTCGTCCTGCATATCTTCATCCGTTTCCACTTCAATGAATCTTCCTCCAAGGCTTTGGACTTCCTCTTTTGCTGCAGGTCGGATATCAGAAACCTCGACAGAAATGGTTCCTGCCGCAGTCATCATCAACGGAAAAATTTTACCTAACACATCAGCGGTCATAATAACACTCTTATAGCCGGCAATATTTGCTTGTGAACTTAACGCATCCATCTTCTGTGCTATGGTTGTTCTCGGTATCATATCCATTGAAATAACATTAATCCCTTTTTCTGCACATTTTTGTGCAAGTTTTGAATAATGTAATGGATAGAGAAAAGTAATTAAAATTGTTCCGCTTTTTATAAGATCAATTTCATTCTTACCATCCTGGGCTTGATCAACAGGTCTTTGGACTTTTAGAACTAAATCTGCCGATGAATAAAGATCGGTGACGTTCTCCACTATTTTTGCTCCGGCTTTTTCATAATCCTGATTTGTAAATCCAGCCTTCAAACCGGCATCTCTTTCAACAATAATTTCAAATCCCTGTTTTATAAATTTTGAAGCAACATCAGGTACACAGGCTACTCTATTCTCACCAGGGAAAATTTCTTTGGGAATTGCAATAATCAATTCAGTAACTCCTCTGTTATTTGCATAATGAAGAATATATAATATCAAAAATTAAAACGAATAATATCTAATTCCAACCGGAAACATTCAAAACTTAACCATGTGTATTAGCACAAAAAAATTTAAAAATTCTTTATGAATGCAGTAGGTTGTTCTTTCGTCAAACAATGGATTGCACCTAATCCCCATATCAGATCACCGCAGTGAATGCCAACTACCTTTCTATCATTAAAAAGTTCGGATAGTATTCCAAGTGCAATATTATCTTTAGCATCATTGAAGATTGGAACTAAAACAGCATTGTTTGAAATGTAAAAGTTAGCATAACTTGCAGGCAGCCTCTCTCCTTTATAAATAATTTTAGATGGC
>JARRKK010000376.1:2611-3636 GCA_037388105.1 Ignavibacteriaceae bacterium | reverse complement strand
ACACTTTTAGTAGAGCAAAGTGATTTTGGTAAGGGAACTTCAAGCCGAAGTACAAAGTTAATCCATGGTGGTGTTCGTTATTTTAAGCAAGGTAATATTTCATTAGTGTTAGAAGCGTTGAAAGAGAGAGGATTGCTATACAGAAATGCACCGCATCTCGTTCGTAATATTGCGTTTGTAGTTCCAACATATGATTGGTGGGAGGGAACATTTTATGGTGGTGGACTAAAATTATATGACGCTCTTGCAGGTAAATACGGTTTTGGTAAATCAGAATCTCTTTCCATTGCCGAAACTCTGGAACGTATTCCCACATTAGAATCTAAAGGTTTAAGAGGGGGTGTCATTTACTATGACGGTCAGTTTGATGATTCACGTCTTTTGATAAATATGGTTCAAACAGCAGGTGAACTTGGTGCTGAAATTATTAATTATATGCAAGTTATCTCGTTATTAAAAAATAATGAGATGATTACCGGCATTTTAGTAGAAGACACAGAAATTGGTAAAACGTATGAGTTTAAAGCTAAAGCAGTTATAAATGCTACGGGTGTTTTTTCAGACTCCGTTAGAATGATGGATGATAATAATGTTAAATCCATAATTGCACCAAGTCGGGGAACACACATTGTTTTGGATAAATCCTTTTTACCAGGTAATAATGCAATTATGGTTCCACATACATCTGATGGCAGAGTTCTTTTTGCAATACCGTGGCATAACCGAGTCATAGTTGGAACAACTGATATTGAAGTTGATAAACCAACTCTCGATCCAATCGCGCAGGATGACGAAATCGATTATCTATTACTAACAGCTTCAAAATATTTGGTTAAAGATCCATCAAGATCAGATATTCTAAGTGTATTTGCCGGTATTCGACCATTAATACGACAAGAGAAAGATGAAAACACTGCATCTATTTCAAGAGAACATACCGTATTTATATCAAGAAGCGGTTTGATTACTGTTGCAGGTGGTAAATGGACAACATACAGGAAAATGGCTGAGGATACGATCGATGA
>JARRKK010000376.1:0-2570 GCA_037388105.1 Ignavibacteriaceae bacterium | reverse complement strand
AAATGAAGACATTGAGAATAACCAATTTGTTTCTTATGGTTCGGACGTAGATAAATTAGAAAAGTTGTGTTCTGAAAAATCACTGAACAAGATGCTGCATCCAAAATTTAGCATTAGAGAGGGAGAAGTGATTTGGAGCATTAAAAATGAAATCGCAAGAACCGTTGAAGATTTTTGAGCACGTCGTACACGCACACTTTTTTTAGATGCAAAAGCTTCATTTGAAATGGCTCCGATTGTTGCGAAGTTAATGGCTGCTGAATTAAATAAAGATGAGATTTGGATTCATGAACAAATAGAATCATTTAATAAAGTAGCGAAAGGTTTTTTAGTTAGTTAATAGAATACTGTTGTTGAGTGGATTAATAGTTATGATGAAGGCTCGTGTTGACTTAAGAAATTATTAAATGTTCAAGAACACGATAGGGCGACAAATTAACCAAATACATTCCGAAGAATTGATACTGCACTTTTAATATCCTCGTCATTTATATTCAGGTGAGTAATGGCACGCAAATAACCAACTGTTCCAACAGTAAGCAGTAATCCTTTTTCTTTACATTTAAAAATAGCTTCATTCAAAGTCATATTTAAAGGTTTGAAGAGGAGGATATTTGTTTGAACCCTCGTTAAATCTATTTCAAGATTTTTAATCTTTTTTAATTTTTCTGCAAGATATTTTGCACGTTTATGATCTTCAATTAATCGTTCTAAATTATTCGTAAGTGCATACAACCCGGCAGCAGCTAATATTCCTACCTGCCTCATTCCTCCTCCCCACGATTTCCTTACTCGTTAAGCTTCATTATTAAATTCCTTGGTTCCTGCAATAATAGAACCAACAGGGGCACCTAACCCTTTTGATAAACAGCACGATATCGAATCAAAATGTGAAGCATACTCCTTTACACTTATTCCCGTTGCAATTGAAGCATTCCAAATTCTTGCACCATCCAGATGATAATAAAGATCATTAGCCTTAGCAATCTCTTTCAGTTTTATGATTTTTTCTAATGGCCATATAGTCCCTCCAGCTCTGTTATGAGTATTTTCTACTTCAATCACTTTAGTTCGTGGCATATAATATGCATCTTTTGGTCTTATTAATGGCTCAACTTGATCAATCGAAAATACACCAAGGTCTCCTCTAATAGGAGTTAATTGTATGCCGCTAAGAACCGCTGGAGAACCTGATTCATAATTAAATATGTGTGAATCAAATTCACAAATTACCTCGTCACCTGGATTTGTTAACACGTTTAGACATATCTGGTTACCCATCGTTCCGCTTGGAACATATAATGCCGCTTCCTTACCAAGTAGATTTGCTGTATATTCTTCTAATTTATTAACAGTTGGATCTTCTTTAAATACATCATCACCTACCTCGGCATCACACATTGCTTTATACATCTTTTTTGAGGGTTTTGTAACAGTGTCACTTCTTAAATCTATATACTTCTCCATTTTGATTTTCCGGATGTGTTTTAAACTTAAGTTTTATAAATAATAAGATGTTCAATCCAACTATCCATAAAGATATTGCAGAAACAACAGTTGTAATGATAGCCGGATGTTCGGTATAAAAAGTGATTTCATTTTGTAAGGGCACTTCACCAACAAGTACTGTCCTTATAAACATTTCAGTTTCGGCAATTGTCTCACCAAGAGGATTAATTATACAACTCACTCCACCGTTTGCACAACGCACCACTGCTCTTCTGTTTTCAACTGCGCGTAAATCTGCGAATTCTTTATGTTGATATGGTCCACTTGAATTTCCATACCAGCTATCATTGGTTACAACAGCGATAAAATCTGCGCCTTTGCGTACAAAATTAGTTACAAAGAGAGGAAAAATAGATTCGTAACATACAATTCCAGCGATGTTCACTTCACTATCCTTAGCGGAATTCAAAATATGAGCTTTAAATACAGTAGTATCTTTACCAACATTCCACCCTCCCAACCCAACTCCCCATTTGAAAACTTTAGATAAAAATTTAAACTGGTCTGAAAATGGAACATGCTCACCTAGCGGTACAAGATTCATTTTACCATATTGTTGATAAATTCTTGTACCCGGTTCTAAAAGTAAGACAGAATTGTAGGTTGTGTAATAATGATTAGCTGTCTGATTAAATTTAGCATCATCAGGAACATTCGTGCTGTCATAATAAAAATTAATATGCGGCATACCTGTTAGCAGCGAAATATTATTCTCCTCTAAAAATTTATATATGCTATCCAATTCCGCCTGATATTTTCCACTCATAATATAAACCGGAAGAGCAGTTTCCGGCCAGACTATTAGTTTTACATCCTGATCAACTGCAATTTGTGAAAGCTGTAAATAATCATTAACAAGTTCTTGAACCGTTCCAAGCTCCCATTTTTTCCATGGATTAATATCAGGTTGTATGATGCCCACTTTTACTTTTCTTTCAGATATTTTGAAAGATGATATTTTAATAATTCCATAAATAAAAAAAGTTGTAAAAAGTAAAATTGCGGTTGCTGAATAGATTATATACTTTTTATTTCTTTCCTTATATCTAACAAACGATTTG
>JARRKK010000375.1:0-2581 GCA_037388105.1 Ignavibacteriaceae bacterium | reverse complement strand
GATCTGTTTCAAATACCCATAAAAATTTCCAAATTCTATTCTTTCAATTGCTATTGCATTACTGGGATAGTCAAGTTTAACAATTTCTGATTCATCAAACCATTTAAAATCTAATCCATATATTTCCCTGTTTCCAATTTTAAATTTATAACGAACTAATCCTTTGTTTTTCAGAGAATCCGGTAAATCCTCTACGGGAACTTTTTCTTCAAGTGCAATCTCGCCAAGATATTTTTCATTACTTTTAGTGGTTATGTTGGCAAGTTTTCCCGGCCAGTAATATTCACTTCCTTTCATAAAGACAAGTACCAGTAATCCTGCAATCATCATCAGAACTAATCCCAGGCCCAAACCTGTTAGCCATATGAAAACTTCACCAGTCGTAAATATGTTATCTTTAATTTTCATGAAAGATGAATATTAGATATGCATATATTTTTTTCTAAGTCTTTGTCTTACTATTTCAGCAACAGTGTTAACAACAAAAGTTAAAACAAATAACAGAGCAGCAGATAAAAAGAGGATTCTGTAAAGCGTTCCCTGATATGGTGCTTCAGGAATTTCCACAGCAATATTTGCCGATAAGGTTCTCATTCCGTTGAATGGACTAAAACTTAGGATTGGAGTATTTCCTGTAGCCATAAGTACAATCATAGTCTCTCCAATTGCTCTGCCAAATCCAATCATGATCGCAGAAAATATTCCCGGGCTAGCTGTGGGTAAAACGACCCGCACTGCAGTTTGCCATTTGTTGGCACCTAAAGCAAGAGATGCAGATGTCAGGTGTTGAGGTACGCTGGAAAGAGCATCCTCACAAATGGTGAAAATAATAGGAATGACCGCAAAACCCATTGCAAATCCGACAACCAGACTATTCCTCTGATCATAATCTGTATTCAGGAAATCCGATACCCATATTCTATAGTCACCGCCTAAAAATATAGATTCAAATAGAGGTCCTAGTTGAATGGATAAAAATACACCAAGCAGAAGGAAAGGAATAACAAAAACTACTTCATAACCAGGTGTTAATTTTTTATCAAGTTTTGTTATTTTCTTCCGAACAAAAACTGCCAGAATAATAATAAGAGGTAAAATCAGAAACATTAAAAATACACCAGGGAGTATATCCTCCAATACCGGGGCCAGCCAAATGCCAGCTAAAAATCCAATAACAACACTTGGAAGAGCAGCCATTAATTCAACAACCGGTTTTATTTTATTACGAAGTTTTGGATGGCTAAAAGTTGATGTATACAGAGCTCCAAGGATTGCAAGTGGAATGGCAAATAGCATTGCATAGAGTGTTCCCTTCAACGTACCAAAAATAAGCGGAATTAAGCTGAATTTTGGTTCAAAAGAATCACTCCCGCCCGTAGACTGCCAGACATATTCCGGCTGCTTGTACCCTTCGTACCAGACTTTACCAAAAAGAATTTTAATTGATACATCGGGATGTGGATCATCAAAAACATACTGGGAGAAAACGCCATCCTCAAATAGTATTATTGCACCATCTGATTTAGGTGAGTATGAGATCATCTTCACAGGAATGTCTGTATCCTCAAGTTCGAGCAAAAGCTTTGCATTTGTTAGATAGTTGAGATGGATTTTACCTCCTCTATCTCCGGTAAGAAATGTTTTATCTCTTGTCGAAACAGCAATGTAAGAAATTGAAAATTTATGGGGTGAAAATATGTGAGTTTCAACGAACTTCCATCCATATTCGGAATCTTTATCGTTAATTTTCATTATTGAATAAACATTACCTTCCGAATCACCAATAACCACTGTTTGATTGCCAAGTAAATACTTAAGTGCGGTTATATCAGCCTTTTTTTCTTTTTTCGAAATCCTTTGGATGACTTTTGGTTCATTTTTATCCCTGATATCAAAAAGTATTAATTCACTTTTGCTAACAACGGCCAGCTGTAATGCGTCTGAGTCTAACTCAAATAAATTTGACTCTCCATTAACATATTGTGATAAATTTGTTCGGTATTCAGTTTTTTCACCCGCGCCAAAAAGTGAATATTCCTCTTCAACAGAATAGTAAATAAGATCATCACCATATGATGCAACAATCGTGAATTGTCCTTCTCCATTATTAATATATGATATTTTGCTTGCTGATCTATTTAGGGTGTCCAGCTTTATTATTGAATCGAATATAACTTCGGGATTAATTATTCGATTATCATTTTCATCAAAGGTCACATTAAAATTGATTTGGAAAGTTGCTACTAAACCAGAGTCTAAACCAAGAACAAAATTCTTTCCGTAAATATCGGTCGAAGCTGTTTTAATAATCCTGTTTTCCAATTCATAAAAATGGTGCTGCATCATCAATCGCTTACCCATTAAATCGATAAAATCTACATTTCCTGAATCCGTTATAGCATAAGCCACTTCCTGGTATTCATCCATTCCGGCAAGAAGAATCCCCTTTTGTTCGGTTTTCCTGTGGATAAAAACTTCCTCTCCGGAAGCACTATAGAAGAGAGGTAGTGCCTCAAGAACTATAAATAGAAGAATTCCGAGCACAGCTAATATAATTCCAACACCACCAAGATTAATAACA
>JARRKK010000374.1:0-2590 GCA_037388105.1 Ignavibacteriaceae bacterium | reverse complement strand
CTTAAATCTTAATTTTAGGTTTTTGGAATATCCAGTGTATAATTTTCTATCTTTCTTGCTTAACAATACGTATGTATAGTACATATAATTAACCTAAAATTATTTCACGGGGTGAATCTTTATTCTTTACTCTTTTTGTACCGCTTAATAATATATCAGTATCAAATATTTGATCAGCCAACATTTATTTCAAAGAGGAAAGCGAGTTATCATTTCCGTGAAATATATCTGATGCGATTATGGAAAAGTCATTTTCAATTTCTTTCTTGTTGTAGGATTTTACCCATTTAATAATGTTTAAATTCTCAAAAGGAAAAGATTTATATAAATTAAATATTTCAACCGGATCAACACCGACTTCTTTCTGTTTTGATTCATATAAAATCTCTCTCCAATTAAAGTTTTTGTGCTTCGCTATAATCCATATATCCACATAGTCTTTTATTTCAAAACGAAACACGGCTGAGAGTTTATTTGAAAGAATGTTACGCCAATTATCAAGCTTACCTAATACCTGGTCAGATTCAAATTGACCGAAGTGAGTTGCTACATCATTAATAAAATCAATTTTTAGTTCTGTATCAGGTGTAGAAATGAATAATTGAGTAGAGTCCCGGGATTTTATCAATCGTTCATAATTGATTGAAATATTTAACGATGTTTTATGTTTTTCCAGTTGTGAAAGAAATTTTTCAATGTAAGAGGTGTAATTCTCGTCTGCATTTACAAAAAGATCGAGGTCATCTGAGTAACGGTGATTAAAATAAAATCTACTGAGTGTTGTACCACCGGTTAGATAGAAGGGAAGATTTAATTCTTTTACGGTTTTCAATATCCCATCCTGTAAGGGATATAGTTTCTCCGTATAGTACTTTTCGTATGAGTTCATATTTTCTTTTAAGTTGATCGGACCTCAATTTTGAAATTAATTCAGCAGTTAAATTTTCTTTAATGAAATTTGTGTCAAATAATGAAAGCAGTTCGTACCAGGATAACCTTTCAATCAATCTGATTAACGCTCTTTCCTTATTAATTAAACCTGGTTTTTCGATTTTTCCTGATGCAATTAAAAAATATTCGTAAGGATCAATATTATAATCCCAGATTACGCTCTTTAATATCTTCCTTACTAATTCTCTGTCAGGCATAGCTTAATATAACTATAATTTGTTTTCAATAGTATCCTTTCGATTGCCTGGATTGATGAATTATGATTGATGACCTTAGATTGGTGGTTTTTGATTGTTGAATGTTTGCCCCGTGAAATAAGAGAAGCTAGATTGTTGATTGTTGATTGTTTGAATTAGTGAATTATGATTTTTGATTGATGATCGTTTACCCCGTGAAATAAGAGAAGCTAGATTGTTGATTGTTGATTGAAGAATACGGATTGTAGATTGAAGATTTTCAATTAATACTTGAGAAATAATTACTATGCCGTCTATACTTAATCATCAATCATAAATCGTCAATCTTTAATTTTTTGGATTGCTGATTGCCAGTTATCGATTGTTTATTGTTGATTGAAGATTGTGGATTGTCGATTGAAGAATACGGATTGTAGATTGAAGATTTCCAATTAAAACTTCATAAATAATTACTATAACTTTTATACTTAATCATCAATAATCATTCATCAATATTCAATCGTAAATCATTCGTCAATTATCCTATCTCAATCGGAATTAGTCAATCATCAATATTCAATTGTTAATGTTCAATCTTTACTGCTTTTTTTCTGAGCTGTTTTTCTTGATGCAATAAAAATCGATACTAATTCGTTCGCTTCAGTCATTAACCACCTTAGTTCATCATTATCTATTAATCTTTCATCCGAAATAACTTGAAGCCAAAATAAAGTTTCATCAGCTTCCTCGATCACGATACTAATCTTTGATATAAAACTTGCTTTTGATTGAGCTAAGCAAACAGCACGATAGTTCGCAGCTACTGATGTTGAAGCACGAATTAATTGTCCTTTAATATGATTTCCTAAATAAATATTTGGCAGCAAGCCTGATAATTTAATACAATCGTGTGCAAACTTTTTTGTTCTTCTCTTTAGATCTTCGCTATCCATTATTTGATTGACGATTTTCTATTGGATATTGACTATTTAATATAAATAATTCCAGTAATCAATTTACAATCATCAATCATCAATATTCAATCGTAAATAATAAATCAATAATGGTCTATCATCAATATTCAATCGTAAATAATCAATCGCAAATCAATCACCAATAGTCATTCATCAATAATCAATCATTAATCGTCAATCATCATTCGCCAATCTTCAATCCACTACAGCCCATAAGAGAGAGAAACCGAGAAGGAATTATTTTTTCCTATTAAATAAGAGGGAGTGCGGGTAGGATCCTCATCAGATATATCGGAGTAGGAATAATAAAAATCTGTGAAGACATTGTGAAAGGGTTCATATTTTAATCTAAGTGTGAGCCGTTTTTCTGTTAGTTTGCTGCCATATAAAAAGGGAGGATAGGGTAACCGGTACTGGTCCTCCGGATCTTCAATACCTCCTTTTCTGCTGTACAAACCTGAAACGGTGACTGTTAAACCGAGTATGATC
>JARRKK010000373.1:0-2591 GCA_037388105.1 Ignavibacteriaceae bacterium | reverse complement strand
GAAATTTTTGCGGATGAAATAGGATGGGTTAAATGGCAAAGACCGGGTTTTGATCTCGGTCTAATTCTTCAGGAAGAATGTAGGAAACATCCGAAGTTAAAGGGATTAGTCCTCGGGCAGCATGGTTTAATTAACTGGGCAAATGATGATAAGGAGTGCTATGAACTAACGCTTTCAATTATAGAAAAAGCTGCAGAATATATTGAAGCTCATAATAAAGGGGAGCAAACATTTGGTGGACAAAAATATAAATCATTATCTGAGGGAAAGAGATTTGAGATCTTATTTGAAATATTACCCAAACTGAGGGGAATGATATCTCAGAAAAATAAATTTATCGGTACGATTCAAAGTGATGAAAGAATTTTGCGATTTGTGAACAGCAATGATGCTGAAAGATTAGCAGAACTGGGTACATCCTGTCCCGATCATTTTTTAAGAACAAAAATAAAACCTCTTTATGTTGATTGGAACCCGACAAAAGAAAACTTAGGGGCACTGGTTATAAAGCTGGAGGAAGGTTTATATAAATATCGTGAGGATTATTCAGCATACTATGAGGAATGCAAACACCCAGATTCTCCTGCAATACGGGATCCCAACCCAACTGTGATTCTTATTCCCGGATTAGGTATGATAGCCTGGGGGAAAAACAAAAGTGAATCGAGGGTTACAGCAGAGTTTTACAATAATGCTGTCGAAGTTATGCGTGGTGCTGAAGCAATTGATGAATATATTTCTTTGCCGAGGCAGGAAGCCTTTGATATAGAGTACTGGAAACTAGAAGAGGCAAAACTAAAACGTATGCCACCTGA
Source organism: Ignavibacteriaceae bacterium (assembly GCA_037388105.1). Taxonomy (GTDB): domain Bacteria; phylum Bacteroidota; class Ignavibacteria; order Ignavibacteriales; family Ignavibacteriaceae; genus BMS3ABIN03. Next base: position 1,776 of record JARRKK010000373.1, on the reverse strand, counting down.
AAAAGAATTTGCAAGGGAAGTTGTTCTGGTAATTGGTGCAGGCAGCGGAATTGGTAAAGCAGTTTCACATAGGGTAGCAAAGGAAGGAGCTCATATTGTTTGTGCAGATGTCAATAAAGAATCGGCTGAACAAACAGCTAAAGAATTAACAGAGATTTATGGAGTAGGAATTGGTGTATCGGGTACCGGGATTTCGAATTGCGGTGCGGCTATAGGATTATATGCTAATGTGACCGACCGTAAAAGCATAAACGAAATGTTTAAAAATATTATTCTTGCATACGGAGGAATTGATCATATAATTATCACCTCGGGGATTTTTGTTCCGCCTGATTTGGAAGGGAAAATCCCTGACGATAAGTGGAGACTTACTTATGATATTAATGTTACAGGTCCTTACTTGGTAGCCGATGAAGCAAAACGAATATGGGAAGAACAGGGATTAAAAGGAAGTCTTACAATTACAACCAGTGTTAATGCAGCAGTTTCTAAAAAAGGTTCAGTTGCCTACGATACAAGCAAAGCAGCAGCTAACCATTTGGTAAGAGAATTATCTATTGAGTTATCTCCAATAGTAAGAGTAAATGGGTTAGCCCCTGCAACTGTAGTTGAAGGCAGCAGTATGTTTCCACGGGAAAGAGTTATAAGTTCATTAAACAAATACAATGTTCCTTTTTCCGAAGATGAGGATACAGATGTCTTACGAAATAAATTAGCTGAATTTTATGCCCAGAGAACTCTTTTAAAGTCTCCCGTTACTTTAAGTGATCAGGCTGAAGCTGCATATGTATTGGCAAGCAAGAGATTGAATAAAACCACGGGACAGATTTTTAGTGTTGATGGTGGTTTGCACGAAGCATTTCTGAGATAGTAGTAAATGATGTTTTATATTTTGTTGGCTTTACATAGTAACATTCCTACGTTAATTAAAAAAACATATTTCCTTTTCTTAAATATTATAAATACTGGTTAGCTAACGTTTTTGTTAACGGATATTGGTTAGATTGTAATTATTATGATGTCTTTTATAATGGAACAGTAAAACATCTCCTATAAAATTAAAATCTAATTTTAACTTTCATTATAAATAATATCTCCAATCGAACTCTGCGGTTAAGCCTATATTCCAGACTGGTTTTAATTCCGGGAGTGTTCCATTTTCCGGAGCCACCAATTGCGCATTATAAGGGAAATCCACACCGAAACTTAAATAGAATCTTAAACTTGAACTCTGATCCAATGAGAATGTACGAAATGGTCTGTACTCAACAACCGGAAAATTTAGCTGTACTGATTTGTAAGTTAAAATGCTACTGGTGTTGCCTTCCTGTACTATGATTGCATCCTGATCTTTCCCATTTCCATATAGTGCGACATTTATCTCCCTACCCAAAATAAATTGAAACCGTCCGAATGATGTTGCTATTCCTGCTTGCCAGGGTATTAGTCCTCCATTTCCAGCTGTAACAGCCATATTCGCAAAGGTTTCTGGGGCAGCCCAGATCAGAATCGGTGCGGTAATTATAAGATCAAAAGGAAGTAAGTAAAAAGGCATTCGCAATCCAAGATTGTATGCATTTCTCCCGGGAATTGCTGATGAGATTTGTCCAGTTGAAATCTGTGGAGGTACATCACCGAAATTCATAGTTGAAGGACTATCCTGTCTCCATCCCAGTTGCAGGAAAACTAACCCATCACCGGATTCATTCAACACTCCTTCTATACCTAATCCAAAGCGGACATTTAGATCCAAACCACCAACTGCTCCTGCTGTTG
>JARRKK010000372.1:0-2598 GCA_037388105.1 Ignavibacteriaceae bacterium | reverse complement strand
AACCATTCGATAATAAAACATTCTTTGATGTCTTTGTGGGAATGACTTATCCCGAAATCAGGGAGTTTATAAACAAATATATTAACGGTAACCTCCCTTTACCTTATGAAGAATATTTTCACGCACTTGGTATTACTTATAAATACAATCAGCTATCAGAAGATAAAACACCAGCTTTAGGATTATCACTAAGGCCTGTTGATAATAAATATTTTGTTATTAGTGGATTTTCAAAATATCATAAAAATTTCGGTTTAGAAGAAGGTGATATTATTCTAAAGATTTTTGATGAAGATCTTACTTTGGCAAAATCAAAAGTTTTGATGGACAGGAAAAACGGAATGAAACCAGGAGATCAATATGAGATAACTGTTAAAAGAGGGGAGGAAGAGTTAACATATACGGGAGTCCTATTTGCTCGAATGGATTATCATATATTAACTGTAGATGAAGAAAGTACAGAAGAGCAAAAGAAATTAAGAAATATTTGGAGTAGTAATTTACCTGTGTTATCATCAAATTAAGGATTATCAGTTTTATGTTTACTATGTAGGATCAATTTCCATTATGATTGTTGAAATACTAATGCAACTCTTATTCAAATTGTATCCATCCCATTATTAATAAAAAAAGGCGGGCAACACCCGCCTAATCCTGATTATTAAATTTTTATTTAAATTATTTCAATAGAATCATCTTCTTCGTTTTTACAAAATCAATTCTTCCAGCATTTGCATTGTTAACAGCAATAATTCTGTAGAAATAAACTCCACTTGGATAGTTAGCTGCATTGAATTCAACTTCCTGGAATCCAACTTCCATAATTTCATTATCAATCAATACTCTTACGAGTTCGCCTAATGCATTATATAACTCCAATTTCACTTTACTTTCAGATGGAAGTGCAAACCTGATTCTTGTACTTGGATTAAATGGATTTGGATAGTTTTGATATAAATCATATTCATCAGGAGTCAAATCCAGGTTCTCTGTTACATCAGTCGGAATAACTAGCTGGACAGTATCACTTTTTTCTGAAATTGCATCAGCTGTGTATGCAAACACTTTATATATATATGTCGTATCAGAAACAACTAGACTATCAATATAGGAAGTAATATTTGTACCTACAGTATCATATATCACAAAGCCAGTTCCCGCTGAATCTCTCTCAATAGCAAATCCTAATTCATCTCTGGAATTATCCACCCAATTTAATTGAATTACTTTGGGTGAGCCAGAAATCAGGCCTAAGAGTTCAGAAGGGGCCGGTAATATAGTTATAACTTCAATAGGTCCAGTATATCCGGATTCAGTGTAAAGGTTAAAACCTTTAACCTGGTAATTATATTTTTTACCCTGTAATCCGGTAGTATCTGTGTAACCAACTGTGTTAGCAAAAACTGTATCAATAACCAGGAATGCTGTGGTATCCGTATCTTGTCTTTCGATGATGAACCCGTCTTCATTATCAGAATTATCAGTCCAATTTAGTTCCACATGATCTACTATTAATGCAGTTATATTCAAATCAGTTGGATCAGCTATTGCCTCGATGCCAACTGTTAAATCGAATCTTGCAGTATCTGTTAATGAAGGATTACCGTTATCAGTAGCAATCGCTGTTATACCAGGATATGAACCCGAATCACCGGGACCAGGTAAGAGTAAAAATTCTCCGGTACCGTCTCCATTATCTGTAAAGCTTGCAAAGGAAGGCAGATTTAATGCTGTTAAAACTATATTATCACCGTCAGCATCTGTTGCTCTTGCTAGCACATCTAATGAATCACCTTCATTCATATTATGTACTATTATCGGACGCAGTACAGGTGCACGGTTTACATCTCCTACTGCTAATGTGAAAGTAGTTGTATCAGATAATACCGGTGTTCCGTCATCTGTTGCTATTACCAGTATGTTTGGATAACTGCCAGCGTCCCCAAAATCTGGTAAAAATGATATCAGGCCGGTGCCGTCTCCATTATCCCTAAAGCTCGCAAATGATGGCATATTTAATATTACTAAATTTAAACTATCACCGTCAGCATCTGTTGAACTTACTGCTACACCTAGTGAATCACCTTCATTCATATTCTGTGCTGCTATCGGATCCACCACTGGTGCACGGTTTACATCACCTACTGTTAAGGTAAATGTTGTTGTATCAGATAGATTTGGTGTTCCATTATCTGTTGCTATTACCTGTATGTTTGGATAAGTGCTGGCGTCCCCAAAGCCTGGTAAAAATGATATCAATCCAGTTCCGTCACCATTATCCGTAAAGCTTCCGAATGAAGGCAGATTTAATATTACTAAATTTAAACTGTCACCGTCAGCATCTGTTGAACTTACTGCTACACCTAAACTATCACCTTCATTCATATTCTGTGCTGCTATCGGATCAACTACAGGTGCTCGGTTCACATCTCCTACTGTTAAGGTAAATGTAGTTGTGTCTGTTAATACAGGTGTTCCGTCATCTGTTGCTACTACCTGTATACCCGGATAACTGCCTGCTTCTCCAAATCCCGGTAAAAACGATATCAACCCTGTTCCATCTCCGTTATCTGTAAAGGTTCCGAATGATGGAAGGTT
>JARRKK010000371.1:0-4133 GCA_037388105.1 Ignavibacteriaceae bacterium | reverse complement strand
TGATTGCTAATTGATATGTTATTATTGTAAGTGTCAATTGAAAATAGTTAATTGGGTTAATTTTGGCAAGCAATCAATATTTTAATTTCACATGCACGACTTCTCAATTATTAAAGACATAGTATTAATTCTTCTCGTATCAATTCCGGTAATAGCAATATTTAACCGAATTCAACTTCCGAGCATCGTCGGTTTCCTAATTGCAGGAATGATATTGGGTCCGTTTGGATTCCAGGTTATAACAAATCTTGCTGAAATAGGGATAATGGCTGAAATTGGAATTATCCTTCTACTCTTTTCAATCGGTCTTGAACTATCATTAAAAGAATTACTTAACATTAAGAAAATACTGATAATTGGGGGTGGTCTTCAGGTTCTTCTTACAATTATTTTATCGGCTGTAATAATATACTTGATTGGTATAAATGTTAAGGGAGCAATTTTCCTTGGAATGCTTATAAGCTTATCAAGTACGGCAATCGTTTTAAAATTACTGGCTGATAAAGGAGAACTACATTCTCCGCATGGTAAATTTTCCTTAGGGATATTGATATTTCAGGATCTATCAGTAGTTCCACTATTTTTGTTTGTTGATCTGCTTGGCACATCGGATCAAATTAAGTTTATGGAAGTAATAATACGGATGATAACAGCTTTCGGTTCCGTAGCCCTTATTCTGATAGTTGCGAAATATCTTTCTCCTTTTTTACTCTACCGGTTAGCTAAATTAAGAATGAAAGAAATATTCACAGTGGGCATTATTCTGATCATATTGGGCACTGCTTACCTGACTTATTCCCTCGGATTATCATTCGCTCTTGGTGCATTCATTGCAGGATTAATTTTTTCTGAATCCGAATACAGTTATCAAATTGTAGCAGATATTCTTCCACTAAAGGATGCTTTCAATAGTATCTTTTTCGTTTCTGTTGGTCTGCTGCTTAATGTTAATTTTGTGCTTGAGTATCCTCTCTATGTATTTCTTTCTGCAATGGGAGTTTTAGTTTTAAAGGCATTCATAATAACTGTCATTGTGATGTTTTTAAAGTACCCGGCACGTGTTGCTGTACTGGTAGGAATCGGATTAGCTCAGATCGGAGAGTTTTCTTTCATACTTGCTCAACAGGGAATGAATCTAAATATAATCTCACCCGAATATTCAAATATTTTTATCTCTTCAACAATCATTACAATGATCCTGACACCATCATTGTTTAGGTTAGCTCCGAAATTAGCAGATAGATCTGGTGGTATAGAATTAATGAAAGATAGAGCAGTAGTTGTGGATTCGATGGTTGATCACGTTATAATTGCAGGATTTGGACTGAATGGAAGAAATTTAGCAAATGTTTTGAAAGAGATTGGAATAAAATATCTCGTGATCGAACTGAACCCGGATACCGTGAAAGAGGAAAAGCTTAAAGGTGAAAATATAATTTTTGGTGATATATCAAAAACAGAGGTATTAATGCATGCGCATATTAAATCTGCAAAGATAATGGTAATTGCTATCTCTGATCCATCTTCTTCAAGAAGAGCACTCAAACTTGCAAAAGAACTGAATCATAAATTATGTGTAATTGTTAGAACAAGGTTTATGCGCGAAACCGAGGATCTGATTAAAATCGGTGCGGATATTGTTATTCCAGAGGAGTTCGAAACTTCTATTCAGATTTTCCGAAAGGTATTAGAACAATACCATATACCGCTAAATGTTATAATGCAACAGATAAACTTACTACGGGGAGAATCCTATAAGTATTTACGATCAGATGAATCGGGAATAAAAGTTTTTGATCATATTGACGAGATACTATCTGCAAGATTAACAGATACCTTTTATGTAAGAAGCGAAAACATCCATGCGGGTAAATCTATTGGAGAAATTAATTTTAGACAACAAACTAATGCTACTATTATTGCAATAGTCAGAGAGGGATTGACAATATCAACACCATCTGCAAAGGAAATCCTAAAGCCCAACGACACTATCGTAATAACGGGGGATCATAAAGCTGTTGATAAGGCTTTTGAGTTTTTATCGGCGACAGAATAATTCTTTAAAAATCAAGTTTTTTTCTGATATCTTCCGGCACCGCATCTTTATGAACCATGATGGCTACTGTCTTCAATCTCACAAATGATTCTGACATATACCAGAATCCATCGTAATTATATTTGGTACCCCAGGAATTTTTTGTGTAATAAAAAATTGTTCCTGCCTGATCCTCGGCGATACCGGTGATGTGCATTAGATGATCGTCAGTCGTCTGGAAGTTGTCAAAAGATTCTTCTCTCATTTCCTGTGTAATAATCTGTTCTTCTTCAGGTTCTTTTAGTTTTTCATCATTACTTTCATTCTCAGTATCAACCGGTATATATTGTTTGTCCAGTTATCAGGCACCTCCAGAACTGATTTTTCATAATAAGGATAACGCTTATAAGATGTGAGCTCAACGTAATCCTCAGAATTAATATTCAATTCATCCGCAAAACTTTTAGGAGTATATTCCTTTCCATTGTACTGAAATGATTCGGGATTTTCTCCAAGATATATATCCAAAACCGACTCACATACTTTTTTCCAGTTATCAGAAATCATTTCTTTATTATTTAGTATTGCGTCCATGGATCCTTTTAACACAGCAACCATTTCGAGGTGATTATGTAATTCTTCTGTTGAACTCTTACCCGGATATATTTCTTCCGGTACTAATCCATATTTATCCATTGTTATCAGAACATCGTGCGCTTGTCCGCCCTGCCCAAGGCTTGTTAAGCCATGGTAACGAATATACTTTTCAACTTTGATTGGATATATATTTCGAACCAGGAACATCTCCGATAGATCATAATTTCCTTTCCCCATCCTTATCAGTTCTGTTTCTAAAAATGATTGCGTTGCAAAGTTCCAGCAGGTACCAGTTTTACCCTGATGTTTTACCGGAGTAGTTACAACATTATAAAGCATCGTAAACTTGTGAATATCAGAATTTCCATCTTCTTGCGCAAAAATTACACTTGCCCAAAGGAAAACAATAAATATTAGCTTACATTTATTTTCCCTAATCTTCATACTACCTCATTGCTTATTACAAACAGAATAATTATTGTTTAAAAATAATAAATACAACTATTTGATAGCCTTAGACTTTGTATTAGACAAAAAATTCTGTAATTCCAAAATGCTGTTGAAAATATAGTCCGGGTCATATTTTAACAGTGTGTCCTCAGAGCGGAAACCGTAGGAAACTGCACAAGTAAATGCGCCGGCATTCTTCCCACAACCAATATCAATTTCTGTATCACCAACCATCATTGTATTTATAATATTCACATTTAGTTTATTACAAATAATTAGCAGTGGTTCTGCAGAAGGTTTATGAGCTATGCCTTCTCTTCTACCCATAATAAAATCAAAATGAGTGTTTAGATGAAAATGATTTATAATCTTCTCTGCCTGATCCTGTCCTTTGGTTGTTAGTAGTGATGTTTTGATGCCCCTTTCATTTATATAGCAAAGGGTTTCCTCAATATTCGGGTACAAAAATGATTCATCAATGAAATCAAAATAGTATGATTTGTAGATCTTAATAAATTCATCAAAGTCAGGAACATCGATTCCCAAATCATCAAACATGTCAACAAAATGCATTCCCAACATTCCATTGAATCTCTTCTCATCTATGCTGCTATTAATTCCCAGACGTTCAAGTGCTTTTAAGGTTGATTTATATATAGTCTTATCAGATTTAATAAGCGTACCATCAAGATCGAAACAAATGTGATTTATATTCAAGGTTAAATTTTCGGTTCTATAAATTTGTTTTAAGTTTCTGCATGGAATGAATTAATTACTCACTATTAAGAAATGTTTTTTCTTATAATGAATATAATTTAATTCTTAATTGAGATTAATAAAATTGTAAAAGACTTGAATTTTTATATAAAAAAATCCAAACTTGCGTAATAACTCTTCATAAATTTAACATCTGAAATAAAATAATTTTACATCCTAATTAAATTATAGTGATTTTTTTACAATTGTAACTTGTCGATTCAAAAGTTTGTAAAAATAACTTAACGATATAATAAAGCGTTTATAATTTGAAATAAATTATCATTTATCGAGT
>JARRKK010000370.1:0-4674 GCA_037388105.1 Ignavibacteriaceae bacterium | reverse complement strand
ATCGAGTAAAGTACTTCTTGTAAATTATTTTCAACAGTAAGTTTTTTCTTCTGAAGTAAGTCAGTCTCTAATTGAAGATCACCAATAAGACTCCTTCTCTCATTTGTTTTTTTATCCAATTTTAAAAGATCGTTCTTCAACAACTCATTCTGCTCATTTATTGTTTTGAGTATATCTTCAAAAGATTCGATTTCTTCCTTTCTAAGAGACAGGATCCTTTCAGTTTCCTCGAGGAAATTCACTTTCTTATTTAGCTGCTTATCTTTTTCATCCAGTTCTTTTTCTTTTTCCAGTATGATCTGTTCGAGTGCATCACGTTTTTCATTAATCTGATTAATGTTCTTGCTTAGTTTTTGCAGCATATCAGCAAATCTATTCTCAAGCGTATCGTTACTTTGCTTAATCTCATGTTTCCTTTGCTCAAGCAGAGGTATCAGTTCTTTAAACTTTTTATTTTCTTCTTTAAGCTTAGTGTACTCTTCCTTCTCAGCCAGCAGTTGCTGTTGTACGTCATCTCTTCTTATCTCAAAATTATTTACTTCTGCTTTTATGCGTTCAGTTTTTTCTTCGAATGTTTTAAGATCTGAATCCAGTTTACTTAATTTGTTGGTTTTTATTGCAAGGACTGAGTCAACTTCCTCAATTTCTCTTAATTTGGTATTTATTCCTTCAGAAAGCTCAGTATACTTTCTATCAGTATTGCCTAAAATGTCTTTCCCTTTTTCAATCTTCTGTTCGAGAACACTCAGTTCTTTTTCCTTTTCTGAAAGATTGTTGTTAATCTCTACAATCCACTCTGTTTTTATATCTTCTGTTGTCTTTAATTGAGCAATATTGTCTTTTATTATTTTGGTTTTCTCTTCCAGCTTTGAAATAGTTTCTGAAAGATCATTAACCTTTTTATTTTTATCTTCAATACTTTCTGTCAGTTTTTTATCTTCAATAATAAGAGATAATAGTTTATCTTCGGATGTTTTTACTTCAGAAGATTTTCGTTTAAATGTCATTCTTTCTGCTTGATCCAGCTCTCGTATTCTGAGAGTAATTTTATCCTGTAGTAATGTTTCTTTATCTTTTAACCTTTGTATTTCTTTCTTCATCTGGTTTGTTATGCGAGTTTCTGCATCGCGCAAAGTTTTTATTTTCTGTTCCATTTCTTTATATTCATCTTTCAATTGCGCAAGGCCATTCTCATTCATCCCCTCGTATCCGGTTTTTTTCAAATTCTGTTCAAGAATAAGCTCCTTTTCTTTTTCATGAAGCAGATGTAGGCGATTGTTTAGTTTTGTATTTTCTTCACTAAGTTTATTGTTAGAAACAATAAGGTTATCGCGGACCTTTTCGGCTTCTTTAATTTCGTTCTTTATACTTTCACTCAATGTCATTGGTGAAGAAGCTAAACTTTTAAGTTTATTTTCATATTGGCTACGTTGTTCCTTCAGTTGCAAGAGTGTATTCTGCTCTACATTTTTAGAGCGATTTATTGTCTCGATATCATTTAATAATTCTTTTTTTGTCCGGTTATAATTCTGTACTTGACTTTTTAAGTCATCAATGTTCAACGATAGTTTTGTCTTCTCATTCTTTGCATCCATTATCTCTGAACGCATATTTTTAAGGACTTCATTAAGACGATTAACGGTTTCCTCTTTTTCGTAAAGCCTGCGAACTTGTGCTTTAAGTTCCTTGTTTTCATCTTGCAGACTTATAACTTTTTTTGATTTAAGAATTGACATATTTAATTCTCCTAATCGGAATCCCATGTATTTTGTTCTATCCTCTGTGATTTAATTATTATGTAAAATAATACGATGCAATGACTTGCGGAAGTTAATTATTACTTTAACAACATTCAACGCTCAGTTAACAATTCATCGTAATAAATTTTTTATCCATCAAGAAACATGTCAAGTATAATAAAATCAAAACCAACAGTTCTATTTATTACAACTTTCCTTCTTTGTACATTTGACGGAAAATTATTTTTTGAAGAGACCTTTCAATGATAATATTTGCAAGTGTTCCTGGAATATGTTCCTTGTTTTTGCCAGAAAAAAGTTTGCTAATTCGCCATTAGGAATTAATGAATGGGAATCATCTGTTGCAAACCATTTCGAAATGGAATTTGACACTTCTGTTAACTGTTTTGTTTCTTCCATGATGTTAGGTCTTCTGATATCATTAATTAATCTTTCCCGTGAACTGAACCGTTAACAGGAATAAATTCATTTATTATACTAACTATCCTGTAAGCTGAATAACTAAAAAATGGCGCTGTTAATACATCTACTGTATAGTGAACGTGCTGTAAAATAACTGCTGCACCAATAATTATTGTGCTGAAAAGGAAAAATATTTTTAAAATTCTTTTATTCACGATTAAAAAAAGCAGAAACAGTGTTGCAGTATGACCGGAAAAGAATAGATCTTTTGTTAATATCTGTCCGCTTCCAAAAAATTGAACAACCGGATCGTTAAGAAAAAGCAATTTTGCAGGAGCATTTAGCGGAGTTACATACATTACCATTAACCTAAACATTATCAGCAGTGAGTAACTCTGAATTGCTAAAAGTAGTTGATTTGGTTCTTTTGTCAAATCTATTATTGCTATAATAATTGAAGCATAAATCAATCCAAAAATCAACCATGTAAGATCTATTGGATTAAAAATATTAAGGATGGGATCAGGTAAGATTACCCCGTTCCGTTGCTCTATATATTCCAGAAAATTTGATAAAACAATTAGGATAATTACTAGAAATACAACAGTCAGGATAATTTCAATTTTTCGGCTATTAAAAAATTCCTTCCAGTTCATTCGGGATAATAGAATCCCCTAATTATTAATAATTAATATTGTTTAGAAAATATGGAAGCATCTGTCGCCAGGTTGGCCAGTCATGCGACATATCGTATCCCCATAAATCAAGCCAATGCTGAATTCCTTTAGAGTTAAGAACGTCAGAGAATTTTCTTGATGCATCCGGATCCTCATAGGATCCTTGTCCGCTGGCAATAATAATACTTTTATGTCTCAACATATTCAGAATATTTTCATCGTTCCAGTGAGGCAAATAATCCATAGGAGAGTTGAAATAACAATTATCATCATAATATCCGTCGGAGTATGTTTTTAGATCATAACTTCCGCTCATACCAATTGTACCGCTGAAAATATCAGGTCTTCGTAGAAATATATTTGCTGAATGCAAAGCACCAAGCGAAGCACCTGTTGTTACAATTGGAACTTCCGATGAACAATGGCTTCGAATGAATGGAGCCACTTCATCAGTAACGTACTGGTTATATTGCTGATGTCTGATGGCCTTATGTGAAGGATGCATATTTCTGTTTAACCAGCTTTCATTATTGATGCTATTAACTGAGAATACCTTAATCTTTCCATCATCGATAAACGGAGCTATTGCATCAATTAGTTGAAATCTTTCATATTCGAGATAGTCTGCAGCAGCAGTGGGAAACATTAATAACGCAAAACCATAGTGACCGTAAACCGCTATTTCCATGTCTTTATTTAAATTCGGACTCCACCATTTATGTATTTCTCTTTTCACCTCACCTCCTAAAATTCTATAAAAAGCAGTTATTTAAGATATAATAACATGCTAATTAATCTCCAAATAAATGGGGAGTCATTATATCACTTTTTTCCATCATTATCCAATAAATTTTTTACCATACCAGAGTATTTCCGCTCTATCTTAAATCCAAACTTGTAAAAATATTCCGGTCTGAAGAATCCCGTTGTAACATGTTTTACATGTTCATTCCTCAGTCTATTAAATAACTCACTCATTAATGCCTCACTAATTCCTTTTCTGCGGTAGCGGTTAGAAACAACGATTTTTTCCATATGTGCAGAATCTTCATTTGTTCTAACATAATACAAACCTCCAATAATAAAACCACGTTCTGAAAGAGCTACGAGGAAATGATGTTCTGCACGAAAATGTACGAGTAAGTTAGAATCAAAAAACAATTGATGTAATCGTGATATTTCTTTCGGTGAAGTTGGATTCCTTATAAAGAATGGATTATTATCATTATCGGAGAACTGCACGACTAAATTTGATGCAATTTCGTTTTCGCTTCCCACTTTAAGCAATGTTGCAGAGTCGGTAGGTTTTAAATATGGATAATTTAATCTTGCCAGGAAGAATTTTTCCTTTTCAGTTAACTTGAACTGAGTCTGCAAACCCGAAATCAATTTTAATGAAACATCTTTTGTCAGCTCGCCTGTGTGTTGTTTAGATGCTATCTCTCTTAGTGAGTTTTTGAATTTTATATCCGAATCAATAAAGGCAGTTTCTAAAAAGAACGTTGTTCTTGTGGAATGGTAAGATTCTTCAAGTTTGAATAGTTGGTATGTTTCATATAATTCGTAAAGCATCTCTGCTTGTGCAGTAAAAGCAGCTTCTTCGTTTAATTTAAACCAGCGGTGAAATCTTTTAATAGCGAAGAATAGTGATTTCGGTATGTATAGATTTTTCTCAAGTTGTTGAATAAATAGATCAAGCTTGAACTCGGTTAACTCTTTGTCTGGGAAATCATCTGATGATCTTAGCCTTTCTCTAAATTGCGTTAGCAGTTTCAATCCATTAATCTCACCTTCGACTTCAATTATTCCTGAGAAGATGTAATTCCAAATAGATT
>JARRKK010000369.1:0-2623 GCA_037388105.1 Ignavibacteriaceae bacterium | reverse complement strand
AAACAATGCTAATCATTTGCTCGGAAGAGAAATGATATTCTATTTTTTATCATCCTCACTATTTAGTAAGCCTAATAACTCTTTAGATCCCAGACCAACACTAAATATTGTTCTCATTGCTTTATCGATGGGATAGTTTACTATTTGAACATTATTACGCGTTAAATGATAGATAAATCCAGCAGTAGGTGCTGGACCTGATGGAACAAATACTGTATAAGATCCATCATCATGCTCATCTGTGATAAAAGCAGTAACACGGGTTTCATTTCCAAAGAGTTTTACTAATGCAACATTTTTAAATAAATTCTTTTCATTGCTGACTAACTGAAGAATTGTTTCCTTTATAAATTTATATAATGGAAGTTTTGAAAGAAATTTAGTCTCCAATTTTTCAATTGAGAAACGTCCTAATCTGGTTTTTACAAGAAGGCCTACAAGAAAGAAGGTAAGAAGAATTAATATTAATGCCAAAGCTGATGCCACGAATTCTTGCAATTTTACTGTTTCTGACAATAAATAGGTTAATGGTTTTATTTTATCTGCAACAAATTCATAAAGCCATTTGAAAACAAGGATTAAAATTACAATTGGAAGTACCACCAGAACTCCACCGAGCATCGTAGTTTTTAAGAATGATTTAATCTTATTCAATTTTTTCACCTATGAGTTTATATTGATCAAATAGAATTACAATATAATATTTCATATATTTATAATAATAGGAGTGTTGAAAGTAAATTATAATTTACTTGTAAGGAGACCACACTAGTTATTTAGCTAGCTGGAACTATTGTGGAAAGGGTTTCTATCTCTCTAGTTGAGAATCCTCAAATTCCAAATTAGAATTTCATTTTCAGTTAACGACATGAAGATTTTAATTTTTTATATAATTTATTATTAGGATTGAATTATGACCATTTTACTTGTTATTGTATTTGTTACGTTGTTTGTATCGGCAAGCTGTTCCCTCTACGAAGCAGTATTATATTCTACGCGTCCAGCTACTCTTGAGGCAGCCAAAACCCAGGCCAAAAGAGGGAGACTAGCCGCTCAATTTTTGGCAATGAAAAAGAGTATTTCCCAACCGATTGCAGCAATTCTAATATTAAACACCATAGCAAACACTGCTGGTGCTACAATTGCAGGTATGTACGCTGCCGATGTGCTAGGTAGTTCTATGATTGCTTTGTTTTCTATTCTCTTTACGATTGCTATTCTATTTTTATCTGAGATTATTCCAAAGACGATTGGAGCAGTTCATTGGAGAAGTATCTGGCCATATATTGTCTATCCACTACAACTAATGAAAACTGCTTTACTTCCCGCTATCTTTGTTACAGAGAAAATTACCCGATTAATGACACATCAGCAAAAAATAGCTACTATCACCGAAGATGAAATTATTGCGTTGGTTAAATTAGGGGCACACGAGGGGGAAATATCCAAGGGAGAAAGCCAAATGGTATTTAATATTATTAACCTGGAGGAAAGGCTGGTCAAGGAAATTATGACACCTCGCACTATGATGTTTTCTCTACCAGCGACGATGACAATAGAAAAGGCATCTCAATCAATTAGTGGCAGGGGGTTTACTCGTATTCCAATTTATGAAGGTGAAAAAGAAAACATCGTTGGTTATGTTGTAACACACGACTTTAACTTTGTTGGAATTAAAAATAAACCAGAATGTACACTCAAATCTATTGTCCGCCAGATTACTCATGTTCCGGATGATATCAATTGTCTGACAATGTTAACAAACTTTTTAAAACATCGCAAACATATTGCAGTAGTCACCGATGAATTTGGTGGTGTTGACGGATTGATCACTTTAGAAGATTTGTTGGAAACAATTTTGGGCAGCGAGATTGTTGATGAAACTGATGTAATTGTCGATTTACAGGAAGCCGCCCGTAAGCGCAAACCCGGGCCGATTGAAAATTAAATAATTATATCTAAGAGAGAAACCTGAATAACACCTCATGAAGATTCGGGTATTCATTATCGGTTTGTTATAAAAATTCTAACTAATATCCTACAAAGATATTTCCATATTTATAACCACTAAATTTTAGGGTATTCAATAAATCAGAATCAGCAACTTACTTTTTTATTTCGTCAAGAACGTCCTTGGCGCCATCCACACTTTCGTGGAGAGCAGTTTTAACTGATTTTAATGTTTCATCGCCAATCTCTGTTGCAGCATCCATAGCAGCAACTACAGCATTTTTGGTTGCTGATAAAGTGTCTCCTCCAACCTGTTTCACACCATCAACCGCACCCTTTACAGCTTCAACAGCCACGTCAGCAACATTTAGCCCAAGTTCTTTAGCGCTTAATACTGCCTGAGCAACCGTTCCCCCCACAGCATCTTTCTGAGTTATACCGGATTCCATCGAACCCTGGATTGCGCCATTGACTATTCCTTTAACTGATTTTACAACAGTAACACCCAATTCAGAAACACCTTTGATAGCACCATTAATAATGGATGCGGGAACGTGAATGCCTGTTTCAATTAATTCACCTGCACCTTTAACTGTATTTACTGTTGTATCCTTAATTACTTTAATAGAGGCACTCCCAATATCAGCGGACCCTTTTAATGTGGCAACTACAC
>JARRKK010000368.1:0-2640 GCA_037388105.1 Ignavibacteriaceae bacterium | reverse complement strand
ATGTACTTTGGTGGTATTAACGGTTTTAACAGGTTCAATCCCGAAGAGCTGATTGATAATCCCTTTCCTCCCCAGATTGTTATATCGGATATTAAATTATTTGATAAGTCTTTACCTATCGGAGTTGATTCCCCATTGAAGTCCAGTACAAATCTTGCAAAAGAAATTGTGTTTGCATATGATCAAAATGATATAACGCTTGAATACGTAGCATTGCATTATAGCAGGTCTGAAGAAATAACTTATAAATATCAACTGCAAAACTATGATAAGCATTGGCGAGAAGCGGGAACTCACAGATTTGCGAATTATACAAACCTACCACCTGGTGAGTATACATTTTTTGTTGAAGCGAAAAGCAGTGATGGAGTTGATAGTAAAGATCCTGCTAAGCTGAATATTATTATTATCCCACCGTATTGGGAAACAGCATGGTTTAGAATTGTTGCTTTTATAATTATTCTATTGGTCCTCTATATGGCTTATAGGATAAGAATTAAACATCTTGAGAAAAATAGAAAACAGCTGGAAGAACGTGTTGCAGAAAGAACTGAAGCTGCCAAAAAATTAAAAAGTGCACTGGATGAGGTTGAGATATTGAAAAACCGGCTGCTGGAAGAAAATATTTATTTGCAAAGTGAATTAAAAGTTGAACATAATTTTGAAAATATAATAAGCACAAGCGATAAGTTTAATAAAGTTCTTCGCAGTGTTGAGCAAGTTGCTGCAACTGATTCTACAGTTCTCATTCTTGGAGAAACCGGAACCGGGAAAGAACTGCTTGCACGTGCGATTCATAATATCAGTAAAAGATCTGACAGGCCCCTGGTAAAAGTAAATTGTGCGACCCTTCCGGAGAATCTGATTGAAAGTGAATTGTTTGGGCACGAAAAAGGTGCGTTTACAGGTGCAACTTCAATGCAGATAGGACGATTTGAATTGGCTAATAGCGGAACAATATTCCTGGATGAAATTGGTGAACTTCCCATGGTATTACAAACAAAGCTTCTCAGGATTTTACAGGAAGGTGAATTCGAACGATTAGGTAATCCTAAAACGATTAAGGTAGATGTTCGCGTTATAGCCGCAACAAACAGAAATCTTGAAAATGAGATTTCGGATGGTTCCTTCCGAGAAGATTTATTTTATCGGTTAAATGTATTTCCAATTCAAATACCACCTCTCAAAGAAAGAAAAGAAGACATTCCTTTGTTAGTAAAACATTTTTTAAAGAAATACAATACTAAGACCGGGAAAAAAGTAGAGATAATTACCCAGGAAGTTATGGAAAAATTGTGTCGCTATTCCTGGCCAGGAAATATTAGAGAACTTGAAAATATCATTGAAAGAGCAGTAATCACCAGTTCAGGAAATAAACTTATTTTAGGTGATTGGCTGTCAAAATCAAATTCTCCATCAAACAATACTGAAATCCTTCCTCTAGAAGATATGGAAAGAAAGTACATACTCGAAATTCTGGAAATGACTCAATGGAAAGTTAGTGGTGAAAAAGGAGCAGCAAGTGTTTTAGATATTAATCCTCAAACATTAGTATCAAGGATGAAGAAACTCGGCATTCAAAAACCAAAATAATTTATGACATATCATAAATTTTTGATATCTCATAAATCTCTGCATAATTTCTCAGATTAAAAATAAATTCTATCCCGCCTCGTAACTCATTAAAAAACAAGGTCTTGCAACACCTTCAGACATCGTCAATTCTGATTGGTACATCAATTGGCTATCGGATTTCGAAGTTAAAAACGAAATTCATTACCAAACAAATATGAACAGTAGTTCAAACAAAAAATTCGGGAGTAAAAAAGAATTTGAATTCTTCCTTAGGAAAAGTGAGGAGCCAATTGTAATTATCATAAACGCAGATTGGTGTGGCTCCTGCCAAATAATGATACCAATAATTGAAAAGTTAGCTAATGAATTTGCGGGTAAGATCAGATTTGTAAATGTAGAAAATGAAGACTCAGAAAATCTGGAATTGAAATTTGATTCAGATGTATTACCAAAGATTCTCTTATTCAACCAGGGTAAAATAGAAGACCAGTTGTTTGGTACTGCATCTTTTGAGTTTTTAGAAATGAAAATGAAAGCCTTATTAGAGGATTCATCAAAAAGCAATATGTATAACTTAAAATAAGAGGCTATCCAATGAGACCTAAAATAAAATCATTATTCGTATTACTTGTAGCAATGATCACGTCGATATTAATTTCCGGCTGCTCAGACGTTATAGTTGATCCTGACACAGATATTCAAGGTGCCGGGGTTATTATCGACTATAAATATAAAGCACGCAAGCCATTTTTATATACAGTTGATTTGACTAGTCAAAGTGCTTTCAGATTAGAAGGAATCAATGGTTCTGTTGATGTTCAGTCTGTTTCAGGAACCAATCTGGTTACGATATCCGGAGAAAAAGTTGTCAGCTCAGATCTTTTTCAGGATGCCGTAAACCATCTAGGATCTGTAAGTGTACAAATAGATGAAATGCATAATGAATTGGTTGTTAAAACTGATCAACCAAAATTTTCAAACGGCAGAAGCTACTATATAAACTATACCATAAATGTCCCTTCCAATCTTAGTGTTACAGTTAAAAATGTTAACGGTAAACTTACA
>JARRKK010000367.1:0-2645 GCA_037388105.1 Ignavibacteriaceae bacterium | reverse complement strand
GATCCAGAAGTTATTAATAATGAGGAACTTAGTCATTCGGATAAAATGATCGGGATCTTTACTGAACCTGCTAAAACATTTTCGAAAGTCCAATACCAATTACGATATATGCCCAGATTGAAAAAACATCAAGCTTACCTAAAATAAAGCCCACTACTGAAAATTTATCTGCTTGAATTAATGTTGCCACATTTACATCGTTCATCAATCGGCTAAAAGCTAACGATAACACTGCGGCTATAATTACATGCAGCATACCAATGTATGCGGCTAATCCATTGGAAACAAGTGCAGAAGAATACGATCCTTCGCCTTTCAATACAAGTTTTGAGAGCATTAAATGAATAGCTGCAAAGATGAGGAATATGATAAATCCAACAATAAAAATGCTAACGGTTTGAATTATCAATCTTACCGGATCAGTACCCTGATCTATCTGATCACTAATTCTATCCATTTGCTGATTTGCCTGTTCTCTTGTCATCTGTCCTTTTTCAACAGCCGCATCAAATTGTTCCTGAATCTTTACCATTTGCTTTTGCTTTGCCTGAAATTTTATCTCACTATTCTGCATTAAAATAATTTGAGTAATTGATACAAGTGCAAGTAAGATTATAAGTGGCAGTATCCAATCTTTTGTTCTCGGTGGAAACTTGGAAACATTATCAAATGTTTTAGCAGGTTCAGTAAAGATCCCGATCATTTTATCCGAATGACTAAGTTCCTCATTATTAATAACTTCTGGATCACTACTGTTTAGCTGTTCGTCGTTTTGGTTTGTATCTGAAGTATCCATGAATGCCCTCCTATTCTGGATTATTTAAAAAGGATAACAAAAATTATCCATACTTATCTCAAAAGGCAATAAAAATCTTACATTTAACAAGAATTAACTTTGATGGCAGATTCATCAAGAAAAGTCCTTTATCATTTATTAAATTTGATTATTGATTTAATGAGACAATATTTTATCAGACCGGAATAAAATTATGAATCCAAAAACTATTATAGAACCTTTCAAAATTAAATCTGTCGAGCCGATAAGATTTACTACACGCGAAGAACGAGAGATTCTACTGAAAAATGCCGGGTATAATCCGTTCAAACTGCATGCTGATGATGTGCTGATAGATTTACTTACGGACAGCGGTACAGCGGCGATGAGTGCAAAACAATGGGCTGGTGTAATGGAAGGAGACGAATCATATGCGGGTTCAAGAAGCTTTTACAAATTTGAGAAAGCTGTAAACAACATTACTAATATGAAGTACATCATACCTACTCATCAGGGAAGGGCTGCAGAAAAAATCCTTTTCTCGATTGTTGGAGGACCCGGAAAATATTTTCCTAATAACACACATTTTGATACTACCCGGGCAAATATTGAATTCACAGGTTCGATCGCGGAAGACCTTTTAACCGAGGCAGGTATGAATACACAAAAACGAGCAGACTTTAAGGGCAATATGGATATTAAAAAGCTTGAGTTATTTATCAAAGAAAAAGGTGCTGAAAATATCCCGCTATGTTTTCTTACTGTAACTAATAATTCTGGCGGGGGACAACCTGTTTCAATGCAGAATATTCGAGAAGTGAAGGAACTTTGCTCAAAAAATAATATTCCTTTATTTCTGGATGCCTGCCGCTTTGCAGAGAATGCTTATTTTATAAAGAAACGTGAGCAGGGTTATCAGGATAAATCAGCATTGGAAATAGTACAGGAAATGTTCTCTTATGCAGATGGCGCAACGATGAGTGCAAAGAAAGATGCACTTGTTAATATTGGTGGATTTCTTGCATTGAATGATGAAGAACTTGCGATGAAGTGTAGAAATCTCCTGATTGTAACCGAAGGTTTTCCAACTTATGGTGGGTTATCAGGTCGCGATCTGGAAGCTGTTGCACAAGGATTAGAAGAGGTGGTTGATGTGCATTATCTTGAGTATAGAATAAAGAGTGTGGAATATCTCGGTAATAAATTGGTCGAAGCAGGAGTGCCTATCATCGAACCACCCGGAGGACATGCAATTTATATTGATGCCAAAAGATTTCTTCCAAATATTCCGGTGGAACAATATCCGGGTCAATCAATAGTTTGTGAATTGTATTTGGAAGGTGGTATTCGTGCAGTTGAAATCGGCAGTGTGATGTTTGGTAAGTATGATAAAAAAGGAAAATTAATTCCGTCAATTATGGAACTTGTTAGAATGGCCATACCCAGAAGGGTTTACACACAAAGTCACATCGATTATCTTATTGAAATCATCCTTGAAGTGTTTAATAACCGTAATAAACTTAGAGGATATAAAATCACATATGAAGCACCGATGTTGAGACATTTCACAGCAGAGTTTAAACCAACGATTTGATAAATGAAGCTTAAAAAGAAATATGTCCATAACAATAATCGTCAGATATTCAGACTGATACCAACAGATAATGATAAACTAATAATCGAAGAAAGGAACATCGATAAAAAACAAGCATACTTTAACTGCCTTAATATTAATAATGGGAAAAATATATTTAAAGGTTTGCAGTTTGATGAAAAGTTTTGGATTGGAATAGAAACGGTTTACAATGAAGTGATATTGTTTCATAAATTTCGAATACCTGATATGCCGCATCATCGCGGTATTCTTGCT
>JARRKK010000366.1:0-2657 GCA_037388105.1 Ignavibacteriaceae bacterium | reverse complement strand
GCATCATTCAACAATGCCAGCAGTACAATCATTACGGCAGTAACCGGATAAAAATTAAAAGCAAGAATTGAAAGAGCTATAAAAAATAAAACACGAACAGTTTCAGCAATACGATAAATTGAATAACTTTTCATTCGTTGAAATATTTTTCTACTTTCCTTCAAAGCATCAATTATAGTAGATATTCCCGCCTCAGTTAAAACTATTGAAGCCGCAGATTTTGCAGCATCAGTTGCGCCTGCCACTGCAATTCCACAATCAGCCTTTTTTAAAGCCGGTGCATCATTTACACCATCTCCGGTCATTCCAACTATATGATTTAATTTTTGAAATTCTTTAACGATCATAAATTTGTGCTCCGGGAAGACTTCAGCAAACCCGTCTGCTTTTTCAATCTCTTCTTCAACTATGCGTACATCTTTGTCCTTGATATTTTTCGAAGAAAGAATATTTGATTTAAGACCTAACTTCGAAGAAATCTGACGAGCAATTGCAAGGTTATCCCCTGTAATCATTTTCACATCAATACCAGATTCCTGAGCTTCTTTTATGGTCTCTTTTGCATCATCCCTTGGTGGGTCATACAATGGTATGAAGCCAACTAAACTCCATCCCTTTTCATTATATGAACTTGCAACCCCAATTACCCTATATCCCATCTTTGCAAACTCATTAATCTTTTTTTCATAATCTTTTTCATTATTAATCTCATCTTTACACAATTCAATAATGACTTGCGTTGCTCCTTTAGTAATTTTTATAATATTACCAGATCTATCCTGAACGGTAGCTTCCGCTCTTTTAACAACTGGGTCGAACGGAGTAAATTTTAACTTATTAAAAGACTTTATGTTTTCTTTTAATAACTTATTTTCATCCAGCTTGTTAAGAATTGCATTGTCTATCTGATCATTATCTTCTTTTTTTGATGCTAGTGCTGCATATAGAATAACTTCATTAACATCAAATTCACCTGTAGACACCGGTTCGCCAATAGTTAGCTGGTTTTTTGTAAGTGTTCCTGTCTTATCTGAACACAAAATATCCATCCCGGCCAGTTCTTCAATCGAGGCAAGTTTACTTACAATTGCACCTCTTTTGGTTAATTTAATTGCCCCGATGGCCATAGTTATTGTTAAAACGGCCGGCAGAGCTACCGGTATTGAGGCGACTGTTAGAATCATAGCAAAACGAAGAGTCTCGAGAAGGTTATCATGCCGGAATAGGGAAACAATTATTATTATTGCAACAAGCAATAGAGCCATTACTATTAAGAAATTACCAATTCTGATAACTGCTTTTTCAAAATGACTTTTTGTATCCTTTTGTTCCACAAGTTTTGCAGTTTTACCAAAGTAAGTGTTAGAAGCTGTTGCAGTTACAACCGCATTGCACTCGCCCCTAACAACGACGGATCCTGAATATGCTGCATCCCATAGTTTTTTTATCACCGACATAGATTCACCAGTAAGTGCTGATTCATCACATTCCAAATAATCACCATCTATGATTTTTACATCGGCGGGAACTATGTCTCCTAACCTCAACCTGATTACATCACCAATAACAAGTTCTCTGGAGGGAATAGTTTTCCAATCATTATCCCGTTTAACTCTGGCGTAAGGTGAAAGCTTTTTCTTTAGCATTTCAATTGCATTTGAAGCCTTACTATTGTGCCAAAAACTGATTAATATATTCATTAAGAGTAAAACAAGGATTATGAAAAAGTCCGTATAATGTCTAATGAGAAGTGAAAGTATAGCCGCAATTTCAATCATTACAGGAATCGGACCCCAGAAGTAAGAAAGGAAGTTCAAAATCGGATTTGCTTTTTTCTCTATGATTTCATTAAATCCACGTTTTTTAAGTCTTTTTTCAGCTGCTACAGCTGTTAATCCCTCAAAACTTGAGTCAAGCCTTTCAAGTAGATCGTTTACTTTACTGGATTCAACTAAATTGTCTGTTTCGTTATTCATTCTAATATTTTAATTGCTTTCATCCCAATAATAAAATTCAATTATGAAGATTTTATGAAATTTGGTTTACAACATATTTTATCCCGATAATCGGCATCTGAACAGCTATGAATGTTCACTCTAATCCTATTATTAATCCTGTAATAACTATTATCAACGATTGTTTAAAGAACGGACATATTGATCTGCTGAGATAAATGCTAGGTAAGGTAATTCGACAGATAAATGAAAAACTCATCACAACGATTAATTCATTTATTAAAACTTTAGTTTGTGCAGAATGTATTAAAGCAACTGAAATAGTTCCCAGACTAACTCAAATGTGATGACTAAGAGGTGTTAAAGGTATACAAACAGTTTCACTAAAATCCGTACCCTTCAGTTCTTCAGGGCGCTACATTTTTGAGGTTCTTCAATTTAAAAGATGATATCCAACCAGGAAAATGAATATTGAACCCACTATCTGAATTTATCCGGGAGAGATTTCAAACAGGATAAGCATTCATTCATTAAATCGGTTACAAATTAAAAAGTTAAAATAAAATAATTCTGAAGTTGTTATTAAGCTGGGGATTAAGTGGCTATTGGTAGCTTAACAATGAATGTTGAGCCTTCTCCAACATGAGATTTCACAGAAATTTCACCTTTATGAATTTCCGTTATAAATTTAGCTATTGCAAG
>JARRKK010000365.1:0-4510 GCA_037388105.1 Ignavibacteriaceae bacterium | reverse complement strand
CAGGTTTCTGTGAACGGTCAAACTTATCGGCTTAGTACCACCGGAAGAAACTTTATCAGTTAGAGTTAGATGATTTCCATGTATCCCTAAAACAGAAACCTCATCACTGCCGGCGTTTACTGCAAATAAAAATTTGCCGGAAAGAACCACTGCACCTTGTGATCCTAAACCACTACCTGTTCCCAGCCCACCGGTTGAGTATGAGCCTGCAGGAGACAGATAACCTTGGCCGTTTCTTGTAAACAATATTACTTCATTACCAGCAGCGGAATTGGAAAGTGTATAAACGGCAGCAGAATTATGACCACCCTTTAAGAGTGTCGAAGCATCACCGGTAACATCGGTATCTGGCCCGGTGATCGGGGCTTGATTATCCTGGCATCCGGCCAAAACAATCAGAATGAGTAAGAAAGCTGACAGGAACATCAGTTTTTTTAGCATGGCATATCTCCTTTTGTTTATAAAATGATTGATATGCCAACTTAAAAGATGAGTGTAACAAAAAAATCACGGGAGTATAATTTTTTTGTTGTGATATTCTTATGATAATTCACAGTCTGATCCGTTTTCGTTTAAATTTGGCAGGTTCATCGAAGAAATACTTTTGACAGTTTGTTATAATTATATAATGAATATTAAATAATTGGTTTGATTTACTGTTCATTACAGATAAATTAATCTTAGTTGGATTCCGGAATTCTGTTAATGGATAAACCTGAATAGAGCATTGGCTAAAGATGAAATCTTTTACAAGATTTTTTAAATGTTTAATATTTTCCGCATTTCTGGTTCTTTCTTCTTGTGGTGAAACCTCCCTAGAACCAGAAAAAACAAGGGACAACTGGTTAACCTCAACACCGGAAGAGCAGGGAATGGATTCGCAGATGCTTCAACAGGCAATTGAGCAGGGAAAAGAAAGAGGATATGTTGATTGCATACTTGTTATAAGGAACGGATACATTGTTACGGAAGAATATTTTAATGGATTTAGTAAGGAAACCCCGCATAATGTTATGTCGGTTTCAAAATCATTTTTATCGGCTATGACAGGGATAGCACTAAAAGAAGAGTATTTAGACAGCCTTGAGGTGAAAATGCTGGATTACTTTCCGGAATATATTTATCAATCCATTGATCCGAGAAAGTTTGATATAACAATAAGACATCTGCTTATGATGCGTATGGGGATCGATCATGAAGAAAATAATTACTTTTATATATATAACAGCTCCAACTGGATTAAAACCACAATAGAGCTTCCCTTACTTTACGATCCGGGAACAAGATTCCGTTACAATACTTTTGAAACTCATTTGGTATCTGCAATCATCACCAAAACAAGCGGAATGAGCACAATGGAATTCGCTAAAAAATATTTACTGGATAAGCTGAATATAAATTGTACCGAATGGTGGCAGGATCCGCAGGGATATTTCTTCGGCGGGAACAGTATGCATTTTATTCCAAGAGATATGGCAAAACTGGGTTACCTCTATATGAATAACGGAAAACTGGACGGAAATCAAATCATATCATCAGGGTGGATTGAAGAATCTTTAACGGATTACACTAATTTCATCAATTTTAGCTGGGGGGACCTGGATAATTATGGCTACGGTTACCTGTGGTGGCTTGGAGAAATAAAAACCCACAAGACCTTTCTTGCAATAGGATACGGCGGTCAGTTTGTTATAAACTTTCCGGATCTGAACCTGATTGTTGTGACTACAGCTGATTGGCAGTTGGACTGGGCTATTGCTGATGAGCATGAAAAATCAGTTCTGAATATTGTTGCAGATTATATTGTACCCGCGGTTATAAATTGAGTGAATAACAGAAAACCAAAAATTTTCATCAGTTTCCGTCATTTTATAAATCTTTTCATTTGATTCACCTGTTAATAAATGTAACGAAATGGTTGATTTATCAAGACCATAAGAGCTAAAAACGAAAGAATTTATTTCAAACCTGTCTGAACTCATTGATACTTCGGGGGTATTAGAAAATGCCGGACCAAAATAAGTGACAGCTTTTTCTGCGTCAGGAATACCCCAACCGAGAAGATTATCAGGATTATCAGATTTTGATGATGTGTTTTTTATGGCTTCAATAACCTGCCTGTTTGTAAGTTCGGGATGAGCAGACAAGACAAGCGCAGCAATCCCTGCGGCTATTGGTGCAGCCAGTGATGTCCCGTGGTTCCAGCTGAACTCTGGTTTTAACTTCGGAAGGTGATTTGCATTCCAGACTCCTTCACCGGGTGTAACGATGTCGGGCTTGATCCTTCCATCAGCTGTCGGTCCGCAGGAACTGAAAAAAGAATGAATTAGATATTTATCAACTGAGCCGACAGCGAGTACACCAAATCCATCTGCAGGAGCTTCAATTATACGCCAGTTGTTCTCATAATTATTTCCGGCAGAAGCGAAATAAATTATACCTTTATTTACCAAACTATCGGCAGTTTTTGTTATCAGCGTAGTTTTTCCATCCATTTGAGAGGGACTGTAATAATCAGCGTAATCAAACTTATTAAAGCTTAGAGATGTTGTGATAATCTGAACTCCTGATTCAAACATCCATCTTGATGCCTTCACTGCGTTTAGTTCTTCTTCTTGTAATCTATCTGTCGAGATGTCCGTCCTGGCCAATATAAAATTTGCACCGTAAGCAATTCCTATAAGCTCATTAACCTGGTAGCCGCCCACAACTGAGAATACGTTAGTCCCGTGATCCATACCTTTAAGATGATTAAAATTTTCCGTGTTAGCTTCATTAGTAACGAAATCATATTCCTTAATTATTTTCGTTTGCTTAAAGACGGGATGGTGCTTATAGAAACCCGCATCAATTATCCCAATGTTTACATTTTTACCGGTTATTCCGTACTTATGAAGTCTTACTGCATTAACCAGAAGATTCTGTCTGTAAGAATGCCCATAAACATATTCATCTGAAGATTTGTTTATCAGAATCAAAATGAAAATGAAAGTGCAGAATAGAACAATAAATAAAATTATTACACGAAAATTTTTCATTTATTTAATTTATTAAGTTTGTTCTTCAGTTGTATAACATCTAAATACCAGTTACAAACATCAAAACTTTTTGAGTGCGTGTTTTCATAAGTAATTATCTTACAATACGGTGATAAATTTGTTCCTGCATTATGAAGCTCTGGTGTAATTGTAAGAGGGAGTGCGTAGTAATACATCAAACCCACTGCTTCTTTTTTAATATATTTTAGTTAACGATGGATTCTTTGCGATTTCCGATGCCCGCCAGAGGTAGACAAGTTTTGACTAGAATAATAGGGGAAGTTACACTTAAATCCTGAGTTACACTCCGATCCTACATCGAGTCAGGATAATTGGATTTTTTTATTTATTAACAGTATGCATAATTGGTGCAGGATATCTTGTCCCCGCTGCAGCACCAACGGGTACTAACTCATTAATCTTATTCAGGTCGTCTTTACTCAGGCTAATATCAAGAGCTTTAATGTTTTCTTCAAGGCGGTCGATTCGTTTTGTGCCGGGAATCGGGATGATATCTTTACCCTGTGCAAGTAGCCAGGCAATGGCTATCTGAGAAGGAGTTGCGTTTTTCTCTTTTGCAAGTTCCGAAATTTTATCAACCAGCTTTTTATTCTTTTCAAAATTTCCTCCCTGGAAACGCGGAAGAAGTTTCCTGAAATCCCCGGGAATATCTGCAGGAGTTTTATAAGCCCCGGTTAAAAATCCTCTACCAAGAGGCGAGTAAGCTACAAGACTTATACCCAGCTCACGACAAACCGGAAGAACGTCGGTTTCGGGCTCGCGGGTCCATAAGCTATATTCTGTCTGCAGCATTGAGATAGGATAAACTTTATGAGCACGTCTTAGAGTATCCGGTCCGGCTTCCGATAATCCTGCAAACCGTATCTTGCCTTCTTTAACCAGTTCACCAAGGGTTCCGACTGTTTCTTCAACAGGAACGTTTGGGTCAATTCTTCCGGGGTAATACAAATCTATATAATCAACGCCCAACCTGTGTAAACTATAACTCAAATAATTTCTTATTAATATCGGACGTGTATCGAATCCAAGCCAGTTGCCGTCGTGATTTCTAATCGCGCCAAACTTGACAGATATAAAAAACTTATCGCGGGGTAAATTTTTCTTTGCTTCGCGAATGAGCTCTTCATTATGACCCATTCCATAATAATCTCCGCTGTCGAATAAATTTATTCCAAGTTCAACTGCTCTTATTATTGTTTTAATACTTCCCTTGTCATTCGATCTTCCACCGGCATATAGGTCAGACATTCCCATCAAACCCAAACCAATTGCCGAAATTTCTGTGTCAGTTTTCCCCAATTTTCGGTATAACATACTCTTATTCTCTAAATTTATATTTATGATTTAGTTTAAACTTCCAATCTAAAGAAAAATTAATGAATCTTTTCACCAACGGCGCACGTTTAGTTCCGGATGCAATCCTTCAATACTCTCAGGACGATATCCTTTAG
>JARRKK010000364.1:0-3360 GCA_037388105.1 Ignavibacteriaceae bacterium | reverse complement strand
GGATAGTTTCTGAAGGTATTAAAAATGTCATCGTTACCGGAGACTTTCACCTTTCAACCCAGATGGTTGGCGCCGATACAAGCGATTTCTTTCCTGCGTTAGAGAATGTTGATGAAGGTGTGAGAATTTCAGAATCATGGTCGAAGACTGCTCGCAGACTATATAATGAGTTTAAGGTTTCTGTCGGTTATATTAACGGGAAGCGTTGTCTCGGTGGTTTTTTAGAACTGCTAATGCATTGTCATTATCTTGTTGCAGTAGATGATGCTAAACTGGGAATGCCCGAGGTAACGTTGCCGGTTGTTCCCGGTATGGAAGGATGTCATTGGTCATTCAGGAAAGTTAAAAAGGATGATAGGTTAAAACTTCTTAAACTGTTACTTGAAGGAGAACAGGTAATAGCAAAAGATACAGTTGGATGGCTCATTGATTTTGCTGGTTCGCAAAATGAAGCTTTACAGATAACTTGGAAGATAGCAACTGGTAAAGACCACGGTTTACCAAAGCGAAACGTACAGGAAAATGCTTTAGAAAAACTATCGGTTGATATCAATTTGCAAGCCCCTGAAAATCCGGGAATGGAAGCAGCAAGGAAAGCAATTATAGAAACTATAAAAGATTCGTGCGCTGTCGATTTGAAGGAAGCTCTTGTAATCCAGGCAAAACATTCTGCTGAGTTTATGATTTCTGACGTGTGCAGAAACGGAATAATTGGTGCGGAGTTCAAACGTGTAATGAATGTTTAAATATACATCTGACACCAGACCAAATTATAATATTTCATTTAACTCCTATTAAGAATTACACACCCCTGCCTATTGCTTACTCGTACCAATGCATTACTTTAAGTCTTTTTTTAGCAAACCCATATTGAGTTTTAATTTGCTCCTCAACCTCAACAATAGCTTTTACCAGAGCTTGCCTTGAATATAACACCTTACCTGTACCATTTCCGATTACATTTCCACTTGAGGGAGATTCAGTTAGGACAAAGACGGATCCGATTATTATACTGTGGATATGAACAAAATCATCCACAATTATAAAGCCCTTAAAAACATAGCCGGTATCAGTATTTTTTATGAGTGCGTCGGCATGTGAATTATGAACTATTAAAATACCTTCCCCATCCAAACGGGCTGGAAACCAGTCGACTCCCGATGGCAGTTCAACGTACGTTATTCCCTTTAAAGGATATATTAAATCTGCAGGGTCTGTAACATATTGACTTCCCCCAAATCCCGTAATGGCTGCATTTTTTAATGTGTTCTCTGGATAACCTGCATCTTTTCCTCCCATTACTTTGTCCGGAGTATCAAGAATTCCTGTAGGCCATATTTGGTTTTCCTTTATTATTTCTGGTTTGCCCGGTTTTGCTGGTGCGTAATCTATAGAGCTTTCCGTTCCACCTATTTTTGAATTGCCTGATTGGTCAATGGTTGAAATTGACCATATCCCCGCTTTGCCTTTGTTAGGGATTAATGCGCCGCTTAAATCATGGTCTCTTCCATCCACTACGATAGTTCCGTTTGTTGCAACAGGATTGTTTGTTGTAATTGCAGCCTTTACTGACGGGGGAAGAGTATCGCCACTAAATTCCATTGTTTTTGTATAGGCTGTAACAGATTTAACCACATCATTATAATTTGAAGAAACCATTATTTTTATAAGGCTGTCGCCGTTAAAATAAGTGTCCTCCACACTGTAAGTCACCTCTCCGTCAAACAAATCCTCAGTCTCCGGGGCACTGACTCTATAAGTTTTATCATTTGCAATCCGCATTAATAATATATCAGTCATACTACCAGCTACAGTCTGTGCACGCATCAAGCTAAATTTATCCACAGAATTTTGAGTGCCCTGGTTTAATGTTCTATTTAAGGTGATGTTTTTCAGACCGAATGTGAACATTCCACCCAAAACAATAATCATTATATATTTAGCCATAATACATTCTCCTACCTTAAATTTTTAGGTGATATTTTTTTCTTCCATTCAGAGACCCGATAATGATCATCATACATCTCATCAGATTCTACTTTGATATTAATTTTAATAGATTTAATCAGCTCTCTACCTACGGAACTTGTTAATGATGCATAGTCGAGAGTATTGCCTATAGAATCAAAATATGAAAGATTAAAATCTACAACCGGAATTGAAGTGGAGAGACTATCTGTATCGTTGCGTCTTCTGTATAAAAGTCTATCGTTAGGATTAGAGGTGTAACTTAAATCAGTTGTCTCTCCTAAGTAGTAATGAATCGAATCATTAAAATTGTTATTATCAATATCCGTGTAAAACTTTATTTCATTAGAATCTGCAACAGATATTTTCTCACCTGAAATGCAATAGCCTAATTTGTAAAAGTCATATTCAATTAAATTCGAAACATCCGTCACTTTTTGTTGTTCAAGAGTGGTAAATAAAATAGCGTCTGATGAAGCAGAGTGATTTATATTAACTGTCAGAAGGATCATGACTACCATCCCGGCGATGATAAATGAACCTACAATATCTAATAAATAACTCATTTTTATCCGTTCCTAGAGTATATCTTATTATCCGAAGCGAAATAGGGAAATGAAATAGCTCTATGCCGGGGAAAAATTATAACTGAGTAACGTTCTGAATCTCCAAAAGTTTGTGCGGTTATTGAGTTTTATTAAACTCTAATTCTCATCCTTCTGCTTTATCATAGCCAATCGATGTGCCAAATTGCTAATAGTTTGTTTTATTAATTATTTTAATCATTATCTCAAATTGAAAAGAAAGTATTAATTTATTTGACATTTTTTGCGCCACTTGTGTCGCCGGGGATTTAAATCTCTATGTCCCTTTCTTAACTATTTCCATAAATAATATGTCGACCATAATATTTGTAGTACGTTGTGCTGTTGTTTGCAATACTATTTAGAGAAGATGACGTAATGCTGTATGTGATTATTCCTATTACACAGATATATGGAATCAAAGGAAACACAGACTTGTTAAAATAAAAGAAATAATATTGTTCTATATCAATATAAATTGAGGGAGTAACTGCAACATTGGTTTTATTTACTTTTATAGAATAGAATTTTTAAGCAACTCCAATCCCCTTTTAATATCTTTGCCCAAATCGATTGTTATTACCCGCCTATTGTTCTTTATCAATGCTTCCCTGTCTCCCATTGCCTGTGCTTTTATCAGCACGCTGAATGAGATTGAGCTTTTATCACTTTTTGGTTCCTCTGGGATGGGGAGATCCTCGTTTGGGTCTCCTATAATTTGTATGAATATTCCGTTGCTCGCATCTCCTTTGTGCAGCTGTCCTGTTGAATGGAGGAACCGTGGACCATAGCCCACAGTTGTTGCTGC
>JARRKK010000363.1:0-2731 GCA_037388105.1 Ignavibacteriaceae bacterium | reverse complement strand
ACTTTATCAAAGTTTTGTTCGATCACTCTTCTTTTATATGTTCCTTTTGGTGTTAGCTCACCCTTTTCTTCTGTGAAAGGTCTTTCTGTTAATCTAAAGTCAAGTATTCTCTCGAAAGGCGCTAAAAATTTATTAACTGTAACTATTAGTGAAGAGAAATATTCCTGTTTTTCTTTGTCATTCATTTCCTTCAACGGAGAGTCTTCAGAATCAAAATCCGGAAATATAAGAACAGTGTTAAATGCGCGGTGATCCCCGACAAGAAAAACCTGTTTTACATATTCAAACTCTCTGAAGAAATTTTCAATTCTTTGCGGAGCTATTGTTTCACCCTTGATGTTTTTATATATCTCTTTTTTTCTGTCGATTATTTCTATAAAACCATCCTCATCCATTTTCATCACATCGCCGGTTGGCAGCCATCCGTCATCTACGAAAACTTCTTCGTGCGATTTTCCGTAATAACCTTCAAGCACATAAGGTCCTTTAATTAATATCTCTCCATCTTCATTCAGTTTTATTTGAATTCCGGGCAATGCTTTACCCAATGAATTTTCTTTGTATTGCTTCGGAGGAGTCATAGTTATTCCACCGGTTGCTTCCGTCATCCCGAAACCGCTCATTAATTCAATACCATAATTCTGAAAGAATCTAAAAACGTCCGGTGGCAGATAACCTGCTGCAGACAACCCCCACTTCAGTTTTCCACCGGTCAATTCTTCAACTGCATTTTTTATAGATTCTTGTTCTGCTATTTCGATATCAACTTTATAAGTAACCTGTTCATAAAGCTGCATCCATTTTTTAGGAATACTTATAAAAATTGTTGGGTGAACAAGCTTCATGTTTGCTATCATAGTTTCTACCGAAGGATTTTCCATAAAGCAATATTCTGCTCCCCAAAATATGCTTCCCATCATTTCAAGCCACCTTCCAAAGGTGTGGAACAACGGAAGGAATGCAAGAAACCTGTCTTCATCACTTATTTCCGGAAGAGCCATTGCACGGCAAAAACGTTTGTAAATAATATTCATCTGGGTAAACATTATTCCCTTGGGTTCGCCTGTTGTGCCCGAAGTATACATTATTGTCGCCAGGGAGCTCATCTGGATTTTCTTTTTAATTGCATCCAGCTCATCTTTACTAACCCCTTTCCCTGATTCAAGAAATTCTTTAAACGAGATTACCCAATCCTCTGAACTTGTGCCGTAGAGTAAAATAACTTTCTTTAAATATTCCAGCTCATTTTTTATTGATTTTACTTTTGCAAGCTGTTTCTCATCGTGCAGAATGAGAAGCGGTGACTTTGTTTCATTTAGTATGAATGAAATATGTTCGGTTACCGAGTTGGCAGGCATCATTATGTTTACCATACCGTGCGTCAGGCAGGCAAGATCCAGCAGCGGCATTTGCGGACTGTTTTCTAAAAGGAAGGCAATCTTTATTGAATCTGTTTCTTCACCTTTAATTAAACTGTAAAACGAACGTGCGTAAACATCTACATTTATTTTCACCTCATCCCATTTTACCTCTTTAACAGTGCTGCCTTTAATTAATTTAAATAATGGTTTTTCACTGTAATCCCTAACCCGCTGATTGAACAACACGTTTGTATTATAATTACTTTTAAGTATTAAGTTATATACAAGCTCTTCCCACTTTTCTTCATTGTATATTTTTCTTAGAAGGGAAGAAGCCCGGAATAAATTTAGGTATTCGTGGGTAAGTAATATTGTGAATTGGTTCCCGGAATCTTCTTTTATTTCCCAAAGCAGATAGAGACCGAGGTTATAAAAGAGTTCTTTATCCAGAGAGGCCATAACCGGTACGGCAAAATGTCCTTCAGACACAGCTTTGAATATATCAAGCCACGATTCTGCCAGTTCTGTATCTTTACAAATCGTTTTACTTTTAACTGCATTATTAAGCTCGTCTTCAAACTGTTTGTATAGATGTTTAAGATCCTCCGGCTCAAAGGCAGCTTTGCCCGAGAAGAATTTTTCTTTTATTGTATTCAGAGTATCTTTTTTTAATAGAGTTTGCTGTTCGTTCATTTTCATCCTAAAATCATATCATATTGATGTTAAAAATAGCGATTTGTAAAGAGTTTTAGGAGTGTTAGTAAAAAATGAATTAGTTACCAGATATGCCGGTCCGCCAAGGCGGACCAAAATCCGACATATCTATAATAGCATTAGAGAAAAGATTGAATATGATTAATATAGTTAGCAGCTCCGCCCGGCTGATAACCGGTTTTTGCAACAGGTATTCCCTGTGAGTTGAATATTAATATTGTAGGAAATCCCTGAACACCATACTTTTGCGCTAGCGACTGATTGTAAGCTTTTGTCGCACTTGATTGGGGAATGCTGCGAGGGAAATCTAATTTTACAAGAATAAGGTTTTCATCAGCATATTCTTTAAAATCATCCTGTGAGAAAACTTCATCACTCAGTTTAAAACACCACTTGCACCAATCAGATCCGGTGAAGTTAACCAGTACTGCTTTGTTTTCTGCTTTTGCTGTTTCAATGGCTTTGCCTAAATCGGTTGTCCAGTTAAGATCATCAGATGTTTGAGTTTTGTTATCACTGCAGGCAATTACGAAAAATAGTAATGTAAACAGAGCTAATGTTATATTTTTCATATTTTTTATCCGGGTTACTTTTTTAATTAAAATTCTAATAGATATTTGATTCACAATATTAAAAATCGATTCATTTTTGTTTGG